>NZ_JBEXSR010000056.1:0-39653 GCF_040613735.1 Streptomyces sp. NPDC006235
CCCCAG
Source organism: Streptomyces sp. NPDC006235 (assembly GCF_040613735.1). Taxonomy (NCBI): domain Bacteria; kingdom Bacillati; phylum Actinomycetota; class Actinomycetes; order Kitasatosporales; family Streptomycetaceae; genus Streptomyces; species Streptomyces sp. NPDC006235. The sequence continues at coordinate 7 of NZ_JBEXSR010000056.1, forward strand.
ACCCCCCTGACCAGCCTCGCCCTCGCCCAGATCCTGAAGGAAGCCGGCCTGCCCGACGGCGTCCTGAACGTCGTCGTCACCACCGACGCGGCCGGTGTCGTCGAGCCGCTGCTGCGCGGCGGGCAGATCCGCAAGCTGTCCTTCACCGGCTCCACCCAGGTCGGCCGGATCCTGCTGGCCCAGTGCGCCGACACCGTCATCCGCACCTCCATGGAACTGGGCGGCAACGCCCCCCTGATCGTCTTCGACGACGCCGACCTCGACGTCGCCGTCGAAGGCACCATGGTCGCCAAGATGCGCAACATGGGCGAGTCCTGCTGCGCCGCCAACCGCATCTACGTCCACACCTCCGTCGCCGAGGAGTTCGCCTCCCGCCTCGCCGCCCGCATGGCCGCCCTGACCGTCGGCGACGGCACCGAACCCGGCACCGACGTCGGACCCCTCATCGACCAGGCCGGCCGCAGCAAGGCCCACGACGTGGTGCGTGACGCCGTCAAGCGCGGCGCCACCGTCCTCACCGGCGGTGAACTGCCCGAAGGGCCGGGCTGCTTCTACCCGCCCACCGTCCTGACCGGCATCGCCCCCGACGCCGCCATCAACGACACCGAGGTCTTCGGCCCCGTCGCCGCCCTGCTCACCTTCGACACCGAGGACGAGGCCGTCACCGCCGCCAACAACACCGAATTCGGCCTGGCCGCCTACCTGTTCACCCAGAACCTCGACCGCGCCCTGCGCGTCGCCGAACGCCTCGAAAGCGGCATGATCGGCCTCAACACCGGCCTCGTCTCCAACCCCGCCGCCCCCTTCGGCGGCGTCAAGCAGTCCGGCCTCGGCCGCGAAGGCGGACGCGTCGGCATCAACGAGTTCCTCGAGTACAAGTACATCGCCGTTCCCGTGGCATAGCGACGCTCTCAGCGCCTCCTTGTCCCGTGACGTCCGGCGAGGCCGCACCGGCGTCACTGGCTCAGCAGGCCCCTTCTAGACTGGTCCATTGGTACAGCCGGAGCCGCCGCGGAGCGGCCGCGGCAGGGCCGGCGGACGAGGAGGGCGTGGCATGGCCGTGGACGAGCTCGACACCCGCATCCTGCGGCTGCTGCTGGAGCAGCCGCGCACGAGCGTGCGTGAGTGCGCCCGGATCCTCGGTGTCGCCCGGGGTACGGTGCAGGCCCGGCTCGACCGTCTGGAGCGCGACGGCGTGATCACCGGCACGGCACCGGCCCTCTCCCCCGCCGCGCTCGGGCATCCGGTGCTCGCGTTCGTGCACATCGAGGTCACCCAGGGCCATCTCGACGAGGTGGGCGACGCGCTGGCGACGGTGCCCGAGATCGTCGAGGCGTTCTCCATCACGGGCGGCGGGGATCTGCTCACCCGGGTCGTGGCGCGGGACAACGCGCATCTGGAGGACGTCGTCCAGAAGCTGATCAGCCTGCCCGGGGTCGTCCGTACCCGCACCGAGATCGCGCTGCGGGAACGCGTCCCCCACCGGTTGCTGCCGCTGGTGGAGTCGGTCGGCCGCGCGGCCCGGTCCTGATCCCCTGCGGGTCTGTGGATCATGTTCTTTGACATGCTGGAGCCATGAGCAAGCTCGGCGGCATATCGGTCATCTTCGATCTCGACGGAACGCTCGTGGACAGCGAGCCCAACTACTACGAGGCGAGTCGGCAGACCCTCGCCGACTACGGCGTCACCGACTTCGGCTGGACGGACCACGAGCGGTACGTCGGCATCAGCACGCGGGAGACGGTCGCGGACTGGATCGGGCGGTACGGCCTGCCGGCCTCCGTGGAAGAGCTGTTCACGGCCAAGAACCGCCGCTATCTGGAACTGGCGAGCAGGTCCACGCGCGCGTACCCCGAAATGCGCACGTTCGTCGAGCTGCTGGCGGCCGAAGGCGTGCCGATGGCCGTGGCCTCGGGCTCCTCGCCCGAGGCCATCGAGGCGGTCCTGGCGGGCACGGGCCTGGACGCCCATCTGCGGACGGTCGTCTCGGTGGACGAGGTGGCGCACGGCAAGCCGGCCCCCGACGTCTTCCTGGAGGCGGCTCGCCGGCTCGGGGCGGACCCGGCGGCCTGCGTGGTACTGGAGGACGCCGCCCCGGGCGCCGCCGCCGCGCACGCGGCGGGGATGCGGTGCATCGCGATCCCGTACGTCCCGGCGCAGGCGGACGCGCCGGAGTTCGCCACCGCGGGTCTGCTCCTGCGGGGCGGCCAGGAGGAGTTCACGGCACGAGCCGCATACGACTGGCTCCTGGACTCGGCCGGCCTTTCCTGAACTTCACCCCTCCCGCCCCGTTGACGCTCCCCCGTCCCCTCCCTAGGGTCTGGTCGACTATCCGCACAGTGTTCGGCATATCGACCATGTCACGTACCGTGGACCCGTGGAGGAGCACACATGGCACGGCCCCTCTCCAGAAGGACCCTTCTTCAGGCCGCGGCGATCGCCGCGGCCGCGCCCGCGCTCTCCGAGACGACGGCCGGGCGGGCCACGGCGGCTCCCGCGGCCGCGGCCGTCGCGGCGGCAGCCCTGGACGTCCCGTCCGCCTGGACCGTCCGGCCCTTCGATCTGGAGGACGTCAGTCTCGGCCGGGGCCTCTTCGCCGACAAGCGGCAGCTGATGCTGGACCACGCCCGCGGCTACGACGTGAACCGGCTGCTGCAGGTGTTCCGTGCCAACGCCGGTCTCTCCACCGGCGGCGCGGTCGCCCCCGGCGGCTGGGAAGGGCTGGACGGTGAGGCCAACGGCAACCTGCGGGGGCACTACACCGGCCACTTCCTGACCATGCTGGCACAGGCGTACCGCGGCACGAAGGAACCGGTGTTCGCCGACCGGATCGGCACCATGGTCGGGGCCCTGACCGAGGTGCGCGCGGCGCTGCGCCGGGACCCGGCGGTGCTGAGCGTCCCCGGGAAGTTCGGGACCGGCGCGGATCAGGTGCGGGGCTCCTACCAGTACGTGGATCTGCCGGCGGCCGTGCTCGGCGGGGCCTCGGCGGTCACCCTGTCCGTCTGGGTGCGTCCCACGCACGACGCCAACTGGACCCGTGTCTTCGACTTCGGCGACGACACCACCCGTTACCTGTACCTGGCCGCCCGCAACCAGGCCGGGGTGCCGCGCTTCGCCATCACCACGTCGGGCGCCGGCGGCGAGCAGGCCCTGAACGGCACGGCCGCGCTGCCGCTGAACCAGTGGAGCCACCTGGCGGTGACGATCGCGGGCGGCACCGGCACGCTCTACGTCAACGGCACCGCCGTCGCGCGGAACACCGCGATGAGCCTCACCCCGGCGGCCCTCGGCACGCTGAAGAACAACTGGCTGGGCCGCTCGAACTACTCCGCCGACCCGGTCTTCGCGGGCGCCTACGAGGAGTTCAACGTCTTCTCCCGGGCACTGACCGCCGCCGAGATCACCGAGCTGCAGAGCCGCCGGGCCGCCGACGCCTCGACGGGCCGGGGCGATCTGGCGTCGTACGCCTTCGACGAGAGCGCGGGCGGGACGTTCGCGGACGCCTCCGGCCGGGACCTGACCGCCACCCTGCGCCGCACCTGGGGCGGGCCCAGCCACCCCGGGTTCCTCGCGGCGTACCCGGAGACGCAGTTCATCGACCTGGAGTCGAGGACCAGCTCCGACTACACCAAGGTGTGGGCGCCGTACTACACCGCGCACAAGATCCTCAGGGGGCTGCTCGACGCGTACACCGCCACGGACGACGACCGGGCCCTCGACCTCGCGTCCGGCATGTGCGACTGGATGTACTCCCGGCTGTCCAAGCTGCCCGAGTCCACGCTGCAGCGCATGTGGGGGATCTTCTCCAGCGGCGAGTTCGGCGGCATCGTCGAGGCGATCTGCGACCTGCACACGATCACCGGCAAGGCCGAACACCTCGCGCTGGCCAAGCTGTTCGACCTGGACCGGCTGATCGACGCGTGCGCGGCGAACACCGACATCCTCGACGGGCTGCACGCCAACCAGCACATCCCGATCTTCACCGGCTATGTGCGGCTGTACGACGAGACGGGCGAGGAGCGCTATCTGACGGCGGCGAAGAACTTCTGGGACATGGTGGTACCGCACCGCATGTACGGCATCGGCGGCACCAGCACCGGGGAGTTCTGGAAGGCCCGTGACGTGATCGCGGGCACGATCGGCGGGGCCACCGCCGAGACGTGCTGCGCGTACAACATGCTCAAGCTGAGCCGGGCCCTGTTCTTCCACGAGCAGGACCCGAAGTACATGGACTACTACGAGCGGGCCCTGTACAACCAGGTGCTCGGCTCGAAGCAGGACAAGCCGGACGCGGAGAAGCCGCTCGTCACGTACTTCATCGGGCTGACGCCCGGTCATGTCCGGGACTACACGCCCAAGCAGGGCACGACCTGCTGCGAGGGCACCGGCATGGAGAGCGCCACGAAGTACCAGGACTCGGTGTACTTCGCCAAGGCCGACGGCAGCGCCCTGTACGTCAACCTGTACAGCCCGTCCACGCTGACCTGGGCCGAGAAGGGCGTCACGGTCACGCAGACCACCCGCTATCCGCAGGAGCAGGGCAGCACGCTGGCCTTCGGAGGCCGCCGGGCCTCCTTCACGCTGCGGCTGCGGGTCCCGTCGTGGGCGACGGCCGGGTTCCGGGTGACCGTCAACGGGCGTGCGGTGTCCGGGACCCCGAAGCCCGGGAGCTACTTCGACGTGTCCCGGACCTGGCGGGCCGGCGACACCGTACGCATCGCCATGCCGTTCCGGACGCGGGTGGAGAAGGCCCTGGACGACCCGTCCCTGCAGACGCTGTTCCACGGCCCGGTCAACCTGGTCGCCCGCGACGCCGCCACGGAGTACCTGAAGGTCGGGCTGTACCGCGATGCCGGGCTGTCCGGTGATCTGTCGCACTCCCTCACGGCGGTTCCGGGCAAGCCGCTGCACTTCACGCTGGACGGCAGGGAGTGGGCGCCGTTCGCCGAGGGGACGGAGGATCCGACGCACGCCTACTTCCGGCGTTCGGAGCCGAAGGTCGTCTTCGGCGGCCGGGACTCGGGCGTCGCCAACCCGGCGAAGCCGGACGGCACCACGCTGCTGGACGAGATCTGGGCGGGGGCGCCGTTCCGGAACAAGGGGGCGCTGGTGGCACGGGTGCGGTCGACGGTGGACGCGTGGGTGACGGCCGGGCTGCTGAGCAGGGCGGACGGCGACAAGGTGGTGAGCACGGCGGGCGCGGCCTCGTACCAGTCCTGAGCCGCTGCGACCGGTTCCGGTGCCGTACCGCCCTCGGCACCGGGCCCGGCAGGTTCATCAAATTTTTTGCGGCAGCGGTGATTGTTTCGCCGCCGGCATACGTACCTCCTGGCGTTGGGCCGTTCATATCCCAGGAGGCACGATGCGCATCTCGCGCAGCACGGCAGGAACCGCGTTCGTGGGCGGTGCGTTGATCCTTACGCTCACCGCGCTCGCCTACCCGAGCATGCTGGGCGTGCAGAACACGGCTTCCGGCCAGGACCGCATCATCGCCAACACCCAGTACGGTCCGCTGACGGAGGCGGACCGCGACTTCGTGGTGAAGGTGCGCGCGGCCGGGCTGTGGGAGCACCCCCTCGGTCTGATCGTGATGCAGCGCGGAGGGTCGGCCGCGATGAAGGAGGCCGGCGAGCACCTCGTCGTCGGACACGGGCGGCTGGACGCCGCCTGCCGCAAGGTCGCCCCCGAGCTGGGCATCACGCTGCCCAACCAGGCCTCGCCCCAGCAGCAGCAGTTCGTGGCGACGGTGGAGGGCGCCCAGGGCCAGGAGTTCGACTCGACCGCGGTGACCATCATGCGGGTCACCCACGGCCAGATCTTCTCGACGATCGCCAAGATCCGCGCCAACACGCGGAACACGCTGGTGCGTCAGCTCGCCGACCAGGCCAACTCCACGGTGCTGGACCACATCACGATCCTGGAGAAGACCGGCCTGGTCAATCACGAGCAGGTCAACCTCCAGCAGACCAGCCCGCCCAAGATGCCGGAGGACCAGACCACGCCGCCGCCCCCGCAGCCTGGGTCTCCGGTGCTGACGCTGAACATCCCCAAGGGCCTGGAGGACCTGCGCACGGAGGCTCCGAACGCGATCCAGCCGTCTCCTTCGGCGGGGTAGCGAGACTCCCTGAGGGCTCGTGATCAGGAGCGGCGGCGGGGCTTGCCCTGCTTGCCGCCCCTGCTGTTCTTGCCGCCCTTACCGCCCTTACCGCCCGTGGGGGTGCCGCCGGCGGAGCCGCGTCGGGTCGCGCCCGCCGGCCTGGCCGGCTGCTTGCGGCGGTCGTCGCGCTGCGGCTTCTCCTGCGCCTGAGGCTGCCGGCGGCCCCGGGTGCTGTTGGCCGTGCGGCCGCGGACGATGCCGATGAAGTCCTCCACCAGGTCCGTCGTCGCGTTCTCGGGCCAGGCCAGGGCCACGCTCGACTCGGGGGCGTCCTTGAGGGGGCGGTGGGTGAGGTCCTTGCGGTGGTGGAGGCGGGCGAGCGACAGGGGGACGATGAGCACGCCGATCCCCGCCGCCACCAGTTCGACGGCGTCGGCCGTGGTGGCGGGGCGTTCCAAGGCGGGCCGTCCGGGGAGGTTCTCCCAGTCGAGGACGTCGTCGAGGGGGTGCAGCACGATGTCGTCGGACAGGTCCTCCGGGGACACCTCGTCGACAGCCGTGACCAGGTGGTCCTGGGGCACGACGACGACCGTCTGCTCGGTGTAGAGGGGGATCGCGCTGAAGACCGTCCGGTCGACGGGAAGGCGTACGAGGCCCGCGTCGGCGTCCCCGCCCAGCAGCTGCCCGGCCGCCGCCCCGGCGGGCACCTGCGTCAGCGCCAGCGGGACATCGGGCTGCCGCTCGTTCCAGATGCGCACCCACTTGTCGGGCATCACCCCGGGGACGTACACGAGCCGGAACGAGGGGGATTCATCCGAGCCTGTCACCCGGCCAGGTTACCGGCCGGAGCGAGCAACCGTGGTCAGCGGCTGCGGCGAGCGGCCGGAGCCGGCGGCCGGCGTCGACAGCCGGGGTCGACAGCCGGGGCGAGCGGCCGAATTCGTCGCTCGGAGCGGGCGGACGGGGCGAGCGGCCGGGGTCAACAGCCGGCGCGAGGGGCCGGAGCCAACGGCCGGGGCGAACTGCCCGAGTCAGCTGCCGGAACCAGCTGCCGGGGCGAACGGCCGGAGCCGACAGCCGGGGCGAGGGGCCAGGGCGAGGGGCCGGAGTCGGTCTGCGTAGTCACCGGCCGTGGTCAGCGGTCGTGCACGCGCTCGATACGCTGGACGGCATGACGTCGCACCAGAGCACCCAGACCATGAAGCCCGCGACCGCGGCGAAGAAGCTGGGTGTGTACCTCGAGGCCACACCCGCCGAGTTCCGGGAGGGTGCCGTCTCGCGCGCCGAGCTGAACGAGCTGCAGGCGAACCCGCCGCAGTGGCTTCAGGACCTGCGGAGCAACGGCCCGCACCCCCGCCCGGTGGTCGCGGCGAAGCTCGGCGTCTCCATCGCGGGTCTCGCCCGCGGCGGTGTCACCGAGGCCCTCACCACCGAACAGATCGAGACGCTGAAGCAGCAGAGCCCCGAGTGGCTGCAGCGGGAGCGCGCCACCCAGGCGGAGGTCCGCAAGGAGGCGGCCCGTCTCAAGAAGAAGAACGCCGAGCGCGCCGAGCACCGCAGCTGACCTCGAACCTTCTCCCCCACGGCCCCAACCGGTCCATCCGGTTGGGGCCGCTGTCGTTCTCCGGGTCCGCGGACGGCCTCGTGGGGCCTCGTGGGGCCTCGTGTGACGTCGGTGAAATCTTTCAGCCATGTATTGACATGGTGATGAAACGATCCTAGCTTGGCCGATCATTTAGATTCGTGAAGTTGGTTCACGGATATGAACTGAGCTACGGAGCCATCTATGCGGGATCGCCGACGCCTGGCTGCCGCGCTCGCCGTCTCGGGTCTCCTGTTCGGAACGGCCGCCTGCGGCTCCGGTTCCGGCAGCGCCCGGGCCGGCGATCCGAACACGCTGGAGGTGTGGACCCGGAGCGATCCGGACTCCGCCCAGACCTACAAGAGGGTGTTCGCCGCCTTCACCAAGAAGACCGGCATCAAGATCGACTACCAGCCGGTCATGAACTTCGACCAGCAGTTGCAGAGCCGGGCGTCCACCAAGGACCTGCCGGACGTCATGATCAACGACACGGCCCTGATGGGCAGTTACCAGGCCCAGGGCCTGCTCAAGCCCATCACCCCGGCCTCGATCACCGGACACGACGAGATCACCGCCAAGTCCTGGTCGTCCACCGTGGGCCGCGACGGCAGGCACTACGGCATCCCCTACTCCCGCCAGGCCATGACACTGTTCGTCCGCAAGGACTGGCGCGAGAAGCTCGGCCTGCCGCAGCCGAAGACCTGGCAGGACACGCTCGCCCTCGCCAAGGCCTTCGCCACCCGCGACCCCGACGGGGACGGCAAGAAGGACACGTACGGCATGGTCGTGCCCGGCAGCGCGCAGAACGGCTACGTCGCCTGGTGGGGCGCCAGCTGGCTGTGGCAGGGCGGCGTGCGGATCATCGACAAGGACGGCACCGGCTACCGGCCCGCCATGGACTCGGCGGCCGCCCTGCGCACCGTCACCTGGATGAAGGACAACCTCTTCTGCGGTGACAACGGTGTCATCCAGCCAAGCGCCCTCACCTCCGTCACCGCGAACACCACCAACTTCCAGGACGGCAACGCCGGGATGTACCTCACCGGCCCGTACAACATCGCCACGTTCGACAAGGCGCTCGGCAAGAACAAGTACGAAGTCCTGCCCGCGCCGTCGGGCCCGGCCGGCAACAACGACGTGCTCGCCGACGGCGAGAACGTCTACTTCGGCGCGAAGACCGGGAAGGCCAGGCTGGAACAGACGCTCGCGGCCTTCCTGATCTCCCCGGAGGGCCAGACGCTCGCCATGACCGGCGACCACCAGCCCGTCGTGCGCATCCCCGTCAATTCCACGCTGGACGCCGCGAAGGTGCGCGACGACCCGCGCTGGAGCGTGGTGCAGAAGGCGTACGAGACGGCATCCGTGCAGTTCCCCAACGCGCCCGACTTCGCCCCGATCAAGCAGGACACCGCCGACGCGCTCAACGCCATCTTCACGTACTGCGGCAGCGACGTCCGCTCCGGCCTGAAGGATCTCAACGACACCCTCGCCGGTGACCTCAAGGACCAGGACCTGTTGAAATGACCGCGACCGTGACGACACCCGGGCCGCGCAGAGCCCGGTTCCTCAGCAAGAAGGCCGTGCTGCCCTGGCTGTTCCTCGCGCCGGGTCTGCTGCTCGCGCTGGTCTTCAAGTTCCTCCCCATGGGCAAGGGCGTCTGGCTCAGCTTCTTCGACGTGCGGCCCTTCCTCGGTGACCAGTGGGTCGGCCTCGACAACTACACGCGGGTCCTGACCGACCACCGTTTCCAGGACGCGATCGGCCACACACTGGTCCTGGGCATCGGCATGTCCCTCGGCGGCATCGTCGCCGGCGTCCTCCTGGCCCTGCTGCTCGAAGGTCAGGCCCGCTCGCTGCGGATCATCCGGACCGCCGTCTTCCTGCCCGTCGTCACCGCCACCGCGGTGGTCGGCGAGATGTGGCGGCTGATGTACTACCCGACCTCCGACGGCCTGATCAACAGCGGTCTCGGGCTCTTCGGCCTGGGGCCCGTGCCCTACCTCGACAACCCCGACACGGCGCTGTGGGCGACCATGGCCATGGGCATCTGGATGCTCGCCCCGTACAACATGGTGATCATCCTCGCCGGACTGGCGGGCGTGGACCGCTCGCTGTACGAGGCCGCCGCGATGGACGGGGTGTCGCTGTGGCAGCGGCTGCGGCACATCACCCTGCCCGCGATCCGCCCGGCTCTCGGCATCGTCCTCACCCTCGCCGCCATCCGCGGACTGCGCGTCTTCACCGAGGTGTACGTCCTCACGGGCGGCGGTCCGGCCGGATCGACCGACGTCTGGATGACCCGCGCCTACACCCTCGGCTTCTCCCGCAACGACATCGGTGGCGCCTCGGCCGCCTCCGTGCTCCTGCTCTGCGTGACGCTGCTGCTCACCGTCACGGTCAACTACTTCCGCAAGAGGGGAGACGTGAGATGAGCGCGCCCGCCATCGACCCCGTCCGGACCCCGGTGACCGCCTCCCCGGCGGCACATTCCGCCGGGAAGCAACGCACCACCCCCGCCCGTTTCGACACCGCCCTCGGCTGGAGCGACCGGCCGGGCCTCGCCTGGGCGCTGCGCGTCCTGCTCTGCGTACTCGCCCTGGGCGTCTTCGCGGCGCCGTTCGTGACGGTCTTCTCCGGTTCGTTCAGCGAGAAGGCCAGCGGTTCGACCCTGTCGTTCCTCCCCCACCACCCGAGCCTGCTGAACTTCGAAGTGGCGGGCGAGCGCGGCATCTGGGACTACTTCGGCAACTCCCTGGTCATCGCGGGCGGCGGACTGCTGCTCCAGCTCGTCGTCTGCACACTCGCCGCGTACGCACTGGCCCGGCACAAGTTCCGCGGGCAGGCGCTGATCCTGACCCTGTTCATGCTGACGATGATGCTCCCCGAGGAGGTCATCGCCATCCCGCTGTCCCTGGTCCTCGGCCATGTGCCCGTGGTCGGCCTCGATCTGAAGGGCACCGTCTGGGGCGTCATCCTGCCGCTCGGCGCCTGGGGCTTCTCGGTGATGGTGCTCACCGAGTTCATGAAGGACATCCCCGCCGAGATCGAGGAGGCCGCCCGCATCGACGGCGTGGGTGAGCTGCGGATGCTGTGGCAGGTCATCCTGCCGCTGTGCAAGCCCGCGCTCGGCGTGGCCGGGGTGCTCGGCTTCATCATGATCTGGGACCAGTACCTGCTGCCCCTGATCGCCGCCAAGGACCCCACCGACTACACGGTCACCGTCGCCCTGTCCATCCTGCGCACCGACCCCGAGGTCGGCTCGGGAGTGGTGCTGGCCGGTGCGGTCATCGCCCTGATTCCCAGCCTGATCGTCTATCTGCTCCTCCAGCGCTCGCTGGTCACCGGCATCGCCGCCGGTGCCACCAAGGGCTGACCACCCACCTCCACATATGAGGGAGACATGAAGTTCCACGGAGTGCTGTTCTTCCCGGTCACGCCGTTCGCGGCGGACGGTTCACTGGACGAGGAACGGCTGGCCCAGCACATCGAGTCGGGTGTCGCCGCGGGCGCGGGAGGTGTGTTCGTCGCCTGCGGCACCGGCGAGTTCCACGCCCTGTCGGCCGAGGAGATCGAGCGGGCCACCCAGGTCGCGGTGCGGACCACGGCCGGGCGCGTCCCGGTCTTCGCGGCCGCCGGCGGTCCTGTGCCGGTCGCCCGGGACCAGGCCGCCCGTGTCGAGCGCGCCGGCGCCGACGGCATCCTGCTGCTGCCGCCCTACCTGGTCGGCGCCCCGCAGCAGGGACTGGTGCGCTACGTCCGGGAAGTCACCGCGGCCACCGGGCTGCCCGTCGTCTTCTACCAGCGGGGCACCGCCCGGCTCACCGAGGACACGGCCGCGGAGATCGCCGCCCTGCCCGGGGTGGTCGGACTCAAGGACGGCATCGGGGACATCGAGCGGATGCACCGCGTCGTCCGCGCGGTGCGTGCCGTGCCGGGCACGGAGGACTTCCAGTTCTTCAACGGCCTGCCCACCGCCGAGATGACCGCGCCCGCCTACCGGGGCATCGGCGTCGAGCTGTACTCCTCGGCGGTGTTCGCCTTCGCCCCGGAGATCGCCCTGGCCTTCCACCGGGCCCTCGCCGAGGACGACGAGGCCCTCGTCTCCCGGCTCCTCGACGAGTTCTACGGCCCGCTGGTCGCCCTGCGCGACGAGGTCCCCGGGTACGCCGTGTCGCTCGTCAAGGCCGGGGTGGCGCTGCGCGGGCTGGACGTCGGCGGCGTACGGGCTCCGCTGCTGGATCCCGCGCCGGAGCACATCGCCCGGCTGTCCAAACTCATCGACCGCGGTCTGGAGGTGGTCGGCGCATGAGCCGGACGCGCATCCGGGAGCTGATCGTCACCCCGATCGCCTTCGGTGACCCGCCGCTGCTCAACTCCAACGGGGTGCACGAGCCGCTCGCGCTGCGGATCATCCTCCAACTCGTGCTGGAGGACGGCACGGTGGGGCTGGGCGAGTCCCCGGGCGGCACCGCCCGGCTGGAGCGGCTGCAGGCCGCGGCGAAGGTGGTGGCCGGCATGGACGTCTTCGACACCACCGCCGTCGCCGCCGCGATCGACTCGGCCCTGCTGCCGACTGTGCCCAGCTCCCACGAGCGCGGCTGGACCACCTCGGCGCTGGAGGTGGCCTGTCTCGACGCGCAGGGCAAGCTGCTCGGCCGTCCGGTCAGCGATCTGCTGGGCGGCAGGATCCGCGACTCGGTGCCGTTCGCCGCGTACCTGTTCTACAAGTGGGCCGAGCACCCCGCGCTCGACGGCCGCGCGGCCATCGCCGACGACTGGGGCGGGGCCCTCGACCCGGCCGGGATCGTGGAGCAGGCCCGTCTGATGCAGGAGCGGTACGGCTTCAGGTCGTTCAAGCTCAAGGGCGGGGTGTTCCCGCCCGACGAGGAGATCGCCGCGATCCGGGCGCTGGCGGAGGCCTTCCCCGGGCAGCCGCTGCGGCTGGACCCGAACGTGGCGTGGACGGTGGAGACGTCCACGTATGTGGCCCGTGAACTCGACGGCGTCCTGGAGTACTTGGAGGACCCGACCAAGGGCATCGAGGGCATGGCCGAGGTGGCGAAGGACTCCCCCATGCCGCTCGCGACCAACATGTGCGTGATCGCCTGGGAGCATCTGAAGCCGGCCGTCGAGCAGAACGCCATCCAGGTTCTGCTCACCGACCACCACTACTGGGGCGGGCTGCGCAGGACCAGGGAACTGGCCGCCGTGTGCGAGGCGTTCGGGCTCGCCCTGTCGATGCACTCCAACTCGCACCTGGGCATCAGCCTCGCCGCGATGACCCATGTCGCCGCGGCCATCCCCAACCTCGACCACTCCTGCGACACGCACTACCCGTGGAACTCGGCGGACGACGTGATCGTGCCGGGCGGGCTGGAGCTGCGCGACGGGGAGGTCCGGGTGCCGACCGGGCCGGGGCTGGGTGTCGAACTCGACCACGACAAGCTGGAGCGGCTGCACCGGCGGTACGTCGACTCCGGGATGCGCGGCCGGGACGACACCGGCTACATGCGGCGGATCCGGCCGGACTACGAGCTGCGGCTGCCCCGCTGGTGAACACGGGCGTGCGCCCCTCCACGCGGAGGGGCGCAACCCGGTCGCTACTTCGACTTCGGCACCTTCAGCCGGTCCCAGGTGAGCTTGCCGGGGATACCGTCGGCGTCCTTGCCGGAGAAGCCCTGCTTCTGCTGCCAGAGCGCGTAGGACCGGCGGTCGGCCTCGCTCCAGTCGGGGCTCGGCCCCTCCTCGTAGCGGCTGCACCCCTCGGCGACCAGGCGGCGGCCCATCGCCGTGATGATCGGGGAGCGCTGCCCGACGTGGAAGAACGCGGCGCCCGGGAACGGCTCGTAGGACGGCTTGGGCGACGGCTTGGGGTCCGGGGCCGGCTTGTTGCCGCCTCCGGCGCCCTTGAGCCGGTCGCGTATGCGCCTCCGCATACTGTCCATGGTGAAGCCGCGCGGGTCGACCTTGCCCGGCTGCCACTCCTTGTGGCCGATGACGGAGCGCTCGGACCAGCCGTGGTGGCGGCAGATCGCCGCCGACACCTTCTCGATGGCCTCCTTCTGCGCCTCGGGCCAGGGGTCCTTGCCGTTGCCGAGGTTGATGCACTCGAAGCCGTAGAAGTGCCGGTTGCCGTCGGTGTCGGCCTCGTTGTCGGCCGGCAGCTTCGACTCGTTGATCACGGCGCGCAGGACGTCGCCGTCGCCGAGGCCGGCGTGGTTGGCGCGGCCGTTGCCGACGAGGTGGACGTGGCCCTTCTTGTCGATGACGCCGTGGCACAGCGGGCCGGGCAGGCTGGAGTAGCCGTCGTAGCAGATGTCGACGGAGGCGGCGGTGCCGGAGGTGACGGTGTGGTGGATCATCACGCCGTTCACCGGGCCCCAGGGGCCCTTGCTGTTGCGGTTGTGGGTGCGCCAGTTGCGGACCTCGTGGACGGTCAGGCCCTCGGCTCTGAGGATCTCCACCAGCTTGGACGCGCTCAGGGGCTTGGCCATCAGTTGTCTCCTTCCACGGCGGCTTCCGCCTCGGCTGTGGTCTGGGACCGCCCGTGGGAGGGGTCCTCGGCGGCCAGTTCCTCTCGGTGGGCCTGCTCTTCGGCCGCGAGTGCGGCCTCGTCCGCGGGCGGCATGCTGCTCGCCAGCGGGCCGAACGCCAGGCGCAGGTCGACGGCGCTGCCCTCGCCCTTGATCAGGGCCAGCGGGGCGAAGTGCCGGGCGATGCCGGCCGGGCCCTGGAGGAGGGGGCGGCGGGCCGCGTCCACCGGCCACTCGACGCTGCCGGTGGCGGTGCGGGCCGGGATGATCCAGTGGTCGCCGGTGCGGTAGGCGCCGCCCTTGGCGAAGTACACCTCGACTCCGTCCTCAAGGGGCAGCCACTCCCCCTCCGTGACGGGGACCGCGCCGCCGCGCAGGGCGGTGCTGCGGCCCTTGCGCTTCGGGCCGCCGTGGTGGTCCCAGCGGCGCAGGTACGGGTTCAGGTGGGCGAGCCGTCCGACGCCCGGGGCGGGTTCGGCGGACAGGCGGACGCGGCGGCCCGGCAGGTCCAGTTCCTCGACCCGCAGCAGCGGCAGGGGCTCCAGGCGGGAGGCGGAGGCGGTGTCGACGAACTCCACGTGGTCGCCGACGTCCAGGTCCAGCTTGCCGTCGTACCCGAGGGACGCCAACTGCACCCAGACGCCGTCGAGTTCGTCGACCGGGAAGACGACGGAGCCGTTCTCGCGGGACCACTTGAAGGTGGCGTCCTTCGTCTCTCCGCCCTCGTGGACCTCCACCCGGTACAGCTGGTTCTCCGGGCCGCGGTAGCGGGCGTCCGGCTTGACCAGGCACGGGTCCTCGTCGGCGTGGTCGGGCCGCTCGCTGCGGGCGGCGAGCCGGGCCGAGGGGGCCGACTGGCGCTGCGCCCAGCGGGTGAACGCGGCGCGGACGACTTCCTTGGACGGGTCGGTCTCCTCGATCTCCAGCGCGGCGAGGGACAGCGGCAGCACCTGCCAGACGACCTTCAGTCGGGCGGCGGTGTCGGGCATGGCCGCGCCGAGGGCGACCTCGCGCAGCGCGGGGTCCTCGGCCGCGGTGACCGAGCGCTCCCACACGTTCAGGTAGACGACGAACGGCGTCTGGGCGGGCGAGGGCAGCCGGTCGCCTGGCTTCTCCGGGTCGCGGAAGCCGTCGGGCTGGTCCCAGTAGGTCCAGTGCGCGGGCGGCTCCGGTGCCGACTCCTCGCCGTCCTCGTCGGTGACGGGCACGCCTGCGGCCGGGCGGCCGGCGTCGCACAGGATGCCGTCGACGTAGTAACGGCCGCCGTGGATGAGGAGGGTGTCGATCTCGTGCTTGCCGCCGACGTACTCGATGCGGAAACCGGCACCGTCGCGCGGCCCGCCGTGCGGTCCGATCAGGTCGGCGGCGAGGCTGCGGGTCTGGTGGAGCTGGATCGCGGCCTGTTCGTTGAGGTCGGCGTCGAGCTGGACGCGGCCCTGCTGGGCGACGACCGCGGAGTAGTGCCGCTCCGGGCGGAACGTGGAGCGGGAGAGGTCTGCGTGCATGAAGGGTGTCCCCCCTGGTTCAGAAGTGCGGGTTCACAAGGTCGGTGGCGGGTGCGCGCCTCACGTCACGAAGAAGATCCCGGCGTCGGTGCCCGCGGGCGTGTACTCGGCGAGCCGGGCCCGCAGGCCGTCCTCGCGCTGCGGCCGGTACAGGTCGTGGAAGGCACCCATCTCGGCGCCGTCGTCCGCGCCGCGCCGGATCTCCTCGGGGCAGCGGTCGGCGAGCAGCCCGTACCAGGGCGTGCCGTAGCGCTGGGAGGTGAACAACGGGCTGATGCCCAGGGCCTGTTCGGGCTGGCAGCGGTGGCGGCGCGGGGTGCGGGAGCCGGTGGGGACGTACGAGTGGCGCAGGCAGCCGATGCCGCGCCGGGCCACGTGGAGCCGGCCCGTGAGGACGCTGTTCTCGGCGATCTTCACCGCGTGCGTGTGGATCTCGCCGATGACGGTGGTGCGGTGCAGGTGCAGTACGGCGTGGGCGTGGCGGCAGTCCGGGGCGGACAGGGCCTCGCGGTCGTCTGCGGTGGCGTCGAGGACGCTGTCGCGGATGTGGATGTCGAGGGGGTCCTCGCTCACCTCGTCGCCGATGACCTCGATGGTGCCGAGGATGCTGTGCTCGATCTGGAGGCAGGCGGTGGTGCGGTCCAGGACGATGCTCGGCTCCTCGGGCGAGTGCGGCGCGCACTCGGGTTCCAGGGACCAGCCGGGCACGAGCGTGCTGTGCCGCAGGACGACGGCGCCCATCGCGCCCGCCACGTTGATGCCGCGCCCGGCGACGAGCAGCCCGTCGAGGACGACCCGGGGCCGCTCGTGCGGGGCGCAGTCGTCGGACACCGCACGGATGTTGAGGGCGTCGGGGCGGTTGCTGTACCAGTCGAGCAGGCGGACGACGGGGCGGGTGCCTTCGGCGGCGCGCAGTTCGAGCCGGTCGCCCGGGTCGAGGTCGAAGTCCAGCTGCTCCTGGTAGGCGCCGCTGTGCGTGATCTCGATGATGCCGGCGGGGCCGGTGCGGTCGGCCCGCCGGTCGTGCTGCCAGGCCCGGTAGGCGTCCATGATCTGCCGGTACGGCTGCCCCGGACCGACCCGGTACACCTCGGCGTCCGGCCGTGGTTCTCGGTCGCGCTCGTACTCGCCGCCGCCCATGTCGGCGGCGAACGCGTAGCGGTAGTCGACCCACACGCCCTGCCGGGGCGCGGAGCGCGACCCGAAGGCGATCCGGCCGAGCTCGGGGTCGACGGCCACCTGGCCGCGCTTGGGCCGGTAGCGCCAGTCGGACAGGTCGGCGACCACGATGTCCGAGGGCGGTACGGGGTTGTCCTCGCCGTCGAGGCGGATCACGAAGCTCTTGCCGGGGCCGTAGTAGTCGAGCAGCCGGTCGTGCAGGAGGCGGCGGGTGACGAACGCCGGCACGTTGTCGGCGGTGGCGATGTGCGCCGGCGAGGGTTCCGGGAACGGCTTGGTGACCAGCGGGGTGTCGTTGCCGAGGATCGAGAAGGTGTAGAGGTTGCGGGCCCGGTCGATGCAGTAGGCCGGGCTCCGGGTCAGGGGGTACGCCTTCAGCCGCCACACGAAGAGCGCGACGCCGGCCGGGCTCCAGCCGCCCTGCCGGTGCCGTGACTCGGCGCGGCGGACGTCGACCGTACGGGCCGCGTTGGCGAACGGGCCACCGCTGATGGCGAGTTCGGCGCCGTCGCGCAGGTCGGCGAGGCGTCCGCGCGCACCGCGCTCCCCGGTGCCGTACAGCTTCACCGGCTGGGTGTGGGCGACCTGCCGGGACAGTTCGACGGCTCGCGCGGGCCAGCCCGCCACCCGCTCGGACAGTTCCTCCAGGAGGTGCAGGGTGCCCTTGCGGCGGCGGTTCGCGACCGTGGCGGCCACGTCCCGGCGTGGGGCGACCGCCTCGGCGAGGGCCGCCCGTCCGCCCTCGTGCAGGCCGGTGGTCAGGACGCGCTCGTAGCCGGGCAGGGTGCGGTAGCCGACCAGGTCGCCGAGGTACGGCAGCACCCAGGGGGCCGCCGTCTCCACGAACAGGTCCTCGTAGCCCTGCTGGACGCCGTCGCGGACGCGGTCGAGCTGCTCGGCGATCACCGCGAGCAGGGCGCGCAGCGGCTCGCCCTCCTCGGCGTCGCGCAGCAGGTGCCAGCGGGGCAGCAGTTCGGCGAGCCCGTCGGGTTCCCTGGGCACCACCGGGGCCGGCGTCTCCAACTGGGTGTCCGGGGACATCACTTGACCTCCGTCAGAATCAGGGTGTCCGCGGCCCGGGGCGACAGCAGCGCGAGCTGGGCCGGGCGGATGCCGCGGAAGACGTACACCGAACGGCCCCTGGGCAGGCGCCGGGTGTCGGTGATGTCGGGGTTGAGGCGCAGGAGTTCGGCCAGCGGCAGGCCGTGTCGGGCGCAGATCTCCGAGAGCGTCTCGCCGTCGGCGGCGCGGACGGTGTGGGTCTTCTCGTCGTACGTCGCCGGGTGCGCCGGGACGGTCGCCCTGGGCGGGCCGGGCCGGGTGAGCAGCTCGGTGAGCTCCTTCGGAGTGGCGGAGGCGGGCACGCCGGTGAAGACGTCGACGTCCACGTAGTCGACGCCGGGCACGGTGTGGGCGGTGGCGAGCACCTCGGAGAGACGGGCGGGGCGGCCCAGTTCCCGGCCCTCGAAGCCGAGCCGGTTCAGCAGGGCTTGCCGCAGGCGCGGTTCGACGATCTGCCAGGCGTGATCCGGGGCCACCTTCACCTTGGCGGCGATCAGCAGCAGGACCAGTTCCCTGCCGTCCACCCGGACCGGGAGATTGGCGTCGCCGTACTCGGTGAGGGCGCCGCGCAACGCGCGCAGGGTGTCGGAGTCGGGCGCGATGGGCACGTCGTCGGTGCCCGCGACCGTCACGTGCAGCACGCGCCGCCGCCCGTCGAAGAGTTCGCGCGCCGAGGCCCGGCCGACGCCGGCCCGGGAGCGGGCGAAGTCCTCGTAGTCGGACTCGGAGACCAGCCGGTCCAGGGCCGAGACGGCCAGCGGGACGGTACGGCGGGTCAGGCCCGGGCCGTCGGCGTCGGCGCCGCCGGTGGCGGGGCGCGGGTTGGTGACCGCGGTGACGCCGAGGGGCCGGGTGAGCGGCTGGGTGACGCGGTCCGCCGGGACGTTCGCGGCCTTGCCGGTGCCGAAGCGGTAGCGGGCGCGGACGTTCTCGTGACCGGAGGGCAGCCGGGCGCCGTGCACACCGTCGCCGAAGGTCACCGTGGTGCGGCCGTCGGCCGTGGAGCCGGTGATGTACACCCGTTCGGTCGGGCCGCGTCCGGCGAGGCTGTCGACCTCGTGCCACAGCACCCCGTCGACCCGGACCTCCAACACCGGCGTGGCGCCGAGCGGATTGTCGTCGGCGAGCCAGGTCAGCGGGGACTGCCAGAGCGCGAAGGTCTGGTTGACGCGGTCCGAGTCGCCGCTGCCGATGGCCTCCTCGCGGCTCTCGCCATGGGTGGCCTCGACGACGTTGCCGAGGACGCGGACAGTCTCACGGCGGTAGCGGTGGGCGAGGTCGGCGGTGAGGGTGAGCCGGGTATGGACGTGGTCGCCGGGGATCCGGCGGTCAGCGGCGGGGTCGGCGGCGGCGATCGTGACGACCTCGGTGGCCCGCACCCCTGCCGTGCCGGGGATGTCGCTGCGTTCGCCCTCGACGATGAGCGTGCGGCCCGGCCTGAGGCCCTCGTACAGCTCGGCGAGTTCGATCTCGTTGCCGTGCACGTCCTCGCCGAGCGGTTCGTCGGCGAGGCGCAGCGGCTCGCCCGCCGCGTGCACGGTGGTGTCGCGGATGTGCGACAGGAGCACGTCGAACTCGTCCAGCCAGGCGTCGGCGAGGGTGAGTTCGGTGCCGCGGCCGGTGATGCCGTAGTTGGTGTACGCGGCCGTGCGCACAGCCTTCACCTGGGTCGTGACGAACGCCAGCTTCGGATCGCCGGGGACGCCCTTGTCGGCGCCCTTGGCGGGCCGCTGGATCGCCACCCAGCTGCCGACGGTGATGCCCTCGTGCACGGTGTCCAGCTGGAGCGTGCTGCGGTTGACCTGCTCCGGCTTGGTGGCGATGACGATCTCGACGTTGGGTTCGGCCGTGCCCACGGTGTACTTGAGGCTGACCTCGTGCTCGCCGTGCGTGAACTGCTCGGCGGCGCCCGGCCGAAGGGCGATCTGCTCCGACGTTCCGTTGTGGACGCCGACGTGGACCAGGCCCTCGTCGTCGGGCCGCGACACGAACAAGGTGCGCTCGGGCAGGCCGGAGTGGAGGCGGGCGGTGACGCCGGGTTCCTGGGAGTCGGCGGGCCGCCGGTTGAGCCAGCTCAGGTCGCGGTCCTGGCCGGAGCGCACGGACAGCTCGACCTGGCCGGGACCGAGCGTGAAGGTGACCGGCTGGGTCACGGGCAGGTTCTCCGCGCGCTGGTCGGAACTGCTGCCCTCGACGTACTGGAACTCGGCCCGGACCGGGCTCTTGCCCGCCGTGTCGTACACGACACGCATGGTCGCCAGCACCGCTCCGGTCAGCGGCCAGTCGGCGGTACGGATGACCCGGCCGCGGTCGTCCTGGACCGGCTTGAGCGGAGCCGTGGCACCGAAGGGGGCCGCGGTGACGCGCAGGGCGAGCAGTTCGCGCAGGAGCTGCGGGACGCCGGGGGCGGCGGCCGTGCGCCAGGCGGGGTAGAGGCTGCCGAGGCCGGGGTTGAGGGCGGAGAGGAGGCGGGCGGTGTCGGTGCCGGGGAGTTGTCGGCCGAAGGTGCCCACTGGGGCGGGCGTGGTGGCGCGAAGGGCGGGGAGTATGGCGCCCAGGGCATCCCAAGCGGCAGTGCGCGAGTCGCCCCTCAGGGGCGCGGGGAACTGCGCGACCGGCCCAGACGGCGCCACAGACGGCCGACCACCCATCGACGCACCCTCCTCATCCGTCTGAGCAGGCGCCAACTCCAGCGCTCGCTCGGCGAGTTCGGCGAGCACCGCTTCCAACCGCTCGAACCACTCCGCCACGTCCTCATACGGCTCGGCCAGCACCTGAGCCTCACCGAGCCGGGCGAGAGGTTCCGCGAGCCGCGCCGCGAGCCGCTCGGGGGGCCTGACGCCGTCCAGGTCGGCCCGCAGCGGGGCAAGGACCTGGTCCTCGAAATCCTCGATCAGCCGGCTGACCGGCCGCGGGTTGGGCACCTCCGGGGTCGGTGGCTCCTCCCCCGGCTCCCCCGGCTGCACCGGCGGAGCCGTCCAGCGCCGCGCCTCGTCGACAAGTTCTTTCACACTCCGCGGCGCCGACTTCGGCAGGGAGATCGCCGTGACGTCGTCGTCCCGGTCGACGCGCGTGTCCGCCACCGACACCAGCTTGCGCTCGCCGCCGGCGCCTTCCCCGAAGACGAACAGCAGCTGGTCACCGGTCCGCAGGGAGTGCGCGGTGCCCTCGACGAACAGCTCGGAGCGCTTCTCCAGATCCCGCGGGGTGACGAGCGAGGGACGGCGGCGGCGGACCTTCAGCTCGTTGAAGTCCCAGCGGGCCGACAGATCGCGGCTGGTCTCGAACGTCAGCGACTCCTCGCCGGCGGACGCGGGCACGCTGTGGCTGCGCGCCCCGCGCGGGATCAGCACGTTCTGGGACTCGGCGCGCGGGTCGCGTTCGAGGGTGTACGCCAGGTGCGTGGCGGCGGCGACGCCGGGGCGCGGCCGGTGCCCGACGAGCCGGCCGAGCAGCACCAGGGAGCGGTGCTCGTTCGCGGTGCGGACGTAGGCCTCGTCGGCGATGCGCTCGGAGTGGAAGGTGAGCAGGTCGCCGAGGACGGCGGTGGCGTCGAGCAGGCCGATCGCCGGGTCGTCCGGGGTGCGGACGGTGAGCCGGTTCAGCGCCGGGTAGGCGGGTGAGGCGAGCCGGTCGAGCAGGGCGGCCAGGAAGGAGCCGTACTCGCCGACGCGGTAGTCCAGCGCGGTGCGGCCGGGCGGGTTGTGCAGCGGGGCCGGCGCGAGGCGCTCGTCGTGGCCGCCGCGGCAGGCGCCGCCGCAGCCGCACTCGTCGGACGCGGTGACGGGATGCGGGTCCGTCATCGGGCACCTCCCAGGGATATCGCCAGCAGGCCGTTCTCCGGCCGGTCCGGGTCGTTGTCGCAGGTGGCGATCTCCAGCGGGCCGAGCCGCAGCACGCCGTCCTCCCTCTCTCCTCGGTCCTGTCCGTGCAGCCGCCGCAGCCGGGTGATCTCGACGCTCGCCACTCCGGGGACGGCCGCGGCGACGGCGACCAGGCGGCTGAGCCGGACCGGTTCGCCGAAGGTGAGCGCGTCGGGGTGGAAGAAGCCGAGCCGTCCGCCCGGCAGCCGTCCGCTGCCGAGCACGCGGTACAGCTCGGCGAGGATCTGCCCGTGCTGGTGGCCCGGCTCGGCGCACACGGTGAGCGCGATGTCGAGCGGTACCAGGCGGGCGGGGCCCACGACGAGGTCGTGGCCGATGCGCCGATACGTCTCCAGCGCCTGGGCGACCGAGTCGAGCAGCTTCGGCGACGGGGCGGCAGTACCGTACGCGTCGATCGCGATGTGCGCCTCCTGGACGCTGCCGGTCCAGCGGAGTGCGGCCGCCGCCCGCTGCACGCCCGGCAGTTCACCCGCGAGGGCCGCGTAATCCTCGGCGGTCACGGCGCGCAGCCGGGTGCGGCGCAGGTCGAGCGGGGCCAGCTGGCGTACCTGCTCGACGGGTTCGGGCTGGGTACCGCCGACCGCTGGCAAGGGGTTGCGTACGGCGACGGCCGGGGCTTCGCAATCACCCTGCACGACAAGGTGGTTGATGGCCTCGGCGCCGACGTTACCGGCGGTGCCGCCGCCGAGCCGGTAGCGCAGGGCCAGCCGGGAGCAGGGCGTGGGCCTCGCGCCGTGCCGGCCGTCGCCGAAGCGCAGGGCCAGACGGCCGTCGTCCTCCAGTTCGCCCACGAAGTGCCGGTCGCGCGGACCGCTGTCGAGCAGGTCGCGGCACGGCTCCCAGGTCTCGTCGTCGCCCTCGACGCGGACGGCGGGCAGCGCACGGCGTGGGTCCTGGGCGAGGGCGGCGGTCGCCGATCCGCGCAGCACCGTCTCCTCGGGGTGGAGTCCGGCCGCGTAGGCCGGGCCCCAGCTGTGGGCGATCTCCCAGGCGATGTGCCCGTCGAGGACCGTGCCCGCGCGGGCCCGGGCGGCGAGCACCTCGACGCGGCGCAGCTTGGTGTCGAGCAACTGGTCACTGCGGTACAGCAGTTCGCGCAGGGCGCGGACCGGGTGGCGGCGCAGTTGGAGGCGTTCCAGCACGTTCAGGCCGTAGACCACGGCTAGTTCGGCGACCTCCTGCTCGCCGAGCCCGTCCCGGTCGCGGGCGCTGCGCCACAGTTCGACGAGCCGCTGCCGGATGCGGCCCGGGATGGCGGCGATCCGCTCGGCCTGCCCGGCGGCGACGGTGGCGGGGTCGGGGAAGGGCACCGCCTGGGTGACGGGCGTGCGGCCGAGGACGGGGCGGAAGCGGGGCGCGATGCCCGGGTAGACCGACTGGGCGAGCAGCATGCGCAACGCGGCGGTCTGGGCGTAGGCCGTGCCGGGGACGACCTGTTCGTGCCGCTGCCCGGCGCTCTCCAGGCCGAGGCCGGCGCGGGCGGTGGCGCGCTCGCCGACGACCTCGAAGAGTTCGCGGACGTCGTCGGGGACGAGCGCCCGGCCCGACCGGGTCTTGTCCGTCAGGGCGTTGATGAGGCGCGCGGGCGCGTTGCCGTCCTCGGTGTCCCGGCAGCCGAACGCGGGTGGGTCGCACGGAGCGACCACGGCGGGCACGGGCGGCACGGTGACCGTCTCGGGCAGCCCGGTCAGGGTCCGGCCGTGGTCGACGAGGACGACGTTGCCGCGGGCGAGCGTGACGTCGTCGACGGGCAGGCAGTCGCGTCCGCCGCGCGTGGTGAGGCAGAGCGGGAAACGCAGCGCGTCCCCGGCGGCCCAGGTGACCTCCAGGACCGGCTGGTCCTCGATCCGGTCTACGCCGGGCGTGACGGAGGTGAGACGGACGGCCTGGCGGTGGGCGGGGTCGGCGTCGCCGGGGGTGCCGGTGCGCGGGCCCTTCACCTCCTCCAGGACGATGACGTCGCCGGGCTTGAGGTCGAGACGGCGCTCGTGGCAGGTCTCCGGGTCCACCCAGGCGTCCCGCAGGGTGGCGGCGGTGGCGCCCTTCGGCAGGGTGCACACCTCTCCGCCCCACGTCCACAGCCGGATCGCGTTGTGCGCGACCCGCAGCTCCAGCGGGTCGGTGGCGACGACCGGTTCGAACACCTCGACCGAGCCGCGCTCGTCGAGGTCGCCGAGCTCGCTCTCGTCGATGACGGTGCCCGGCTCGGGGCGGTCGTGCGGGTCGAGGCTGCGCACGTCGACGGAGGCGAAGCGGAAGGTGCCCGGAGCGAGCGTCCGGTCGTCCGCGGTGCGGACGGTGACGTAGGCACGGGCGTTGCAGCCGTCGTGCATCGCGTAGTCGATGAGCCGCACG
Organism: Streptomyces sp. NPDC006235; assembly: GCF_040613735.1. NCBI lineage: Bacteria > Bacillati > Actinomycetota > Actinomycetes > Kitasatosporales > Streptomycetaceae > Streptomyces > Streptomyces sp. NPDC006235. The sequence goes on from NZ_JBEXSR010000056.1 coordinate 24,207, forward strand.
TGACGGCGTACGGAGACGCGGCGGCGGGCGGTGTCGAGGTAGGCCTCGGTGGCGACCGCGTCCTGCTGGTAGCTGATCTGGTCCCCGGTGTACGCGAGGAGTTCGACGAGGGTCGTGCCCAGGTCGGCGGGGTTGCGCTCCACCCAGTCGGGGGTGGTGAGCGCGAGCCGGTCCAGGAGCAGTTTGCGGATGGTGTCGTAGTCGCGGGCGGTGTAGTCGATGACGGGCGCGGCGGGGAAGTCCGGCTCCGGCTGGTCCTGGTCCTTGCAGTCGAAGGGGGTGGGGCAGTCGGGCCGGAAGGAGAACGTGGCGCTGTGGTAGCGCTGGTCGAAGCCGCGGTACGGCTCGGTGCCGGGCCGTCCGTACGGGTCGGCCTCGACGAGGGAGAGCCGGTAGCGGGAGGTGTCGCCTGCCTTGTCGAGGGTGACGTAGAGCCGGTCGTCGAGCTCCGGGTCCTCCTCGCGTTCGACGCTGACGTCGACGGCGGTGATGCCGGTGACGCGCCGGCCGCCGTCGATGCGGACGTTCTCGGGGCCGAGGCCGTGCGGGGCCTTGCCGAGGAAGGTGACGGTGAGCAGCAGGCCGTCGTCGCCGGCCTCGACGGTGTCGACTCCGTTGAGCTGGGCGGCCCGTACACGGGACCGGCGGGACGCGGTGGTGCCGGTGGTCATGCCGCCCTCCCTTCGAAGACGTCCTCGTGCCGGGTGCCGGTGGCGCGCAGGGCGTACGACAGGTACACGCGCACGACGTGGTCGTCGCTGACGACGTCGAGGGCTTCGACGTCGATGAGGTCGCCGAGCCAGCTCTGGAGCGAGGCCTGCACGGAGAGTTCGAGCGTGCTGATCAGTTCGGGGCTGTTGGGTGTGAACACCAGGTCGAGGAGCCCGCAGCCGAAGTCGGGGCGCATCACGCGCTCGCCGGGGCTGGTGAACAGCAGCTGCTCGATCAGGTCGTGGACGTGCTCGCCGTGCGTGGCGTGCGCGGTGCGTCCGCGGCGGTCCGCGCGGAACGGGAAGGCGATGTCGCTGCGGGGGCGTGTCCCGCGGCTCGTGGGACTCATCGGACGGTGACCTTTCGCTGCGTGCCCTGGACGACGGGCGGTCCCTGCGGGACGAAGGCCGCGGTGAAGCACTGTGCGGCGGAGATGTCGAGCAGCACGGGCGCGCCGTCGACGGTGATGCCGCTGCTGCCCGCGGTCCAGCGGACCGTGACGCACGGCATGGGCACCCGGTCGACGGTGTGCGGGCAGCCGGTGACCACGTAGCTGTGCGCGGTGGTGGCGACGGCGGCGCCCGCGACGCGTACGCCGCCGGCCGGTGGAGTGGCCGCCGTGACGCGCCCGCCGTGCGGGCAGCCGATCACGGCGGCGGTGTCGAGCAGACTCCCGGATGTCCCGGACACGTTGTTCCTTCCCCCGTTCCTATCGCTTGGATGCGACGGTCAACTGACCCTCGTTGATGTCCACCTGGTCACCGCGCAGGGTGATTTCGGCGCCCAGGCCGTTGGAGATGACGATGGCTTCCTTGGTGATGCGGATGTACGCCCCGCCCTGGGCCTGGAGCAGGATCCCCTGGTCGGTGCCGGGCGGATCGCTCATCACGATCTTGTGCGCCTCGGGTGTCTGGACCACGACGGGCTTGGCCTGGGACGTCGGCTGGACGAGCCGGCGGGCGTCGGGCGGCAGTTCGGCCTGTTCCCCGTACCAGCACCCCGTCCACACCGGGAAGCTGGGGTCGCCCTGCTCGAACTCGACCCACACACCGGCCCCGGGCGACGGCACCGCGAACTGCCCGGCCTGCGGCCCCGTGAACGGCAGACAGGGCAGCGCCCAGGTCGACGGCTCGTCCCCCAGGACGTCCGGGACCTCGACGGTGATGCGGCCGATGTGCAGGGGATCGTTGTTGTCCACGACCCGTCCGCGGAACTTGCCGAGGTAGCGATTGCCGGGTGCCGCCATGTGTACTGCTCCTGGTCGTGATGATCGGTTCGGGTGGATCAGGGCTGACGTGAGCGCCGATCAGGCCAGAGGTGGGCGCTCAGGGCCTGACGTAGGCGCTGCGTGCTTCGAGTCCCTCTCGGGAGAGCGTGAAGTTCTGCCGGAAGGAGCCCGGACGCAGGATGTGCGTGACGGACTTGACGTAGTAGTCGCCGTCGTACGTACGGCCCGAGCCGCGCACGCCGACCAGCTGGCGCGGCTGGAGGATGTAGCCGTGCCGGTTCACGTCGAGCGAGCCGGAACCGGAGATGACGTCGGCGGACACGGCGGCCCGGGCGAGCAGTTCGGCCTCGGCCTGCTCCCGCTGCTGTTTCGCGGTGCCGGAGAGCGTCTTGCGTTTCAGGGCGGGGGTGGGCCGCTTGCCGAGGGGCGGCCGCAGCGGGCTGATCGGCGGTTGCGGCAGCAGGGTCGACTGCCGGGTCCCCGGGTCCTGCCAGCGGGCCTGCGGCTCCTCCCGCGCCGTCCCGTCGTAGGCGAAGGTCAGCTGGTCGACGGTGGAGTGGGCGTCCATGTTGACGTTGAGGGCGTGCTGGCGGATGCCCAGGCGGACCTCGGGCCCCCAGCGTGCGCTGGACTGCCCGGGGGCCGGGCCGGGCTCCAGGTAGAAGGTGTAGCCGTTGGCCCGGGCGAGGTCGTTGATGTACTGGAGGTCGGTGCCCGTCTGGTAGTGGACGCGGAGGTCCTGGTGCGGGGGCTGGGTGACCTTCTCGGTGTACACGTCGGGCCGGACGCCGTAGCCGGAGTAGCGGCGCAGGATGGTCAGGACCCGCTGCGACGGCGGCATGTTGGGGTACCGGTCCGTGCGTTCCTCCAGGTCCATGACGAGGGCCAGGTCCTCGCCGGTGACGGTGAGGGTGGAGTGCCCCGGCTGGTTGCTGGCCCCGACCTCCTGGCGCACGATCAGCCCGTCGAACAGCACCTCGGGCGTGCCGCGGACGGTGACGGTCACGACGAGACGCGTCTTCGGGTCGAAGAAGCCCTCGGGCAGGAGGGTGCGGTTGATGAGTCCGTTCTTGGTGAGGTCGAAGGCCAGCTGGAAACCGCTGCGCTCCCCTGCCGTGGCCGTGATCTGCGCCGACAGCAGGGCCTCGGTCACCTCGGCGGGAACGGGCCGCACCAACTGCGGTCCCATGTGCAGGGTGATGTGAACGGGGCCGCGGCCCACCGGCAGTTCAGACACGCCGGTCCCCCCGCGGGAAGTGCCCGGCGAGCGGGATGTCGACCTCGCTGCCCGGCTCCGCGGTCAGCTCACGCGGGTCCAGTACGGGGTTGGCGTCGGCGATCTGCCACCACTGGCCGGGGTCGCCGAAGTAGCGCTGGGCGAGGAGGTCGGGACGCTCGCCGGTCCGCACGGTGTGGACCTGCGTGTCCTCGCTCTCCTCGAGAGGCGGGAGCAACCGGCGCTTGGTGTAACGCACTTCGGTCCCGTCGGGCTGCCGGTGCACTCCGATCTCGGCGTCGTGGTAACGGCTGGTACGCGGGTACGGGTGTGCCCCGGGTATCGCGTCGAGCGCGCTCTCGTACGGTTCGATGCCGGCCATGTCCGGTACTCAGCCCCTTCCCACCGCGATGTCACCGGGCCTGAGCCCCAGCGATCCGAGCCCCGCGGTGCGTGCCGCGCCGGCGAGGCGTTCCTTCTGTGCGAGATGCGCGTAGTACAGCTCGGCGCCGGGGTGGCCGAGCGGCAGGTCACTGACGGTCAGCACCTTCAAGCCGATGCTCAGGGAGGCCCGGATGGGGTTGAGGTTGACGTCGAAGGCGGACTCGTTGATGGACAGCTCCGTCAGCCGCACGGGCATGACGCGCTTGCTGCCCCAGGTGAACAGGGTCAGCGGCATCTCGATCGGACTGATCTCGATGGTCCCCTTCTTCGACAGCCGGCTCGCTTCCCTGAGCTGCGCGGAGGTCGGCTGCACGAGCATTTCCAGGACGGCGAGCTGGGGGTGGATACCGTCGGGCGCGGCGATCTCGAACTGGTCGGTGGCGTCGATCTCGGCGGTGAACTTCCAGGTTTCCTGGGCCGGCCCCTTGAGGCGGAGGGCCTCGTTTCTGTCCCCGCTCCCACTGCCTCCTCCGCCGGAATCCCCACTGCCTCCTGCCGACTGGGGCGAGAGGCTGCGTTCCAGGGTGTCGGGGTTGAACTGGAGCACGATGATGCGTTGGGGGGTGCCGCGTTCGGGGTCCAGGAGGACTATGCCGGAGCGGATGGGTTTGGGGATATCGGCGTAGCGGGTCACAGGCGGGCCTCCAGGCGGGTGCGCAGGTCGGAGTAGTCGTAGTTCGGGAAGATCCGAGGGAAGAGGCTCAGCATTCCTTCGAGATACTCAACTGTCTCCGAGAAGCCGTCGGCCAGTGAGATGTCCGTGTACAGGTACTGCCACCCGTACGTCCCCTTGGTGAGAAGCAGTGCGTCCAGGTATTCGCTGTACGTGATGTCCATCTTGATGAACCCCAAGGGGTACGGGGAAGCACCGATGGCCGCAATGTCGCTGTACCAGATCTCCAATGGGCTGGAGCCCGGTTTGAGACGCAGATACGTGAGCATACCGGCTCCGGACCGGGGCGTCTGATCCATGACGCGCAGTTCGGAGAGAAACGTTCGCTGAAACTCGCTCTCCACCGGGTCAGCGGGACCTTCCGGCTGGCTCAAAATGTCATGAATGGAGCGCAGGAAGAATTCGCCGTGAATCTCGGAGAGTTCCACGCCGGCGAGACCGCCGCCCCCTTCATCGTCGCCCGCATCGTCGTATTCGTCTTCGGACAGGGTGGACCAGCAGGCACCGAATTCAGTGAACCTCAGGCTGTGCGAAACGATGTCGTCGTCCAGCTGGACACCCTTCCATTTCTCGTTGAATTCAGTCAGGGGCGGCAGCTCCCCCAAGGACGGAGTCAGCTGACCCACGTCCTCGTACTCGACGTCCATGTACGGGCAGTTCGCCAGCTCGCGCAGGGAGGCGAGGTGTCGCTCTTCGTTGGCGGTGAAGTGTGGCATTCTGCGCTTTTCCAATCAGAAGTGATGGCCGTTTCACTTGAATGTGAAGTAGCCGTGCTTGAGGCGCACTCTCAGCACTGCCAGGAGTTCCGGGAGACCCTCCAGCGGCTTTCCTCTGGCGTTTCTGTAGCTCCGCATCTTATGACTCAGTTCGCTGAAGCTCTTGAACGCCTTCGTTCCCGGCGCCGCACCATTGCGCACTTCCATGAATGCGTTCATGAACACCTTGTTCTGAACCTTCTTGGCAGTGGCCGTAGTTCGGAACCTGAATGCCAATTCGATGTCACCCCGGCTTGCGGTGTTGATCGGGACGGAGGAGGCAGGCCGGTGACTGGGGTTCGGCAATGGGGGCGGAATGAAGGTGTTCAAGGTGGTGCTTTTACTTGCCGGCAGCTTCTTCCAATCGGATCGCTTTCTACCGGTCCCCTTTATCTTCTGGTACATTCCCCACTCGGCGGTGATCTCGTCGGGGAATCCCTTCGGATACGTGTGACCGTTCGGGTAGGCCTGGGGACTCGTTCCCTCGTAGCGCTTCAGGTTCACTCTGTACCAGCCCGGGTCTGCCGACCTGGGAATGGACGACTTCGCCGATCCGAACTTTTGGGCAGGGAATACCTCGAAGCCGCTGTAGAAGGGGCGATTTATAGAGTTCAGCGCGGGGACGAAATTCGAACCCTTGGCCGGCCCTCCCAATTCTCGAGGGATCAGATGCATGCGGTCCCATTGGCCGGGAACCCTGGTCAGGCCGTACCTCTCAAGGTACTCCCATCCTTCAGTGTGGTCTGTACTCTTGGGCTTCTGTCCGCTAAGACGTGCCCACTCGGGGTTGACGTACTTCGCCTCTGTAACCTTTCCTGGCCTGCCGTAGTCCTGTGGTGCGGGAGTGATTCCGGGGTCCGGTAGTTGCTGATTTTCGAGATACCTCATGAAGTCCTTCAGGACCCCGCGGGTGATTGTGACGCCGGGGTTCAGGACCGCCCTGACATGGAACTCTTCCCCGCCCGATGTGTACAGCCTGGTGAGGCCGTACTGTCGGCGCAGCTGAGCCAGAAGTACCGTGAATGTCTGCCTGTGTATTCCGGGCTCGAGTTTTCCCTCGATGATCGGGCGGATTCTGGCAGCGATCAGCGCCAGTCGGGCCTGCTTTGCCGCCTCGGACTCCTCTTCCTCTCTTCTCTCCTCCTTCTTCTCTTCCTTTCCCTTCCCGTCGGGGGCATTGCGGCCATCGCGGCGCTTGGCGTCTGCGTCCTTCTTTCCCTTGCCACCGGCATCGGGCTTGTCCTTGTCGGCGTTGGGGTCGGCCTTGTCCTTGTCGCCGTCGGGCCGCTGCTCCTTGCTCGTGGGGTCCTTGGTGGGGTCCTTCTTGGAGCTGTCCGGACCGTTCGCCTTCTTCGGATCGGGCGTGCTGGGCTTCGGCGACGGTGTCGGCCGAGTGTCCTGCTCGTCGTCCTTGTTTTTGTTCTTGGGATTGCCGTTCTTGTCCTTGGACGTGGGCGGCGTCGGCCTGGTCGAGTTGTTGCTCGGGGTGTTGTTCTTGCCGTCGGACTTGTCGTTCTTGTTCGTGGGGCCCTTGGGCTTCGTGGGCTTGGAGAACGGGGCCTGACCGTCCTTGTCCTTGGGCTTGGCGGGTGCGTCCTTGTCCTGCGGCTTGGCCGGGCTGGTCTTGTCCTTGGGCTTGGCCGGGCCGGCCAGGTCCCTGGGCTTGCCTGGAGAAACCTGCCCCTTCGGCCTGCCCGGACCGTCCTGGCCCTTCGGCTTGCCCGGCATGTCCTCGGACTTCCTCCCGGGCGGTGTCGTGGACGTCTGCGTCCTGGACGGTGTCGACGAGGGTGTGCCCTCGTCCCCGCCCTGCCCGTCCTTGGCCTTGTCCTTGCCGCCGCCCTTGTCCTTGCCCAAGTTGGCGGCGACGCCCTTCAGTCGCGTCCCCACCTTCGACACGTACTTGCCGATCCCGCTGAGGATCAGCTCGTAGGCCATTTCCAGCAGGACGACGATGCCGGCCGCTATCGCCTTGGCGAAGAGAACGCCCGCGCCGCCCTGGCGTACGGACTTCAGCCAGGTGATGACGGCGCCGATGGCCTTGAGGATTTCGCCCAGTGAGCCGATCGCGGCCTGGATGGCCTCCAGGATGGCCGCGCCCCAGCCGGCGCCTGGGATCAGCTTCGCCAGCACCTTCGTGATGACGATCTCACCGATGATGAACGGGAGTTGGGGGACGATCGCGTCCCACACCTCCTTGGCGATCTTCTCAACGGTGAAGCCGCCCTTCATGAGCTTGTTCCAGACGGCTTCGGTCAGGCCGGTGATCTCCTTGACCTTGTCGTTGAACCACTGCTTCACGGCACTCTTGACCTCGTTGAAGAGGTGGTTCTTCGCGCCGTCGTACGCGGAGTTCTTCGCGCCGCTCAGCCAGCCGCCGGGGTCGGAGAGGATGTCGACGAGAATCATCATGAACTCGCCGAAGGCGGCGATGAACTTCGTCGCGAAGTCGAGGATCGACTTGAGCGCGTCCTTGCACGCCTTGAGAACGTCGAGAAGCATCTTCTTCAGGACGTTCAGGATGTCACTGAGAAGCTTCGCGATGGATTCCAGCAGATCCTTCATGATCTGCTTCAGCGCGTTGGCGAGTTGGGTGACGAACGCGAGCGCCGCGTTGATCAGGTCCGTGATGAACTTGCGGATGCGGCGGGCGATTTCGATGACCGCTTCCACCAAGGACGTGACGAACTCGATCAGGTCCTCGATGAACTGCTTGATCATCTCGACGATGCCCTCGCGGGCCGCGTTGATCCAGCCCTCGACCGTCTCCTTGAAGCTCTTCAGCGCCTCGATGATCGCGTTCCGGGCGTCCTTGATGATCTGGACGACCTTGTCCCGCAGCTCGATGAACTTCTCTTTGATCCAGTCGAGCGTCTTGGACAACCAGCCCTTGGAGTCGTTGACGTTCTCGTCCTTCTTCTGCTCCGCTTCCTCCTCGGCCTTGTCGCCCTTGTCCTTGATGTCCTTGTCGCTGGTCTCCTTCTCCTTCTCGACGTCCTTGTCGGTGTCCTCCTCTTCCTTCTTGACGTCGTCGCGGATCTTCTTCTCACGGTCGGACTTCTTCGTGCCGAGCTTCTTCAGCTCCTCGTCCTGCTCCTTGGTCCAGTCGGAGCGCTGCTTGTCCACGTCCGTCAGGACGCCCTCGCGCTTGCCCGTCTGTTCCTTGGTGTTGGACTGGACTTCCTTGTCGACCTGCCGCTTGTGCTCGTCCTGGGACCTGCGGGTGTCCTGGGTCTTCTTCTCCCGACCCTTGCCCATGTCCTGGCGGCCGTCGCTGAGAGCCTTCTTGAACTGCGGCTTGCGTTCGTGCTCGGCCACTTCCGAGGCCGCCTCCGGCGGTACGGCACCGGTGCTCGCACCGCCGCCGCCCACCTTCGACGTGCCGCCCTGCTGGGCCGGCACCTTCCCCTCGAGCCGTTCCTTCGGCGCGTCCGGGTAGACCTGGTCCTCGCCCATCTTGCGACCGGCGTCGTCGGCGCCGGTCTCGGCGGCCTCCTGGCTCTTGTCGTCGGTGTTGCCGCCCTGCTCCGTGGCCTTGTCGTCGGCCTGGCCCTGCATGTCGACGCCCGGCGCGGTGCCGTTCTGCGCCTCCTTCATGGCCTCGTCCTTGGTGGGCATCCCGGCGAATTGGGCGGCCAGGTCTTCCGCCGTCACGTCGAAGCCGAGCCAGTCGCCGATCCCACCGATGGCGTAGCCGGCCATCATCCCGATCTGGTCGAAGAAGTCCGGCTCCTCCATCTCCTCGGCTTCGATCTTGCCTTCCGGCTTCTTCTCGCCCTTGACCTCGGCCTTCTCGCCCTTGGCGTCCGCGGCGCGCTGTGCCTTGTCCTGGCTGTACTGCGCTGCCTCCTCGGCGTCCGGCTTGCCGTGCAGCGTCCTCGGGGCGCCGGTGGGACGGTCCATGGCGGGCGGCTTGGACGCCAGCTGCTTGTGTTCCTTGCCGACATCCTTGTCCACGGCGCCGCCGACGCTGTCCATCGCCTCGACGGCCTGGTGCGGCTTGAGGTTCGACGCGGCGGAAAGGCCCTCCTCGGGGGAGACACCGGAGAGGTCCGGGGCAGCCTTGGACGCCTTCTTCCCCTTGGGTGCGGAACTCTTGGCGCCACCCTTCGTCGAGCCGCCACCGCCGCCCCCACCGCGTGCTGCCGCCGGAGCGGGCCGGGAGCCGGATTCGCCCCCGCCGCCGGAGTCGGCCCTGCTCTGCGCCTGCGGAGCCTGCTCCTTCGGGGCCTCGGTACGCGGTTCCTGTGCCCTCGGGCTCGGCTTCTCCGTACGGGAGGAGGAGCGGGAATCCGTTCGTGAGCCGGAACTTGCCGTGTCCGGGCCGGAGTTGTCGCTGTCCGAAGACGGTCTGGAAGTCGAGGCGGACGACGGTGTCGTACCGGTATCGGCCGAGTTGTCGGAGCCGGTCGTCCCGCCCCCGGACGCGGAGCCTCCCGAAGTGCCGCTCCCGGCTTGGTCCTTGGGCCCCTTCGACTCCTGCGGACCGGGGGACTCCTCGGCCTTCGCCGCGCCCGTGGCGCCCTCGTCGGAAGCCGCCTTCTCCCCCTCGGCTCCCTTCGTGGCCGTGTCCGACGGGGACGCGGCGGCCGAGGTGTCGGAACGGGCCTGCGCGGAGCCCTTCTCGCCGCCGCCCGAGGACTTGTCGCCGGGGCCGCCCGCGGTGGGCGTGCCCTTCTCCTCCTTGGCGGCCTGCTCGGCCGTACCACCGCCCGTCTCCTTCGAACGGTCCTTGACTTCCTGCGCGTTGGCCTCGGCGGCGACCGGACCGGCCTTGGGGTCGTCGCCCTGCTTGGGGTCCTTGGAAGCCACGCCCGGCGCCGGCTTCGGCTCGGGCCTCTCCTCGGGGCGAAGCTCGCTCTCCGTACGGCGGCTCTGCGCCGCCGCCTCCTCCTCGGCACCGGGCACGGGCGGGGAGTCCTCGGTGCCCGGGTCGTCCTTCTCCGCCGCCGCCTCGCGCTCGGCGTCCTCCTCGTCCTCCTGCTCGCGCTGCGCCCGCACCTTGTCCGCCTTGGTCGGCGGCGGCGCGGGAAAAGAGGGCGTGGACGGGGCGGAGTTCGCCGCGGACTGATCGATCTGGTCGGAGGTCGGAACGTTCGACACGTCGAGGTCCTGCTCGGGAAGGAAGTCCTCCGGCCTGAGTTTGATGTCCCAGGCACTTTCCTCCCCGCCGCCGACCTCCACCTCGGAGTCGCCGCCCTGGGCGGCGGGTTCCTCCCGCTCCTCCTCGCCCTCCTGGTCCTGGGCGCGCGCCCCGTCCAGTGTGCTGGAGCGGCCGAGGAACCCGTCGTCCTTGCCGGCAACCGTGGGGGTGCCCTCGTCGCGGCCGGGCTCGTCCTTCCTGGCGGCCTCGGCCGCGGCGGCACTCTGGCGAGCCTGGGCGGCGGCCTCGTCCTCGGCGCGCGGGCCTGCCGCCTCCTCCTGACCGGCTTCCTGCTTGGCCTTCTCCTCGGCCTGCTTCGCCTCGGCCCGGTCGCCGTCCTTCCCGCCGCCCTGCTTCCCCGTGTCCTGCCGCCGGCCCTGCTGTCCGCTCTTCTCCGCGCCGGACTTCTCGCCCTGCTTCCCGGCCGCCGGCGCTCCGGCCTTCTCACCGCCCGCCTGCGCTCCGGCCTTCCCTCCGGCCGCCTCCTGCCGCCCCGGCTTCTGCTCCGACTGCGCGGCGGGTGATGCGGGCTGCTCACCGTCCCCCTTGGGGCTCGACGCATCCCCACCCGTCAGTGGGTCGGAGTCCTTCTCGTCCTCGGCCTTCCCGGCGTCCGCGCCCGGAGTGCCGCCCTGCGGGATCGTGCCGCCGGCGTTCTCCGGCGTACTGCCCGCGGCGAGAGCGGTGTTCCCCGCCCCGTCCCCGTCCCCGTCCACGGACTGCTTCTCCGGGCCGGGAGCGGGCCCTGTCCGCTCGGTGCGCCGCTGCTCCTCCTGGGCCGCCTCCTGCTCCCTCTCCCGCTCCGCCCGCACGTCCTCGGCGGTGTCCTCCTCGATCTCCGGAGCGAGGAGGCCGCGCTGCCGGGCGGTGGCCTCGCTGTCCGCCCGGCCTTCCTCGTCGATCTCCGTGACCAGGTCCACCACGAAGTCGTGCTCGGAGGTGAGCAGCCGGTGCTCCAGGCGATCCAGTACGCGCTCCTGAAGCTCCTCCGAGAGCGGTGCCAGGGAGGCGCGGACACGCTGCGCGCTGTCCGTCGGGTCGGTGCGGAGCGCCCGGATGACCGTGTTGGCGAGGCGGTCGACCAGCGTGGCGGGGTCGAGGTGCTCGAGCCGATTGCGGTCGGCGTGGACGGTGGTGTAGCGCATCCACGCCGGAGTGTTGGCCTCCGGGGCGACCTCGGGTACCTGCTCGCCGCGCGCCACGGCCTGGGCGGCATCCTCGGCGGCGCGCTCGGCCGCCTCGTGCGGCGCGCTGACCTGACCCAGGTCACGGCCCGCCGCCAGCATGCCGCCGGCGAACGGGTGCTGGATCGTGTGCAGCAGCTCATGCGCGAGCAGGGCGCGGCCCTGCTCCGTGCCCGGCTGGTACTGGCCCTCGCCGAAGAAGATGTCCTGGCCCACCGCCACCGCGTCCGCACCCAGCATGCCGGTGAGAGCACTCGCGTCGCGGTCGGTGTGCAGGCGTACGGAGCCCAGGTCGTGGCCGAGCTGCTCCTCCAACTCCCGGCGGACACCGGCGTCCAGCGGCTGCCCGGCGCCGCTGACGATGTTCTTCGACTCGGGCGTGCGGTTCTTCGCCGCGCGCTCCTTGCGTTTGCGGCGGCGCTCGGCGGCGGCCTGCTGGGCCGCCTGGGAGTCCTGAGCTGCGGACGCGGTCATCGCGTCACCTCCCCACGGCCCGAAAGCCCCGCGTGCACCGCGCGGGCCAGCTCCTGGCCGAGCCGGCGCGCGGACAGCCCGGCGGGCATCGGGGGCAGGCCCGACACGCCGTCCACCGACACGGCGCCGTCCGCCGCCAGCGGCACCCCGTGTTCCTGTACGAGACGGGTCAACTCCCGCTCGAACGAAGCCGATACGCGCCGCGGGTCCACGGACGGGCCGAAGCCGTCCAGGACCAGCTCGCCGATGTCGACGCGGATCTCGCGCGGCTCGGCACGACCGGCCGTGCTCTCCCGATGCGGCCTGTTCACACCCATCCGCGCACCTCCGTAGGCGTCAAGGAGCGCTCCAGCTTCAGGTATTCGGTCCGGGCCGCCGCGGCCATGTGCCGCATCTGCAGGGCCTCGCCCTCCTCGGCGGCCAGGAACGCCCCGGACAGGGCGATGTTGCGGATCGAGCCGCCCGCCACGGTGAGCTGGGCGAGCAGCTGCGGGTCGAGGTCCTTGACCGGAGCCTGCGGCGGCAGCACGCGGCGCCAGATCTCGGCGCGTTCGTGCTCGGCCGGGAAGGGGAAGTCCACGACGAAGCGGATACGCCGCAGGAAGGCGTTGTCCAGGGCCTTCTTCATGTTGGTGGTGAGGATGGCGAGCCCGCGGTAGGCCTCCATCCGCATGAGGAGATAGCTGACTTCGAGGTTGGCGTACCGGTCGTGGCTGTCCTTGACCTCGCTGCGCTTGCCGAACAGGGCGTCGGCCTCGTCGAACAGCAGCAGCGCACCGCCCGCCTCGGCCGCGTCGAAGACCCGGCGGAGGTTCTTCTCGGTCTCACCGATGTACTTGCTGACGACCTGGGAGAGGTCGATGATGAACAGGTCGAGGCCGAGTTCCTTCGCCATCACCTCGGCGGCGAGCGTCTTGCCCGTGCCGGAGCCGCCCGCGAACAGTGCGGTGACGCCGAGGCCGCGGCGCAGGGTCTGCGCGAAGCCCCACTCCTGGTGGACGGTGGCGCGCTGGCGCACGTGCGCGACGATCTCCCGCAGGACGTTCGTCTGCCGCTCGTGCAGCACCAGGTCGTCCCAGCCGGCCCGCGGTTCGATACGGCGGCCCAGCTCGTCCATGCCCATGCGGGCCTCGTCCAGACCGGCCCGCCAGGCGAGCTGGACGGCGTCCAGCTCGTCCTCATGGGGCAGTTCACGCCGTACGGTGGCGGCGGCGGAGCGCACGACGTGCGGGGGCAGCTGGAACTGCGCGACCAGCGACCGCAGTTCGCCGTCGTCGAGGTCGGCCACGTCCCGGAAGGCGTCCGCCCACAGGTCGAACTGCTCGTCGTCGTCGAGGGGCGGCACGGACACGCGGGTGCCGTGCGGTCGGTCGCTGCGGCGCGGGTCGGCGCTCGACACGACGACGGGTACGGCGGCTCCGGCCAGGAACGCCTCGGTCGCCGCCTGCTGGTCCCGGTCCAGCTCGCCGGCCTCGACCAGCAGCGCGGCGGGCAGCAGGATCGCCTCGCGCTGCCACAGCCGGGCGAACCGGTCGCGCTCGGCGGGGTCGGTGGGGACGTCCTCGGCGCTCATCGTGTACAGGCCGAGTCCGGCGCGTGCGGCGCCCGCCGCGGCGATGTCGGCGCGGCTGCGCAGGTCGCCGCCGACCAGCTCGACGAGCAGCGGCGCGTCCGGCCGGGCGCCGTCCGCCCAGCCCGCCGCGACCCGGCTCGCGGCCAGGTCGTACGAGGGCGGCAGCCGGTCCGGTACGGGGGTGCGGCGGGCCTGGCCGTGCAGCCGGGTGTCCAGGTACGGCGAGCCGAGCAGGAAGTGCAGGATGCGCTCGTCGAGCCGGACCCGGGAGGTCGTCAGCCGGGTCTCGTCGTCCAGCTCGACGAGCCGCCAGCGGCGCAGCGGCGACACGGGGGTGAGGGCGCTCCAGTGGGGTTCGGCCAGGGCGGCCAGGGCGAGCGAGAAGGTCGGGTGGGCCCGCTCGGGGTCGGCACTCGCGGCGGCGCAGCGGGCGGCGGTCGTGGGGTCGAGTTCCTGGGCGGCGGTGAGCACGACGAGGTCCCGCTCGAAGGGGGTGAGACCGAAGCAGGCGACGAGGGCGTCGAGGGCAGCGGTTCCGGGACCGGTGGCGGCGACCGGGGTGGCTCCGGCCGCAGCACGGGCATCGCCGTCGGCCGGCCCCGAAGCTCCCCCGGGTACGTCACCGTCACCGCTCCTGGCCCGCTGCGCATGGGCGTCGACGCGGGCCAGGACACGCCGGATCTCGGCGGTCAGCGTCGGTCCGCCGCCGTGTGCGGCGGCCGACCGCGGCTCCCGCACCTCGTGCGAACCGTGCGCTCCCATGTCGTCTCCTGCCCCCGTCGCTGCCATGTGCCGCCTCAGCTCTCCGCGTCCTCGCCGCCGGACTTCGTGTTCCTCGTCTCCTCGGCAGGGGACTTGGCGGTCTTTTTCGCTGTCGCGGTCCTGCGAGCACGCGCCGGAGCCTTGGCGGCGGCCTTCACCGGGGCCTTCGCGGACGCCTTGGCAGGAACAGACTTCGCAGGAGCGGACTTCGCAGGGGGTGTGCTCGCCTCCCGCACGGGCTCGGGCCGGGGCTCCCCGGTCCCGGACTGCACGCTCGGCCGGTCTCCCCCCTCGGGGAGCTTCGGCGGCACCGGCGCGCCGGGCGCCCCGAACGGCAGCACCCGTACCTCGGGCCGCTCCACCGGCTTGCCCGGCACCGGGACCTCGCGGCCGTCGATGAACACCAGGGCGGCCTGGTAGACGACGGACAGTGTGTACGGCGTCTGGTGGAGCATCCCCCACAGCTTCGACGTCTCGTCGATGTCCATCACGGTGGGCGTGAACCGCACCCGCTGCACCGCCTCCGCCAGGTTGCTCCCGGACAAGTGGGCGCGCTCGCCCGCCAGTTCGATGATGTCCTTCGGCAGGACGGGGATCTCGTGCAGCGTGCGCACGACCGACCCGATGAGCCGCTGCCCGACCAGCTCCGCCTCCTCACCGTAGGCGCTGATGAGGTAGTGCAGGTCGAGCGGGGCGGCCGCACGCCGGACCAGCGTGCCGTCGGCGGCGCGGGTGGGCAGGTCGGTGTTGCGCTGTGAGGTGTTGGGCGTGACCTGGTACAGGAACACGGTGATGGTGGGTTCGGTCGGCGGGTCGGCCGGGGGCTTGCGCGGCTCGACCTTGACCGCGATGTCGATGTCCGGCGGCAGGTTGGTCTCGATGAGCAGGGCGAGGGCCTGGGTGACATGGGCGATGGCAAGTGCGTTACTCATGGCGTCCGTTCCCCGGTCCCTCTGGTCGTGTCCACGGTCCCTGTCGTCCCGCTAGTCCCGCTCGTCCCACGGGCCGGCCTTGTCGTCCTGCTCGTCCCGCCGGCCGGTCCCGTCGTCCTACTCACCCCGCCAACCGCTCCCGTCGTCCTCACTCGCGCCCCCTGGCCAGGTAGTCCGCCAGGCTGACCGCGGCCCGCGGGCGCTCCGCGTCCCGTGGCCTGCCGCCCCCGCCCCGGGGCGCTCCGCCCGCGGTGACCTCCAGGCCGGTGACGAGCCCCGCCGCTACGAGGAGGCCTTCGGGCACCAGGTGGCGCTGACCTTCCTGCGGCGGCAGCCGGAGCGGATCGCCGCC
>NZ_JBEXSR010000057.1:0-39160 GCF_040613735.1 Streptomyces sp. NPDC006235
CCGCTACGACAAACAGCCCGACCGCTACCTCGCCGCCATAACCCTGGCCAGCACACTCATCTGGCTCGATGCGTGATCGATAAGACGCTACCTAGTTCAGAGAAGTCGAAGCCGCCGACGACCAGACCGCGTTCGCCGTCCAGGAGCTGCTCGCCGGGCGATGGGCGACCGCAACGGCGGAACGAACGACCAGGGCCCCCGGCGAGCCCGGAGTACGGCTGCGCTGCTATTGGCAGGGTCGTTCCGGGCTTCGATCTGCCGTGCCCGGTACTTCGCGGCCCCGCGCCGGCTGCCCAGCCCGCCTCCTGGACCGCTCGCGGACGCGGTCGTGGACGGTCGAAGTACCGTCAGCTGACCCGAAGACCGACCGCCAGCGTCAGTTCAAGGACCCGTTGTGGCGATGCGAGATCCGGAAACAGCTCCCGCAGCTGCGACATCCGGTACCGGACCGTCTGGGGATGGACGAACAACGCCGCCGCCACCTCGTCCCGCCTGCCCTGGTGCAGCAGCCACGCCCGCAATGTCTCCTCCAGCCGCCGTGCGGTCGCGACAGGCAAGGTCTGCAACGGTGCGAGGGCTCGGGCACGCAGGTCTGCGAACGCGTCCGCGTCGGCGCTCAGCACCAGCTCGGGCAGGTGGTCCTCGGTGTCGCGAATGTCAGAGGAGAGGGAGCGCGCGCGTACGGCTCGTGCGTACGAGGCGGACGCACGAGTCCATGGCCGGGCCGGGCCGACCACGGCGGTGCGATCGGTCAGCTGCCGCAGGAGATGTGATCGGTCGGCATCGGGGACGAGCAGCACACCGGTGGCATCCGGCAGATCGTCGAGGACGAGGGTGCTCGGGTCGAGCGCGCGGTAGGCAGGCCGGGCCTGGGCGGCGGGCAGCAGGACCGCGGTCAGCGAAACGGGAGGCTGCCACCCGGCCCGTTGAGCAGAGGCCAGCAGCACGTCCGGGCTCGCGCCGGCGAGGAGATCGCGGGCCAGGTGTTCCAGGTGAAGCTCGTGGGCCCTGCCCCGGGCGGCCAGTTCGTCGGCGTGGCCCGCGGCGCTCGCGGCGGAGAGCTCGTCGATGTAGGCGAAGGTCAACTCGGCGAACTTGGCGACCTCGGCGGCGGGCAGACCTGCGGATACGGCACCCGCTGCCAGGCATCGCCAGGCCACGCGGGCGCCGACGCGGTAGGCGCTGAGCAGGGCGTCCATCGACCGGCCGTCGCGTACCTCGCCGCGGCCCAACTCGTAGGCTGCGTCACCGCCGTCGCCGCCTGTGGCGGCCCCGCTCGCGAGGTCCAGATAGTGCCCCAGGGCGGTACGGACGGCGCGGCGGATGGTGCCGCCCATGCTGCCCGAAAGGGCGTTGGCGTAGGAAGGGACCTCGTCGATGATCGCCTGGACGACCTCGTCGGCGGTGGTCTTCAGTGCGCCCCGAAGTGCGGTGACCGTCGTCTCATCAAGGGCCAGTTCGCTGGCCCTCCGGATTGCATGGCTCACGTTTTGTTCCCTGCGAACAATTCAGCCGATCAGATTCACGTCCTACGGTCAGGACTTTACGCCTTGAGGCGCAGCAAGCTGGAGTCATGACGAGTGCAGCCCTCCGCAGCAGGGCGTGGAAACTGCTGGAGATGGTCACGACGCCGCTGCTGCCGTCGGACTACCTCGACCTGGTGAGCCCGCTGCGTGCGGGCGCCGACCTGCGTGGGCGCATCGAGGCCGTGCACCCCGAGACGCGTGACGCCGCGACCATCGTGATCAGGCCGGGACGGGGCTGGCGCGGCCACACAGCCGGTCAGTACGTGCGGATCGGGGTCGACGTCGACGGGGTGCGCCTGTGGCGTGCCTACTCCCTCACCTCGCCGACGAACCGTCAGGACGGCCGCGTCACGATCACCGTGAAGGCGATCCCGGACGGCAAGGTCAGCAACCACCTGGTCCGCAGGGCGAAACCGGGCACGCTGATCCAGCTCGACCAGCCGACCGGTGACTTCGTGCTGCCGCAGGCCAAGCCCGCCAAGGTGCTCTACCTGACGGCCGGCAGCGGCATCACGCCCGTGATGGGCATGCTGCGCGACACCGAGTTCGACGACGTCGTCATGGTCCACTGCGCGCCACAGCCGCAAGACGTGATCTTCCGCAACGAACTGCACGACCTGGTCGCGGACACGAAGCTGCGGCTCACCGAGGTGCACACCGACACAGACGGCATGCTCGACATCGCTCGTCTCGACGAACTCGTGCCCGACTGGGCCGAGCGCGAGACCTGGGCCTGCGGGCCCGCGGGCCTGCTCGACGCCGCCGAAGAGCACTGGGCCGAGCACGGCGTCCCGGAGCGCCTGCACACCGAACGCTTCCGCCCCAGCATCGTCGTCGCCGGTGACGGCGGCGAGGTCACGTTCAGCGCCACCGGCAAGACCGTCGACGCGGACGGCGCCACGCCGTTGCTGGACATCGGCGAGGAGTCCGGCGTGCTCATGCCCTCCGGGTGCCGCATGGGCATCTGCTTCGGCTGCGTGACGCCGCTCAAGGCGGGCGCCGTCCGCGACCTGCGCACCGGTGAGATCACCGAGGCCGAGCCGGGCGTCCTCATCCAGACCTGTGTGTCCGCCGCGGCGGGCCCCTGCGACATCGAACGGTAGGAGCACCTTGACCGCCATCGACCCCACCGCCCACCTGACCGCGGAGCAGATCGAGGAGCTTGGCCGCGAGCTGGACGCGATCCGCGACGAGGTGATCGCCGGCCGCGGCGAGAAGGACGCCGCCTACATCCGTAAGGTCATCTCGGCGCAGCGCAAGCTCGAGCTGGTCAGCAGGGGCGTGCTGCTGTTCTCGATCTTCCCGCCCGCGTGGATCATCGGCACCGCCGGTCTGTCCGTGGCGAAGATCATGGACAACATGGAGATCGGCCACAACGTCCTGCACGGCCAGTGGGACTGGATGCGGGACCCGAAGATCCACTCCACCACCTGGGAGTGGGATCACGTCTCGCCGGCCGATCAGTGGAGGCACTCGCACAACGAGCTGCACCACACGTACACCAACGTGATCGGCAAGGACAACGACCTCGGCTACGGCATCATGCGCGTCGACGAGGACCAGAAGTGGCACCCGTTCCACCTCGGCCAGCCGCTGTGGAACTTCCTCAACGCCTGCTTCTTCGAGTACGGCATCGCAGCGTACGACCTGGAGCTCGGCAAGAACCTGCACAAGCGCCGCCGCAAGAACCCGGAGTTCCGCGCGCGGGCCAAGGCCGTGGGCCGCAAGATCCGCAAGCAGGTGCTCAAGGACTACGTGATCCACCCGCT
Organism: Streptomyces sp. NPDC006235; assembly: GCF_040613735.1. Classification (NCBI taxonomy): domain Bacteria; kingdom Bacillati; phylum Actinomycetota; class Actinomycetes; order Kitasatosporales; family Streptomycetaceae; genus Streptomyces; species Streptomyces sp. NPDC006235. The sequence goes on from NZ_JBEXSR010000057.1 coordinate 3,296, forward strand.
GCTGTCGGGCCCGTCGTTCCTCCCCACGCTCGCCGCCACGTTCACCGCGAACCTGGTCCGCAACGTCTGGTCCCACTCAGTGATCATGTGCGGGCACTTCCCCGAGGGCGTACAGGTCTTCGAGCGCCGGTCGATCAAGGGCGAGACGCGCGGCCAGTGGTACCTGCGCCAGATGATGGGCTCGGCGAACATCAGCGGCAGCAAGGCCATGCACTTCATGACCGGCAACCTGTCGCACCAGATCGAGCACCACCTGTTCCCGGACCTGCCGAGCAACCGGTACGCCGAGGTCGCGGTGAAGGTGCGCGCGCTGTTCGAGAAGTACGAGCTGGAGTACGTCACCGGCCCGCTGCCCAAGCAGGTGTTCTCCGCATGGCACAAGGTCTTCCGGCTCTCGCTGCCGAACAAGAAGCCCAAGGTCAAGGCGCCGGACCGCGAGCAGGAGCTCGTCGCCGCCTGATTCCCGGTATTGGTTCAGGTCTCTCGGCCGTACCGGCGGCACCACCGGGTTCGGTGAGATCCGTTGCGGACGGTGGGCGGCCGCGACCATCAGACCGTACGACACGGGATCCGGGGCAGCCAGTGTCCGGCTGCGCTGCTGGATGGACGTGCGCCAGGAGCTCTGCACACAGCCCCCGCGAGGTGTTGTAGTGCGCTGACCTGCCACGTTCTCGGGCCGGTAGTCCGGTGCGTACGCGCACTCGGTTTGCCGACGGGCGGGCTGGGCTACCGTGCGCTGGCCGGCCGGTGGGCGGGACCGGAGTATCCATACCTCTCCTCAGTCGGCCTGTACCTGCTGGGGATGGGTGGTGTCCAAGCCGTTGGCGTCAGCGCAGGGTGAGGGGGGTTGCCGAGGCGACGTGGGTCAGCTTCTCGGGGTTGCGGACGAAGTAGAGGCCGGTGATGCGGGCGTCCTCGACACGGACGGCCATGACGCCGTCGAGCTCGCCGCCTACGTGTACGGCGAGTGCGGGGCTGCCGTTGATCACGGTGGGCTCCCAGGTGATGGTGGCCTCGACCTTGGCGGAGCCGCCGAGGTAGAAGCGGACGATCTTCTCGGCGCCGATGACCGGATGCAGCGCCGCCCTCTTGAGGCCGCCGCCGTCGCTGAGCAGAACGACGTCGGGGGCGAGTACGTCGAGGAGGTCCTGGGGGTTCCCGGTCTCGATCGCGCGCTGGAACGACTCCAGGGCCGCCCGGGTCTCACGCACGGAGGCCGTTCTGCGGGGGCGGCGAGCGCCGACGTGTCGGCGGGCGCGGTGCGCGATCTGCCGGACGGCATCGGGGCTCTTGCCGACGGCCTCGGCGATCTCGTCGTAGTCGACCTCGAAGACCTCGCGCAGTACGAACACCGCCCGCTCGATCGGGGAAAGGCTTTCGAGGACGAGCATCATCGCCATCGACATGCTCTCGGCGAGTTCGATGTCCTCGGCCACGTCCGGCGTGGTGATCAGCGGCTCGGGCAGCCACTGGCCGACGTACGCCTCGCGGCGGCGCTTCATGGTGCGCAGCCGGTTGAGCGCCTGCCGGGTCGTGATCCGCACGAGGTACGCCCGCTGGTCACTCACCCGTCCCAGGTCGACCTTGACCCAGCGTAGCCAGGCCTCCTGGAGGACGTCTTCGGTGTCGACCGCCGATCCGAGCATCTCGTAGGCGACGGTGAACAGCAGGTTGCGGTGGGCCAAGAACGCCGCGGTCGCCAGGTCGGTGCTGTGGTCGGTCATATCTCGGTCTCTCTCGCTCGAATGCCGGGTCGGGCTGCCCGCCCCGCGATGGCCGACGCCCCTCCGTGCCCGGCCCGCGGCAGTTACCGGCGGTGGTCGCCCTCGGGCCGGGTGCGCACGATGACGTCGGTGTTCTCAGCCATGGACGGCTCCTCCGTTTTCCAGAGGCCGGACCGTCTTCTCGATGGACGGATCCGGCGTGGCGGCCAGGCGGCGCTTGCGCTTGGGCAGGCCGAAGGTCGGGTGCGAGGTGCCCCACAGCGCCCCCTTCTCGATGGCCGCCTTGATCCGCGCGGCCTTCCGCCCGCCCATGTACTTCGGCTTTGCCCGCCCTTCTTCGTCGACCGACTGCCAGAGTCCGTCCCGCCGCCCGAGGCTGATGGCGTTGTACAGGTAGACCAGCTTGACGTTCGAGATCTTGCGGCCGGTCAGACGTCCCACGATCGCCTCGATGGCCTGTCGGCCGGTGTAGCCGGCCGAGCCGCAGGACATCGGCAGCGGACGGCCGTTGTCGCCGACGGCATGGACACTGTCGCCGACGGCGTAGACGTTCGGGTGCGAGACCGACCGCATGGTGCGGTCGACGACGATCCGACCATCCTCGGTGACGTCAAGGCCGCCTGCGGCGGCGATGGGGTCGACCGCGAACCCGGCCGTCCACACGGTTGCGTCGGAGGCCAAGGCGGTGCCGTCGGCGCACAGCACCCGCGTCGCTTCGACGGCTTCGACGCTGGTGTGCTCCAGGACGGTGATGCCCAGCCGGTCGCACGCCTGGCGCAGGTGGCCGCGGGCTCCGGCGGAGAGGCGGGCGCCGAGCTCACCGCGGGCGATCAGCGCCACCGACAGGCCGGGCCGGGCTTCGGCGATCTCGGTGGCGGTCTCGATGCCGGTCAACCCGTCGCCGACGACCACCACACTCCCGCCTCCGCCCCGCCCGCCCAGGCCGTCCAAGCGCTCGCGCAGACGCAGCGCCGAGGGCCTGGCGGCGACGTCGAAGGCGTGCTCGGCCACGCCGGGGACGCCGTGGTCGTCGCCGTGGCTGCCGAGCGCGTACACAAGCGTGTCGTAGCCGAGGTCGCCGCCGTCGGCGTCGGCCACGGCGACGACCCGGCGCTCGGGGTCGACGGCGGTGACACGGGCCACGCGCAGCCGGATCCCCGTGCCCGCGAAGACGTCGGCGAGCTGCGGAGCCTCGATGTCCCGGCCGGCCGCCAGCTGGTTCAGCCGCAGCCGCTGGACGAAGTCCGGCACGGCGTTGACCACGGTGATCTCGGTGTCCGCCGGGGACAGCCGGCGGACCAGGTTCCCGGCCACGTAGGCCCCGGCATAGCCGGCGCCGAGGACGACGATGCGGTGCTTCATGAGTTGCTCCTGGCGGCTCGCTTGCTCCCGGTGAGTCGAGTGGCACGGCGCCCCGGTTGCTGACGCGAAATCACACCTGCGTATCCGCTGCCGATCACGGCCGCCTCGATCCTGTCGGTCATGCTGTCTCCTCTGTCTCAAGGGGTTCGGCCTCAAGACACCGCGCGACTGATCGGCGTGACAGTCTGTGAGGCAGATCACTCCAAGGCGCGGGCTCGGCATGCGCCCCACCCTCCAGGTGACACCGCTGCGGGGTGACGGGGAGTTCGAGGAGCACGTCGGGGATGCTGGGGCCGAGCTCGTCGTAGGACCTGCCGGACGCCGCCTCGTACGCCGGTGCGGCTGACGTCCCAGACCAGGGTCATGTGAATCGTGTCGTGACGGTCGTCTGGTGGTACGCGCGCAGCGCGATGTCGGCCCGGACGATGCCGGGTGGGATGCCGCGGTCGGTGAGGGCCTGGTCGACGGCCTGGACGTTGGGCCGGTGCGGCCGGCCAAGCTGCGCTGGCGCATCGAGCACGACTACCGGGAGATGAAACAGGCCTTGGGCCTGGCCCACTTCGAGGGCCTTCGGTGCATGCGGAGCTGTCAGCCCGCCAGCCGAGCTTTCCAGATCTCCTCACTGGGCCATTTCTGCGCCCAGTCGGCGGAAACTTCTTCGTAATCCCCCGCAGACTCGGGTGCCTGAGTCTCAATCAGGTCTTCAACGACGAAGCCGCAGGCCCGCAGCAGACGGAGCATCTCACCGTGCGGCAGGATGAACTCCACGTGATTCCCCCAGTCCAGGCGCGTCAGGCCGAATTGGCTGCGGGACAGAGTGGTGGATGCCGGTCCCTCGGGCGGTACACACAGCGCGAACAGCGGTGAGTAGCGCGAGAACACCAGCCGGCCTCCAGGAACGAGAAGCCGGGCTGCCTCCGGGATCCACCGGTAGGGGTCGCACCACAGCGAGGCACCGAACTCGCTGATCGCCAGGCCGAACGTGTTGTCCTCGTAGGGCACCTTCTCTGCATTGCCCAGGACCAGGGGGAAGTCGATGCCGAACTCCGCCTGCATCGCGCGAGCTGTGGCGAGCTGCTTCTCCGAGAGGTCGATCCCGACCGGGTGGGCCCCTGCTCTGGCCAGCCAGGCGGAAACGTAGGCAGTACCGCAGCCCAACTCGATGGCGCGCATCCCGTCGATGCCGTCGGGAAGCACGGAAACCTGCGACTCAGGGGTGGCCCACAATCCCCAGGACGGTTCCACCTGCGCCCAGTGATCACGGGCGAGCGGTCCGTGCCATGCAGCCGCTTCGTCATCCCAAAAGCGTCGGTTCTGCTCCACATGGTCCGCCGGGCCGTCATGAGTCATGGAGGCATTCGATCGAAGACGCCGCTGTTCCGGCAACGGAATTTCCACGGCGCCGGACTCCCTCGAGACGCGCGGTTGGCACGACGGCCAGGTGAGCACCGCCAGCTGCGGCGCGCATCGCTCACAGGCCGGCGAGCAGCTCCACCACCGGACATGGCCGGTCCACCCCTCGGCACATTGACAGGCGTCTGTCGACATGTTGCTATGAGGCGCCGCTCAGCCGGGCCTGCGTCGCGGCGCATGCCGCTCGCGCACCGCATGACGACCACTTGACCGGGGCGGCGCCCCCGAGCCCAAAGCGAGGACCCATGCCGCAGCGCGCCGCGACCATCGTCGGCGGCGGGATCGGCGGGCTCGCGGCAGCCATCGCCCTGCATCGCAGGGGCTGGCGCGTCGAGGTGCTGGAACGGGCCCCGGAGTTCACCGAGATCGGAGCCGGCATCTCCCTGTGGCCGAACGCGCTGCACGCGCTTGAGGTGCTCGGCCTGGCCGACGCCGTCCGGGCACTCGGCACCGTCGAGGCCACAGGCGGGGTACGCGACCGCCAGGGCCGCTGGCTGTCCCGTACGGACAACGGGGAACTGGCGCGCCGCTTCGGCCATCCCCTGGTGGTCCTGCACCGCGCGGACCTGCTGCGGGCGCTCACCGAGGCGCTTCCCGGTGACAGCCTGCGGTCGGACAGTGAGGTGTCCGCGGTCCGCGACGGCGGCCGCTGCCCGGTCGTCGATCACCGCGGGGGCGAGTCCCGGCCCGATCTCGTGGTCGGCGCCGACGGGCTGCGCGGTGCGGTCCGCCGCACCCTGTGGCCCGACGCGGTCGGCCCCCGGTACGCCGGCTACACCGCCTGGCGCATGGTCACCGAGCCCCTCGCCGAGCCGCCCGCCGAGGGCGCGGCGATCTGGGGCCGCGGGGCGAGATTCGGCTACACGGCGCTACCGGGCGGGCGGATGTACTGCTTCGCGACCGCGTCGCTGCCGGCGAGAGCGGCCTCCGGCTCGTCCGAATACGCCGAACTGCTGCGCCGGTTCGAGCGCTGGCCGGATCCCGTCCCCGCCCTGCTGGCCGCTGTCCCCGCGGACACGGTGCTCCGACACGACCTGTACGACCTGCCACCGTTGCCCTCCTTCGTCCGCGGTCGGGTCGCACTGCTGGGCGACGCGGCCCATGCCATGACCCCCAACCTGGGCCAGGGCGCATGCCAGGCGCTGGAGGACGCGGTCACCCTCGCCCACTGCCTCGACGGCACCCCGGACGTGGCCGCCGCGCTGCGCTCGTACGACCTGCTGCGCCGCCCGCGGACCCAGTCCATCGCGCGCCGCTCCGCCCGGCTGGGCGCAGTCGGCCAGTTGTCGTGGCCGCCCGCGGTGCTGCTGCGCGACACGGCCGCCCGGCTGATGCCGATGAGGGCGACGCTGCGCTCCATGACGCCGGTGCTCGGCTGGACCGCGCCCGGTGATCGCTGACCGCGACGGAAAGTGAAAGCGACTCATGCCGGACTGGACGTATCACCCGCTGCGCGGCCTGGCCGCTGCCGTGCTCGGTCGGCGCCGTTCGCAGCGCACCGCACTGCGGCTGCTGGCCTCGATCGGCTCCCGTCCCGCCGGCGCGCGGCTGATCGCCCGGGGGTTCGGCCACCGCCATCCGCCCAAGGAGCTCGCCGGCGAGATCGCCGGGGTGCCCGTGACCGTCCGTCTCGGCATATCCGTCCCGCCGTCGCTCGCCCGCCACGTGGTATGCGCCATGCCACCGCTCGGGGCTGGTGTCGTCGAGGTGGCGCCCGTCTCGGCGGCCGACACGGAGACCGTACGTGAGGCCGCTGCCGGCCGCTCGATCCCGCTGGTTGTCCGCGCCTGCGACCCGGAGGCCGAGGCCGCCCTCAAGCCCTATGTCGACGGGTTCACGAGCAGCGACGACCCGCACGTGGTCCATGTGTCCGACCCATCGGTCACCGCAGCGGCCGCCGCGCTCGAGGAGCCGGGCGCCGTCGTACTCGCCCGGCCCGGGGTGCTCGTCGCGGCCGGACCGAGTTGGTTCCAGCGGGTCACCGAGGCAGCCACCCCCACCGCGCCCGCTCCGGTGCTGCGGGACGTCGGCCGCGATCCACGCCGCTGGCCCGCCTGGTGGTGGGCGCTACTGGTCGGGCTCGGTATGACGGGCGCCGGGCTCGGTGCCGCGGCGATCACGCTCGGGCCGGTGCTGCTCTGGTACGACCGCGACTACCTCGGCATGACGCTGCACGAACTGCATGCCGCCAACCACCACCTCGTGCACTTCCTCCAGCACGACCGGATCACCATGGCCGGCACGATGATAGCGATCGGTGCCCTTTACACCGGCCTCGCCTTGGGCGGGATCAGACGCGGCTGGCCCTGGGCCCGCGAGGTCTATCTGCTCTCGGGGGCGATCGGCTTTCCCACCTTGTTCTACTTTCTGGCCACCGGCTTCGTGGAACCCCTGCACACGGCGACCACCATCGTGCTGTTCCCGATGTTCCTGGTCGCGGTCCGCCGGACCCCGCATGCGCCGCGGTGGCGCCTGGCGCACGAGGGGCCGGAGCGGGAGCGCCGGCGGTCGCTGGTCGGCCAACTGATGCTGATCGTCACAGGTGCGGGGCTGTTCGTCGGCGGTGCGGTGATCTCGGTGGTCGGTCTCACCGGTGTCTTCGTGCCGACCGACCTGGCCTTCCTGGGCGCCGGCAAGCAGACGCTGGAATCCGTGAATCCCCGGCTTGTGCCGTTCGTCGCCCACGACCGGGCGGGATTCGGCGGCGCCCTGATGGCCGCCGCGGTGGCCATTATTCTGCTCAGCGCGTGGGGCTGGCGGCGGGGTGAGGCCTGGGTGTTCTGGACCCTGGCCGCGGCGGCGGTCGCCGGCTTCCTGCCGGCTGTCGTGGTGCACGGCGCGATCAACTACACCGACTTCGTCCACCTCGCGCCGGTCTACTTCGGCATCGCCATGACCGGTATCGGCCTGCTGCTCGCGCGTCCGTACCTCTGTGCCAAGACATCAACGAGGCCGAAGGACTGACAGACCGCCAAGGCGAGCGCTCCACCACTGAGTGCATGGACGACTCGACGCCCCGATCCACCGGACTGGCAGTTGTACGATCACCTCAGGATCGAGCTGCGCGACGAGGGCGCCGGCTGCCTCCTGGTGTTCACGCATGTCATGGCCGACCCCTCGACCGCCGACAGTGCCTCCGGAGGCTGGCAGACGTGCCTGGACGAGCTCGAGGCGCGGCTCGAGACGGCTGGATGACCGCCCGAGCCGGTGGGCCAGCCGCTGCCCGGCCGTTCACTGGCGAAGCCGGATGGCGACGGCTGCTGCTGTGACGGCACTGACGTGCCTTGGGAGGACACGGCCGATCTCAGCACGGAGTTCCCCCTCCGGCACTCACCGCGCTCACCGGCGCCCGGACCGACGTCGACCAGACCCTCTCCCCCGACGCGCCCCAGGACCTCGCCGGTCTGAAGGCCGCAGCCGAGAACTGCCGGCCACGGCTGAGCACGGACAAGCGCCCACCCGCATCCTGGCCGACCAGGTCACGACCTACCAGGCTTCCGCGAAACGCCGTGGGCGAGTCGCCCGTAACAGCGCCGGACCGTGGCCACCCCGCACGCCTGTACCGTGCCCGCCCCGACCTCTCCCCCGCCGACGCGCAACACCGTGAGCGCGCCCCGATCCCCGCCTGCGGCCGCGCCGCCCGTCCCGCCCTGCCTCATCCTCAACTCCAGCCAAGGCGTGGGCGAAGTACGGTCCGCCAGGGTGCGCAACAGTAGGCGCAACCGGCTTTGACCGGGCCTTGAGGCATTGGACATCAGTTCGTAGCCAGTGTCATCGTGGAGCGCGCATACGATCAGGCTTGTGAACAGAGCTGGGAAGATCGGCCTTGCCAGTACCTGCGCCGCCCTGGTCGTCGTCGGCGGAATCGGCGCCTACGACATCGTGCATGGCCTGGCCTCCGGTCCCGCGGGTGACGCCCAGACCAAGGCGGCGCGCACGTTCGCCCCGTCGGCCGTGTCGAGTACGCCGCCGACGGACGCCGAAGCCGTCAAACTGACCCGCGCGTTCCTGGACAGCTGGTCCAAGCAGCACCTCGGCGACGCGGCGGGCGACACCGACCTCCCGAACGCGGCCGCACAGGCACTGGGGGATACGCGGACGGCCTGCACCTCACCACTCTGTCGTTCACACACGTTCGCTCGGCGGGGCCCTCGACGGTCACGCCCGGCGCCACCAAGGTCACCTTCGACGTCACCGCCCAGGTCGCGGGTGGCACCCGGGGCTACCCGAGCGCGGTGGCAGTACGGAAGAGCACCGGCGGCGCGCTGGCGGTCCACTGGAACAACTCGGTGCTCTACCCGGGTCTGGGTGAGGACCAGTCGCTGACCGCGGGCAAGCTGCAGTGACTGGTCCGCGGCTCGGGTGTGGGCCAAGCCCGTGCACTCCGTGGTTGAGCAGCATTCGGAAGTAGGCGTGGTAGCCGTTGAGGGGGGAGTCGAGTCCGCCGCCGCCGGACTGAAACGCCGCTGTCCGCGGCGTACTTGGTGCCGGCGGTCACCCCCCAGCAGCACCGGCTCTCACCCCGGGGAATCTGCCGCCCAGTCCCGGGATCAGCACCGCCGCCACCGCCAGGTGCATCAGAGCGAGCGAGAACCGGGTACCGCCGTCCATGCCGTCGCCGATGAACGGCAGGAAGGACACGGCCGGTACGACGCCGGCCACCCCAGTCCAGACGGTGCGGGCGCGCCGCGCCCCGAACCGCTCCAGGACGGCCAGGAGTCCCCAGCCGGAGAGCGACGCGAGCAGTGCGACGATCGCCACGGGCACGGCGCCGATGTCGAGCGTCTGCTCGCCGTCGGCGATCCGCAGCCTGTGCCCCAGTACTGGGTCCGCGACCAGCCACACCAGGACGGGGGCCAGGACGGCCAGGGCCGTAACCCCCAGGCGTCTTCTCCGCGTGCTCACTTGGCGCCCTGGGAGAGCGCCCCGTGCAGGAAGGCCTCCACCAGCTCCTGCGGGGTCAGGTCGGGCTCGTCCTCCGTACGCGGCTGGGTGAAGAGCAGCCCGAAGAAGAGGGCCGCGATCTGCTCCGGAGGCCGGCGCAGGGCGGCCTTGTCGGGCTCCAGCAGCTCCGCGAGGGCCGCTCGGATACGGGTCGTCGACTCGGTGCGGCCCGCGCCGCGCACCGTGCCGGGGTGCTTGCCGCCGCGATGCCCCAGCGAGCCGAGGATCGCGCCCATCCTGGACATGTGCGCCTGCAGCGCCTCGGCCGCCTCCGCGAGCCGGTCGCCCAGCGGCTGGGATACGTCGATCGCGTCGAGCTCGCGGATCGCGTGTTCGGGGGAAAGCGCCTCGGCCATGCAGGCCTGCAACAGCTCGTCCTTGTCCGCGAAGACCCGGAAGATCGTGCCCTCGCCGATGCCCGCGGCGCGGGCGATCTTCGCGGTCGTCACCGCGGCGCCGTACTCGGCGATCAGCGGGATCGCGGTCTGGATGATCATCGCCCGCCGCTCCTCCGGTGACATGCCGGGGGCGCGGCGACGGGTGGTCTGGTTCTCCTTGGGTGCAGTCATGACTACGAGAGTACGGAGTGAGTACTCACTCCGTCAATGAGTGAGTACTCACTCCGCTCACTTCTCTCGCCCTCTGCTACGCCCCGCTCCCCTGGCCTTGTCGGGCCGTGCGCCATGTGCCAGCGCAAGAACCACGAGTACGGCCGCGGCGGCTGCCCGCTAGGCCAGTGGTCCATGGCCCCGGGGCGCCGACCAGGACGACGCCACGCCCGACCGGCAGTCATCTGTGTCCGCCTCTGATCTGTTGCTCTCTGAGACCGAATCGGTGATGCCAGAGGAATCACAGCGAGATGTTCCGGAGAGCGAGAGCCGCTCCGCCTGCCGCCTCAGTACTGTGACTTCGTATGACCGGCACCGAGATCGAGATCACGGCAGACATGGTCCGCGACCTGCTGCAGGAGCAACATCCGGACCTAGCGGGGCTGGCCATCCGTGAGGTTACGGGCGGCTGGGGCAACCAAATGTGGCGTCTCGGGGACGAGTTGGCCGTGCGCATGCAGCGCATGGACCCCACCCCGGAGCTCCAGCTCAAGGAGCGGCGGTGGCTACCCGTGCTGGCTCCGCGCCTGCCGCTCCCGGTGCCGACTCCGGTGCGGTGTGGCGCACCGTCCGAGCGCTTCCCCAAGCACTGGACCGTGATGACGTGGGTTCCCGGAGAGCCGCTGGACCAGGGCTCGATCAGCCGCGGCGCCCACGCGGCCGACACGTTGGCGGGCTTCCTCCGGGCGCTCCACGTGGAGGCGCCCGCTGAGGCGCCGACCAGTTCGGACTTCGGCGCTCACCCCAAGAAGTGCACGGACGGCTTCGACCACTTCTTTCAAGCCGTGGTCCCCGACCGCATGGCCGACGACGTTCGGGCCGTTTGGGATGATGCCGTTGCGGCGCCCGAGTGGGAGGGCCCGCCGGTTTGGGTGCACGGTGACCTGCATCCCGCGAATGTCGTCGTCTCGGACGGGACCCTCTCGGGCGTGATCGATTTCGGTGCCATGTTCGCCGGTGATCCGGCGTGGGACCTCGCCGCCGCATGGGTGCTGCTCCCCGCGGGCACGGCCTCACGGTTCTTCGACACGTACGCCCATGCAGACGAGGCGGCGATCCGGCGCGCCCGCGGGCTGGCCGCGATGAAGAGCCTCTTCCTGATGCTCATGGGGCAGAACGGAGAGCGGGGTCTTCCCGGGGGCAAGCCGAACTGGGGCCCAGTAGGCCGGGCGGCACTTGATCGTGTTCTGAAGGGCGTTTGACGCACGCTTCTTGAACATGTTCTCGATCCTGGTCGAGGGCCGTGCGGCAGTCCACCTTTGCGGGTCATAGATCACTACGCGCTGTAGGGATGCCAAGGTCCAGGGCCGTGTGCTGCCCGTGGCCCCGATCGAGTGCGGCCAGCAGCGGGATGGCGCCGACAACCGGGTCGCGGACCCGGCGGACGAGGGCGGCCAGGACGTCGGCGAGCTTGCGACACAACGGCGCCCGCATCGAGGAGTCCGACGGAGATCGCCGTTCCCCAGGGTGCTGCGATGTGGAGAGCCCCGAACCCGCCCTCGCCGCCTCGGATCTGCACGTGGTGATGTGCTGTGCGATGTGCACTGTTACCTGTACGCGGTGCTGAGCTGCACTGTTATAAGGGAGTCGAACCCCCGCGTTGCTCTTCACGCGCCAGGAGTGGGCTGGAAAACCGCCGGCCCTCGGTGTGTGCACGCCTCCGAAGCTGCTACCTGCTCCACATCGTCCCAACTGGACTACTCAGTCCAGCAGATCAACCTCCCAGTTCGTACGCTGGATCCGCACATCGACCTCGCGGATCTCCCGGGCGAGCGCATCCGCCTGACCGCGTAGTTCTGCGACCGGAAGCGCGGAGAGCATCATCAACTCGGACCGAAGCTGCCGGCCGTATCCCCGCTCGTCCTTACCCGCGGCCGCGTCCGCCGCCGCGGTGACCACGGAGTGACGCAACCGCAGGACATCCCGGCGTGCGAGGGCATCGGTGAGCGTGCCGTCCTGACCCTCGCGATGAACCCGTTGGCCGTCGCACTGCTCGGCGACCAGACTCGCCACACCGGTCTGGCCCGCAGCGGCTACTACCGCTGGTTCATGGACCCGGCCGAACGTCTGATGGTTCCCGAGGAGGCCCGTGAACGCCACGGCCGCGCCCAGGCAGCACGCCTGCGGGCCGCGCTGACAGCCGGCAGCGACACCCCCCGGGCCGCCCGGATCCTCGCCGAACTCCAGGAACACAGCCCCGAGTTCGTCCGCATGTGGGAACTTCAGGAGGTCGCCCGACGCTACGACGACTGCAAGACCATCCTCCATCCCGAACTCGGCCGCATCGACGTCGACGCCCAGCTCCTGTTCACCGAGAACCGCGCCCAGACCCTGGTGGTGCTGACCACGCGCCCCGGCACGGAGAGCCACAGCAAGCTGGAACTGCTCTCGGTCATAGGACCACAGCAGCTCACCCCCTGACGTCCTGGACGGGGGCGGGGTCTGCTGACGGATGAGGGTCTGCTGACGGATGAGGGGCTGGTCGTATGGGAGGCCGCGGGGACCAGGCGGGCGTAGGACTTCGTGCGGTCGATCTCCACGAACGCGCTGGAGCCGACGCCGCATCTGCTGCAGGATGTGCGCCCTGTAAAGCTGGATGGCATGCGACCGAATCCGTCGACGCGCTCGCCGCGCGGACCCGGCAGGGCCCGTTCGTCGATCGGTCTGCAGAGCAAGGGACGAGCATCACAACGAGTCGGGTGCACTCTGCTGGGCGGGATTTTCGGATGCCGGGTGATCTGGATCGCCGGCCGGGGCGACGGCACGCAGCGCCGCTTCGACCCGGCGGTTGCCGGTCATGGATGCCGTGATGGCCGTCATCGCCAGAAGGAGGATGGCAGCGGCGTAGAGCGGGGTGCGGATGTCGTAGGTGGTGGCCAGCCAGCCGCCGACGAAGGCCCCGATGGGGGCGGCGCACATGGCCAGCATGCGGGAGGTGGAGGCGACCCGGCCCATGAGGTGGGCCGGGACGATCGCCTGCCGGAGGGAGGGCCCGAGCACCATCGTCGCCCCCATGCCGGCCCCGCAGACGGCGAGCGCCAGCCCGGCCACGTACGGGTTCGGGGCAGCGGCCAGGCCCAGGATGGCAAGCCCTTCGACGGCGGCTGTGCAGGTCAGTGCGGTGCCGGTGCCGAGTCGTCGGCCGAGGTGGGAGGCGATGCCTGCACCGAGCAGGCCGCCGGTGGCCTCCGCCGTGAGGAGCAGGCCGAAGCCGTAGGTGTCGATGCCGAGGCGGTCGTGCGCGAAGAGGGCGAGGACGGTCTCCACCGCCAGGAAGGCGACGTTCCCGACCGCCGGGCGCAGCGCGAGCCCGAGCAGCAACCGGTCCCGGAAGACGTACGAGGCCCCGGCCCGTGCCTGCCGAAGCAGCGACTCGCGAACCTCCGGCACGGGCCGGGGCATGGCGGGCAGCGTACGGACGAGGAGTGCGGAGACCACGAACGACACCGCGTCGGCGAGCAGCGGAGCCGCCCGCCCGAGTGCGAGCAGTGCACTGCCCGCAGGCGGCCCCGCGAAGCCCGACGTGGCGGTCTGGGCGCCGCGCAAGCGGGAGTTGGCGCGCTCCAGGAGTGCGGGGTCGCGGCCGAGCAGATCCGGCAGATAGGCCGTGGCGGCCGTGTCGAAGAAGAGCCCGCCGAGACCGGAAAGCGAGCCTTCCGGGACTACGACCGCTCGGACCACGGCAGAAGCGGGGCCCGAGCCTGATGAACCCGAAGCGGCTGTACCGACCGCGCATGGAGTGATCGACCGGGCCCGGTAGCCGCCAGGGGGTGACGCTGCGCCAGGCGACATGCGGCCGTGGGGTTGTCGAAGAGGAGTTCAGAAGAGGAGTTCACCGGTGCTCCCCCGCCGCCTCCGGGTTTCCTGCGGCTGCGCAAGACGAGGGGGTCAGCGCCCCCTGAGCCCGCCGGTACGCACCACCCAAGAGGAGGACCCCGCCCCAGGAGCCGGGGCGGGCATGGTGTCACTCGCCCAGTGCGGCGAGGACGTCCTGCTCTCGTATCTCCCCGGACAAGACGGGGCCGCCAGCGAGGAGGAAGACCGGCGGGACCGGCAGGTCGAGTGCGCGGACGCGGGCGAGTTCGGCCTGTAGTGCTTGCGCACCGCCACTGGTGGTCATGACACCCGTCTCCGCGGCGAGCCGGTCGAGCACGGTGGTGTCCGCGATGTTCAGGCCGTCGGCGAAGTACGCGCGAAACAGTCGCTCGGTCATCTCTTCGCCCTTGCCTTGCGCGGATGCCTGAGCGGCGAGTCGGTGCGCGTCGAAGGTGTTGGTGAACACCGCGCGGCGGAAGTTGAGTTCGAGGTCGTCGTCGGCGCCGAGGGAGGTGTCGTCGGCGAGCCGGGCCGCGACGGCCGCGCCGCGCTCGCGCGCCCAGACCTCGACCAGCGGTTCACCGACGGGTGACGCCTGGGGACGGAGCTGGACAGGGCGCAATACTGTTTCGACGCTGCCGCCGTCCGCGCGGTGGCGGCGGACGGCCCGGAGGTAGCGGGTGAAGCCGAGGTAGCAGTGGACGCAGACGAAGTCGAGGACGGCCTCGACGCGGCGCGGAGGGTGCATGACCGGACTCCTGTCGGTGCGGTGCGGGTGGTATTCGGCGGCTCGCGTGTCACCAGGGCATGGGGCCGTCGGCCGTGTAATAGCCGCCGGTCGGTCCGTCGGGGCCGATCGAAGCCATGCGGACGATGATGTCGGCGCCCTGCTCGACGCTCTGGGCGCCGGTGTGACCGTTGAGGTCGGTGGCGGTGTGGCCGGGGTCGACGGCATTGATCCGCATGCGCGGCAGGGCGCGTGCGTACAGCACCGTGACCATGTTCAGCGCGGCCTTGGAGGAGTTGTAGGGCAGCGAGGAGATCCAGAGCGGGACGAGCGAGGCGTGGGCGGCCGGGTCGGCTGCCACGGCCAGCGAGCCCAGGCCGCTGCTGACGTTGACCACGACCGGCGACGCACTTCGGTGCAGCAGGGGCAGGAAGGCCTGGGTGACGCGCACGGCACCGAAGACGTTGGTGTCGTAGACCGCGAGCATGTCCGCAGCGGTGACCTCGTCGGCCGTCCGCATGGGGCCGGCCACACCCGCGTTGTTGACCAGAACGTCGAGGTGCCCGGTGTGCTCGCGGACCTGCTCGACGGCCGTCGCGACGGAGGCGTCGTCGGTGACGTCGAGGAGCAGCGGGCGGGCTCCGACCGCCCAGGCGGCCTGAGCGCCACGGCGGGCGTCACGGGCGCCCAGATACACGGTGTGTCCCGCCCGGGTCAGGCGGCGGGCGGTCTGCAGTCCCAGGCCCTTGTTGGCCCCTGTGATGAGAGTCGTCGTCATGTCCGGCAGCCTCGCCGCCCGGCGGTCGGCCGGACAGATCACTGCTGTTCCTGGTAACGCCGGTACCAGGACGGCGTGGAGCGGGACGCCGATACTGGGGCCATGAGCACACAGGGCGACAACGGGCCGTCCCGGCGGGAGAGCGATCTGGGAAAGGCACTGCGCCGGTGGCGCGATCGCGTACCTCCCACCGCGGTCGGGCTGCCGGCGGGGCGAAGCCGCCGGACGCCCGGGCTGCGCCGCGAGGAACTGGCCCTGCTGGCGGGGATATCCGCCGAGTATGTGATCCGTCTGGAGCAGGGCCGGGCGACATCCCCCTCCGCGCAGGTGCTCGGCGCTCTGGGGCGGGCGCTGCGCTTGTCTCAGGCCGAGCGTGCCCATCTGTTCGCGCTGGCCGGGCAGCCCGAGCCCACGGACGGCCGGCTGCCGGGCCGGCTCACGCCGGGGGTGCAGCGGCTGCTCGACCAGATGCCGGGCACTCCCGTCGGCGTGTACGACGCGGCCTGGACCCTCATCGCCTGCAACCGGCTGCACGCCGCCCTGACAGGCGACCCGTCCCCGCTGACGGAACGGGAACGCAACTTGGTCTGGCAGCACTTCACCGGCTCTCCCGGCCCGGTGCGCCACACCCCCGCGGAGCAGGCCCGCTTCGAAGCCGCCATGGTCTTCGACCTGCGGTCCGCGTCCGCCCGCTACCCGACGGACCCGGTCCTGTGCCGGCTCGTCACGGACCTGCGCAGCGCGAGCCCACGCTTCGCCGCCCTGTGGGAGGCCCACGAGGTGAGCGGTCACATGCTGCACACCAAGACCATCCACCATCCCGAGGTCGGGCCACTTCACCTCGACTGCGACGTCCTCACCGAACCCGGCGGCAACCTGCGCATCGTCATCCTCACCGCCCCGCCGGGCAGCGACACCGCCAGCCGCCTCGGACTGCTCGACGTCATCGGCATCCAGCAGATGACAGAACCATTCCAGCTCCGGCACAGCGCTGACCCGCCCACGAGGTGATTACCGCGCACTTCGCGCACTTCGAGTACCTACCGGATACCAACACGTGCGCGAAACGACCGAGGCGATCGGCGCGGTCACCGGCGACTTGGCGGATCCTCGCAGTCTGCTGCTCGGCAGGTATGACGACCGTGGGCGCTTAGACGCCGTTTCAGTTGGCGTGATCTTGCAGCAGCCTGGGGTGATGACTGCTGCGCTTGTCGATCCGACCGATCACGGCAAGAAGGGATCGAGTCATCCCAACGACTGCGCCGGCACCGATGGGTTTGTGGAACGGGCCATGTCGTGGCTCTCCGGCTGCCGATGCCTCCACCGGGCTGCGAGCGCAGGCCGGATGAATGACCGCTTACAGTTGGTCTCCCATGCTGGCTGGTTCCGGAGGATGCGGCCCGCCACCGTCCTTGATGTCCTGCTCGCAGGTTCGTCCGTCATAGGACTGGTCATTGGGGATCAATAGCACTCCGACGACCTGCTCAGGGTGCTCGACGGTGAGCCAGCTGTCGCCCGTGAGGTCACCGTCCGGCCCGAACGCCTCGGACGAATAGACCGTCTGACACCCCAACGCCACGCGCTCCTTATCGACCGCGCAGGCGTCCACTGCAGGGCCGGATATCTCTTGGGCGCCGTCGAAGCGATAGTGGAAGTGGACCTGGCTACCGTCGGCGGGCACCTGCGGGTGGGGCTCGAGGCGCCAGTCAACGACCTCGGCGGTGACGCCGAGAGGCCGCCCAGACGCGTCCTCGATCTGCACCCTGACACCGGCCTCACCGCGCTCCGCAGTCGTGTCGGTGCAGCTCCAGAGGGAAGAGCAGCCGGACAGGGCGAGAATCACCAGAGCCAACGGAGCACCGGCAAGTACCCGTGCTGTGAACACTAAGGTGACCTCCAGTCAGGGGGAAGAGCGGAGCAGTGTATCCCGGGGCATGGCGGCTGCGGGTGACAGCGACGAGCGCCTGCGGCGGTGGCTCCTCGCGTTCATCGCCATCGCCACCAAGCCTCAGCGACCACCGCCGACTCACCAAGTGAAACAACCTGCTGTGCTGGAGCGGTGCCCGACCTCCCGCGAAGCCCGGAATCACCAGGTGCACAGCCCTGGTAGGGCGGCATCCGCGGTGATCGCATCGGCTACCTGTCCGACGGAATGCCCGTCGGTGTCGATGCGCAGATCACCGATCCCGGCAATTTCCAGGGCGGCGGCCGATGCCGCCGCCTGGTCGACGACGTGGAGCAGGTGTGTGACGGACCGCCCACGCAACGGGTCGCCTGGTTGGGCCCAACTGCCGCCTTGCCGACGCGACATGATGCGTTCCGTCAGGTGCTGCCGTCCGGCATGCAGTCGGCACAGCGTGAGTTCGGTCGCAGGCAACGCGTCGGCGTACGCCTTGACCGTGGCCTCGTCCTCGGCCGGGCCGGACATGATCAAGCACTGGGCTCCTGCCGCACGGTAATTCCGCCAAACGGCGGCCAGGTTGCGGGCCTTGACCCGGTGGTTGGCGGGATCGTCCGGAACCGGGCGGCAGAAGCCGAGCTGGTCGAGATCGAGATACGCGGCGGTGACACCAGCGCCCAGGACTCTTTGGTAGACCTCGAATCCGACCGTCGACTTGCCCACGCCCGTCGTGCCGCACAGCCACAGAACCGGAAGATCAGCGGTGGGCTCCGCCTGCTCCAAGGCCGAGCTCCTGCCCGCGGCGGCGACCGCTGACGGCTCCGGCGCGTCAGCTGACGGGCCCGGAGTGAAGGCGGGCCATCCACCGGTTCGCTCCCCGACAGCCCGCGCCATCTCGTTCACCAACAGACCGCTGGTGTCGACGCAGGCATCCGCGAACGTGCTCGCGTCCAGGGCGTCGGCTTCCCGCAGCACCTCGTCGACCAACTCGGCAGGACCTCCGCGACCGGTGAACCGCTGCCGAAGCACCCCCCGGTCGGCACGTAGGCGGCAGACCGTCACCGACGCCTGCGGAATCTCGTCGACGTGCACTCCGCAGGCGGGATCGACGACACCTGAAACGATGAGACACCGGGCGCCGGCCGCCCGGAAACCGGCCACCACCGCATCAACGTTGCGTGCCTTCATACGGTGCCGCCCTGGTTCTCCCGCAGGCTCGGGGTAGCAGATCCCCAACTGGTCGATGTCGACGAAACCGCTCTCGATCCCGGCACGTATGAGGTGGGAGTACATCTCCCAGGCCGCCGTGGTCTTACCGACTCCTGGCGGACCGCAGAGCCACAGCACAGGGAACACAGCGCCCGTCACCGGCTTGCCGCCAGGCCTGGGCGACCCGCCGCGAGCTCCGGAAGCGCGGGGTCGATGACAGACACCATGGTCCCGGATTCTCTCCACCGCGCACGTGCTTGTCGACGGATTTTACCGCTCGCCGAACGCCCCCACGAGGATTTGGACCAGGCACTGAACAGGCAGCGCATGTGGTGCTGGAAACTGCCCCACCGCGAGCCAACCGAACAGACCGCCGACGCCGCCGTCGACCAGGCATGCCGATGCTGCGGCTGCCCACCATCCGGGCCCGGTTCCCGGAAACTCGCCGAAGCAGCCCCCCTGCTGATCGCGCTGGGCACCGAAGCCGCGATGGCCGGCTACCAGGTCCGCTCCGCGGTCGCCGCGAGGCGCTGTTGGAGTCGCACATGCAGGCACGCACACTGCCAGCCGCACTGCGGTCGGTCGTCTAGTCCCGTATTTCAGGGGCTGAGCTCCGCCGTGCCCGATGCCGTGCTGCGGCACGGCTGGGCCGCAGCATCTGCAGAATCTAAGGGGCAGCACCGCCGCCAGACAGCGTTTGGTGAAGCCGGCATCGTTCCCCTCCACGGGCCGGCCGGGCCTCGCTCCCCGGGAAAGTGGTGGAGGCCGGGGTGATCAGTAGAAGCGGCGGATGAAGACGTCCGACTTGCCGTTGGTGTCGCCGGGCACGATGCCGTCGGCCTTGGAATGGAAGACCACGTCGCGCCCACCGGCGCTGACCGCGTCGGTCCCGGCCGAGGCGAACTGGTTCGAGACGATCTCGTCGGTGCCCGTCTCCAGGTCGCGCAGCATGAGCGAGGGTCCGTTGGTGTCGTGTGGCGCGTACAGCAGATAGCGGCCGGTGGGATCGATGGCCACACCCCGTACGTTCGGCACCAGTTGGTCGGTGCCCGAGCTCTCGTCGTGGACGTAGGTGTCGGGGCCCGAGAGGTAGACGACCTTGCTGCCGTCCTTGCTGAGCTGGACGAGGGTCGCCGCCTTGGACGGGCCCTCGATCGGGCCGGAGGAGGTGTCGTCGTTCCGGTCCCACACGAAGACGTCCTCCGCATGGCCGTCCTGGTAGGCGACAAAGCGGCCGTCGCCGCTGAGGGACGGCCTGGCCGAGACGGTGTGGTCGAACTCGGCGACGGTCTCCGTGGTGTCGGCGCGCCAGTCCCGTACCTCGATGCGCTGCCGGGACGGGGGTCGATGGAAGGTGGCGACCTGGGCGATGTAGCGACCGTCACCGCTCAGCGACGGCTGGCTGCAGCTGAGGCCCGGGCAGTTGATGCCGATCGTGCGTCCCGAGCTCACCTGGGACAGGAAGGCTTTCGTGTCTCTGAACAGCAGCCCCCACAGGGCGACGTACTGCCCGTCACCGCTGATCACCGGGCGCCGGGACGGAGGGGTGCTGGTGCTCATCAGCGTGGTCTGGCTCGTCCGCTGGTCTCGGACGAACACCTTTTCCCATGTCACCGGGTTGGTGGGGGTGAGGTTCGTCGCCAACGACGAGAAGGCGATACGCCGGCCGTCGGTCGTGATCGTGGCGCCGGCGGAGTCGCCGTCGCCCTGGGTGCCGTCGGTCGCGACACTGATCCGCTCTACCCCGGCTCCGCTGTCGCTCGCGACGCCCGGCACGGTCATGGGCTCAGCCGAAGCGGCTCCGGGCAGCACCGCCGTGACCGCGCAGACCACGACCGCGGCGCTTAAGGCGGCCCGCACACGTCTGGTGGCGCTCCGATTCGCGTTGCCCCTCATTTTTCCCCCTAAGACAGGACACTGTCCTTCCCCCCGGCTCCCCACCAGAGGGCCCCAAGCATGCAACCGCGATGGCGCTGTGGGGTCAATGCGTCGCATGACTATCGAGAGGCGCGGTTCCGGTCAGGTGATCGCGGCGTTCATCGGTGCTCTCCTGGTGATCCGTTAGCGTCTGTCACTGGACCGACGGTTCCGGACACGGGGGTGTGACAGGTGAGCGAGAGTTCTTTTCTGGCCGAGCGTTTCGAGGCTGAGCGGCCCGGGCTGCGGGCGGTGGCCTACCGGATGCTGGGCTCGCTCGCCGAGGCGGACGACGCCGTCCAGGAGGCGTGGATCAAGCTCAGCCGCACCGACGTCAGCGACGTGGAAAACCTCGGGGCCTGGCTCACCACGGTCGTGGGCCGGACATGCCTGGACATGCTGCGCTCGCGCACCTCGCGACGCGAGGACCCGCTGCCCGAACAGGACGGGTCCCTCCGGCTGCCTGACCCAGTGGTCACCGCGCCGGCCCGTGTCGACCCCGAGCGTGAGGTCCTGATCGCAGACTCGGTGGGCATCGCACTCATGATCGTTCTGGAGACCCTCTCCCCTGACGAGCGACTCGCCTTCGTCCTCCACGACATGTTCGACGTCCCCTTCGACCACATCGCCCCCGTCCTCGGCCGCACCACGGTCTCCACCCGGCAGCTCGCCAGCCGCGCTCGGCGCCGGGTCCAGGGCGCCGCCCCGTCGGCCGACACGGACAACGCCCGCAAACGCGACGTCGTGGACGCCTTTCTGACCGCCTCCCGCGGCGGCGACTTCGAGGCGCTCCTGGCGGTCCTCCACCCCGACGTGGTCGCGCGTTCCGATGGCGGCGCGCTCGTCCCGAGCATCCTGCGGCGCGGCGCGGACGACGTGGCCTCCCAGGCAATCACCTTCGCCCGCTTCGCGGAGAACGCGCGTCTGGTACTGGTCAACGGTACGCCCGGCGTCGTCTCGTTCGCCGGGGACCGACCTTTGTCCGTCATGTCGTTCACCATCCGAGACGGCCTCATCACCGGGCTCGACATCCTCACCGACCCTGCCCGCCTCATCACCCTCGGCCTGAACGCCTGAACGCCTGAACGGTGCCTGGCTCCAACCACCGGGCGGTGTGGCGGGCTGGGGAGGTGACCGGGGCCACCGCCGCTTGCGGGCCGTCAGCGATGCCGCACCTGGACCAGCTCGTCGGTGAACCGGGCTAGGGCCTCCTCCGCCGTGGGGACGGGGCCGAACAGCTGCTCCTGGCGGCGGGGGTCGGCGACGTAGCGGCCGCTGTCGAACCAGCCGAACATCGCGGCCATGTCCTTGACCAGCGGCATGAAGCGGCCGGCGACGGCTCCCGCGGCGCGGGCGACGGGGGAAGGGACGGCCCAGACCTTGATCTTCTTTCCGGCCCGGCTGCCCATCAGGCCGGCCATCTCGCGCATGCTGACCGGACGGTCCCAGCCGATGTCGATGCGCTCACCGTCGGCTGCCTCGGCGTCGACGGCGGCGGCCAGGTACGCCACGAGATCGGAGGTGTGGACGAAGGTCAGCGGGACGGTGGTCTTGCCGATCCACATCAGGCGGCCCTTGTCGATCGGGTTGCCCGCCATGGTCGCGATCTGGTCGAGGAAGGCCCCCGGGCGCAGTGCGACGAACGGGACGCCGAGTCGTTCGAGCTTGTCCTCGGCGGTTTTCTTGTGCCAGAAGTGCGGGACTTGGGGCGTCTGGTCGCTGGTGAGGATGCTGGTCAGGACGAACCGTCGGATGCCGGTGCGGTGGGCGGCCTCGGCGAGGTTGGCGTTGCCGACGGTGTCGATGTCGTACGCGTTCTTGCCGCCGCGGGTGTAGCCGGCAGCGGTGGTGATGACGGCATCGGCGCCGTTCATGGCGGCGACGAGCGAGTCGACGTCGAGCATGTCACCGCGGGCGATCTCGACACCCCGGCTTTCGAGCCTGCTCGCGTCGGTCGTGGGCCGGACCAGGGCGCGGACGTTCTTGCCGCGCTTGAGCAGTTCGTCGACGACCTTGCCCCCGAGGGAGCCGGTCGCGTCGACGACGAGGACCGGGAGGGTGGTGGTCATGGGTCTCACTTTCCATCAGGTCAGGAGTGGGGGGCTTCGGGGGCTTGGCCGCGTGCGGAGTTGTGGTCCCCGCGGACGTGGGTGCCGCTGGGCCGGGGCGCCCCGGGCGGGTGCGTGACTGTGGAGGCGGGCCGGCCGGGGGCCACCGGGGGCCACCGGGAGCTGGGGCGCGGGTCACCGTCGGCCTGCGGGATGTTTCCCAGGGGTGGCCCGGGCGCGGGCGATGCGGCATTCCTCGATGTGCTGCCCCATCAGCCGGCCCGGCTCACCGGAGCTTCCCCAGGAATCGGGAGTGTCTGACGTTCAGTACCGGCTTGCGGGCAGCCGGGCGCGCCGGAACCGAGGTGCCATCGGGGTGAGTTACTTGGATTCCCCTTGCGGGAGAGCGTGGCTGTTGATCGCGTCGGCGATGGCGTAGGCGGTGCGGACGAAGGACTCTGCCTGCTCCGCCGACAGGTTGAGCGCGGAGGTCTCCTCCAGGGCCCGCCACATGGCTGCCAGCGGCTCGCGCATGGCACGGCCCTTGTCGGTGAGGTGGACGACCATGACCCGCCGGTCGTGTTCGGCCGGCTCGCGGACGAGCAGGCCGGCATCCTGCATGCGGCGGAGGGACTTGGAGACCGTGGAGTGGTCCAGACCGACGCTTTCGAGCAGTTCGGACTGGGTCTGGCCGTCCCGGTCCAGGAGTTGCATCAGCAGCAGCTCCTGTCCGGGGTGCAGGTCCATCTCGCGGAGCATGGCGGCGGCGCGGGCGCGGTGAGCGCGGGCGAGTTGGAAGATCGCGTAGCTCATCGGCCCTTCGCCGGCCGTGGTGGGGATGCGGGGTGTGGGGGCGGTCATGGTTCGGTTCCTCAGACGGTGTGGGTGGGGTAGTCGGTGTAGCCGGCCACTCCGCCGCCGTAGAAGGTCGCCGGGTCGGGGGTGTTCAGCGGCGCTTCAGAGCGTAGCCGCTCGACCAGGTCCGGGTTGGCCAGCGCGAGGGCGCCGACGGAGACGAGGTCGGCCGTGCCGCGGTCGATGTCCTTGGCGCGAGTGGGCAGGTCGGTGCCGGCACGGTTGAGGATGAGCGTCGTCGGCCAGAGCGTGCGCAGGGTGCCCAGCAGGGCGTCGTCACCCGCGTGGAGGATGTGGAGGTACGCGAGACCGAGCGGGCTGAGGGCGCGCATGAGCGCCGGGTACAGCTCGGCGGTGTCGGACTCGGCGATGTCGTTGTAGGTGTTGCCCGGGGAGATGCGCAGGCCGGTGCGGTCGGCGCCGATCTCGTCGGCCACGGCGGTGGCGACCTCGACGGCGAAGCGGATGCGGTTGTCGAGGGAGCCGCCGTAGCGGTCGGTGCGCTGGTTGGTGTTGTCGGACAGGAACTGGTGCACCAGGTAGCCGTTGGCGGCGTGGATCTCCACGCCGTCGGCGCCTGCGGCGACGGCGGCGGCCGCGGCGCGGCGGAAGTCGTCGACGGTCGCCGCCACTTCCTGCGTCGACAGCTCACGCGGTGTCGGCATCTCCTGGGGCCCGGACGCGGTGAACATCGTGCCCTGCGGCCGGATCGCCGAAGGGGCGACCGGCCGGCGCCCGTGGGGGGTGTTGTCGGGGTGGGAGATGCGTCCGGTGTGCATCAGCTGGATGACGATCCGGCCGTCGGCCGCGTGCACGGCGTCGGTGACCTTGCGCCATCCGGCGATCTGCTCGTCGTTGTGGATGCCGGGGGTGAGGAGGTAGCCCTGGCCGTCGGCGGAGGGCTGGGTTCCCTCGGTGATGATGAGCGCGTGCGAGGCCCTCTGGGCGTAGTACTCGGCGTTCAGCTCGGTCGGTACCCCTTCAGGGGTGGAACGGTCACGGGTCATGGGGGCCATGACCAGGCGGTGCGGGAGGGAGATGTCACCGACGGTGGTCGGTGTCCACAGGGAGTTCAGCATGGGTGGTCCTTCGGTGCGGTGACGAACGGGTGAGGATCGGGACATGCGGGGGCATGGCAGAAGGAGAGGCGGGCGTGATCACCCGAGAGTGAGGGCGATCTTGCCCCGGACATGCCCGGCGTCGCTGACCCGCTGAGCCGCGGCGGCCTGGTCGAGCGGGTAAGCGGTGACGGTGGTGACGACCTTGCCGGTCGCGGCGTCCTGGGCCAGGGCGGCCAGGCGGGCGGCCGAGCGTCCCTGGGGGCCGTTGGCGAACGTGATGCCGAGCTGGTGCGCGCGGAAGTCGGCGATCGTGACGATGCGCTCGGTGCCGCCGCGGAGTGTGATGGAGTCCTCGAGGGCGCCCTTCCCGGCCAGGTCGAACACCGCGTCCACACCGTCAGGGGCGAGCGCCCGGACCCGGTCCACCAGCCCTTCGCCGTAAACGGTCGCGGTGGCGCCGAGCGAGGCGAGATAGTCCTGGTTGGCGGGGCCGGCCGTGCCGATGACACGCGCTCCGCGGGCCGTGGCGAGCTGGACCGCCAGGGTCCCGACCGCTCCGGCCGCGCCGTGCATCAGCACGGTCTCCCCCGCGGCGACGCCCAGCAGGTTCAGGACCCGCTCGGCCGTCTCGCCGGCCACCGGCAACGCGACCGCGTGCTGCCAGTCGAGGCCGGCGGGCTTGGCGGCCACGGTGGTGGCCAGCGCGTACTCGGCGTACGAGCCGGTGTCCGACCAGCCCAGCACCTCGTCACCGACCTGCACGTCCCGCACGCCCTCGCCCAGGGCGTCCACCACGCCGGCGAGCTCGTGACCGGGGACGGAGGGGAGCGGCGTGGGGAACACGGCCTCCAGTGCCCCGGAGCGGATCTTGCCGTCCAGCGCGTTCAGCCCGGCCGCCTCGACGCGGACGCGGATCTGCCCGGGGCCGGGCTGCGGGACCTCGATGTCCGCCTCGCGCAGCACCTCCGTGCCTCCGAAACGGTCGAACAGGATGGCTTTCATGACTGCTCCTCTCGGGCCACCACCCGTTTAGGTGGCTAGCCACGTAAATACCGTAGCAGCAAATATGTGGCTAGCCAAGTATTTCTCTGGGGGGCTGTCCGAGAGCACCTCGGGGACGGTCTGGGCGGCGACGGTGCACATCTGCCGCTCGGGGTCACACCGGAGGACGAACAGGACCATGGCGGGGGTGGGTGCCGCGGGATGGACCTCTGGATCCTGGCGGACAAGGACGCTGCGCAGCCTGTGGGGTCGGTGGCGACGGCATCGACAAGACCTGAGTGGTCGTGGAACCCACGGAGGCACGGCCGAGAGCACGCAGCGGCTGGAGGGCGACCCGCAGAGGCTGCCCGCGCAGGCGTGCCTGCGCGGGCAGCGCGCCCCCCACGGACGGCCCCTCCGGCTTGATCCGGGCCACGAGCACACCGGCCAGACCCACCACCACCGACACCACACCGTCGAACACGCCGCCGGAGCAGCCGGCCGGGAGAGGGGCGTCAGGCCGGGCGGATCGCGCCCCTGATCGCCGACTGGCCGGCGAAGAACACCGACTCCTCACGGATGAGGGCTCCCGGACCCGGAGCGTGAATCATCATGCCGGCGCCGCTCCAGATGCCGACGTGGCCCAGGTCGTCGTGGAAGAAGACCAGGTCTCCGACCTGGACGTCAGCGAGCGAGACCTGCACTCCCGCTTCCCACTGGCCCTGGGTGGTCCGGGGAAGCGTGACACCGGCCGCCTTCCACGCGGCCTGGGTCAGACCGGGGGCGTCGTACGATCCCGGCCCGACCGCGCCCCATACGCAGGGCCGGCCGATCTGTGCTCGGGCGAAGGCGACCACCCGCTCGGCCTGGGTGCTGTGGCCCGCGACCGGCGTCGGCCAGGATCCACCGTAGGCACCGGGCGTGAAAGTGGTGGAGGGAAGTTCGCCCGCCGTGGAGGCAACCGGTTCCGTCGGGGCGGCAGCCGCTGTCGGTACAGCGAGGGCGGGGGCGGGTGCGCTGGCGGGCTCGGCGGGCACTGTCGCAACGGGGGCCGCCGCCAGGGCAGATGCAGGGATGCTCGGCAGGCCGGCGTCATAGGTCGCGGTGGTCACGTCCGCCTGAGGACCGGAGGCGTAGTAAGCGGTGGGTTCGGCTGACAGAGCCGTGGCATACGGTGCGGTCGCATCGCTCGCCGGAGCGGCACCGTACGTGTCCCACCCGCCTGTTGGAAGACCCGCATGGTCAGTACTCGCGGTGGCGTGGGGGACGGTGGACAGCGCCGCGGCGGACTGCGGGTCGGGCAGTGGGCCGGGCAGTGCGCCGGACTCCAGGGCGGGCGCTGGTGCGGGCTCGTACAGCGGCCGCGCCGTCACGTCACCGAGGACCGGCTGTGCACCGGTACGCCAGGCGCTCTCGTCCGGCCGGGACTCGCCCGTCGCTGCCGGTACGACGCGCTGCCCGGAGGGCTCCGGCAGGAACGCGGGGGTCGGAGCCTGAGCTGATCCGCCGGTCAACTCCCTCGCAACACTGGGCGCTTGGGGCGCTTCGAGAGCGCGGGGTTGCGCGGGACGTTCCACCGGGCGCGCGGGTCGTGCCGCCTCGGGCGCGCGGTCGGGACGGACCGGCAACCTCCTGTCCGGCTGCGACGCCGGCACGGTCGGGCCCAACTTGGCACGGGCGGCGTCGAACCACTGCCGGGCAAGGGTTCCGACCCCGGTTTCCGTGTCTCCCTGGGACCGGCTGCGGGCGGGCGCGCTCCGCTGGCGCGGGATGGCAGCGGCGCGGGTCGCGTTGAAGGTGCCCGTGTCGCTCTCGGCCCGGTTGTAGAGGCTGTCGATCCACCGCCGGACCTCGTCAGGGCTCGGCTCCTCGCTCTCATTCGCCAACGCGGTGACCACCAGACTGCGAGAACCGGGCCTCGGAAGTGAAGGCCTCCGGTGCAAGGGAGTTGGCCCTACCCGCGAAGGCGGTCACTTCGGGGCGCGAGGTTCGTTCCGACGCCATGGAAAGGGGCGCTCCTTCCGTTCGAGAGTGCACAAAACCACCTGCCCATTGGGTGAAGTCGTGCACGCAGTGACCAACTTAGCCAACTTGTGAGCCTTCCGTGAAGATCGAAGCCCGAAAACGCCCGATATGCTTCTGTTGCCTTCACCTCTCCCTTTGCAGGCCCTACGCAATCCACGCCCTTGGCCCTCGCGCGGTGCGCGCCCGAAGCGCGGCACATGGGCGCTCTTGTAGTGCGCAGGCACCGGGACACATGACTGGCTGGTGCGGACGCACCAGGCCACTGCGCACCCGGCCCGGCCGAAGCCGCCCTCCGGATGGCGATCGCACCCGGGGGCCTGGCGCTGCTCGGCCACCGGGCCTGGTAGCTGCCTCGTATCCTGAACCGTGTGCTGCCGAATGTCGATATCGAGCGTGAGGCACTCAGCAGTCATGTCCCCGCCTCCGCGGCCGAGTCGGAGCAGCGGTGCGGCGGTTCCCCGTCGGCCGGGACTGAGCGGCCATGACGAACACGGGTGGTGGCGGCCCGCGACCACGCGGCGCGTGGTCGCGCGAAGTGGCGGTCATGGTGGTGGCGTTCGCGTTCTGTCTGCTCGGCGGGGTGATACAGGTCGACGACACACTGTCAGCGCCGCCTGCCGCCGCCTACTTCGTCGCCGTGGTGTCCTGTGCCGTGCTGCCGGTGCGGCACCGGGCGCCCCTGGTCGCCCTGGCGGCCACGACGGCGGTCGGCGTGCTGGTGCCGCCCCTGGGCCTCCTGCTGACCCCGCTCATCGTGGCCCCCGCCGTGATCACCGCCTACTCCACCTCGCTCGCCGCGCGCACCGAACTGCGCGCGGCAAGCGCGGTGTTGCTCACTGCCGCGGCGCTGGTCGCCGCCATCCCCTTGTCCGGGGACGTCTCGTGGAAGGACGCGAGCAGGATGGCAGTGGTGGCGGTGTTCCCGGTCGTGGCCGGTGTACTCGGTCACTCGGTACGCAACCGGCGGGCCTACCTGGCGGCCGTGGAGGAGCGGGCCCGGCGGGCCGAGGAGAGCCGGGACAGCGAGGCGCGCCGGAGAGTGGCCGAGGAACGGCTGCGCATCGCCCGGGAACTGCACGACCTGGTGGCCCATCAGATCACCCTCGCCAACGCGCAGGCCACGGTTGCCGCCCACCTTTTCGACACGCGCCCGGAGCAGACCCGCAAGAGCCTGAACGAACTCGTGGAAACGACCGCCGACGCGCTCGACGACCTGCGGGCCACGGTCGGTCTGCTGCGTCAGTCCGGGGAAGCGGCCACGCCCGCCGAACCGGCGCCCGGGCTGTCCCGGCTTCCCGCGCTCCTCGAGTCCTTCCGCCGCGCGGGGCTGGAGGTTTCGGTGCACCAGGAGGGCCCGGCCAGGCCCCTGCCGCCGGGAGTGGACCTCACCGCCTACCGCATCGTCCAGGAAGCCCTGACCAACGTGACCAAACACGCCGGTACCGGCAGCGCCCGGGTCCGCCTCACCTGGAACCGCGATCGTGTGACCATCACCGTCGCCGACGACGGGAACGGCTCTCGTACGGCGCCGGCCGCGCCCACGGGATCGAGTACGCGCACGGGATCGAGTACGTCTACGGGACCGAGTGCGTTCACGATGCCGGACCGTCCGCCCGGTTACGGTCTGATCGGGATGCGGGAACGGGCCACCGCGGTCGGGGGGCACCTCTCCGCGGGCAGGCGTCCGGAGGGCGGCTTCCTCGTCTCCGCCCAGCTGCCCCTCCCGCCCGTCAAAGGCACGACACGGAGCACTGACGGAGAGGCCGGGGGAACAGCGTGACGCTCAGGGTGCTCCTCGCCGACGATCAGGCCCTGCTGCGCGGGGCCTTCCGCATGCTTCTCGACAGCGCCGGCGACATCACCGTGGTCGGCGAGGCCGGTGACGGCAGGGAGGCGGTGAGACTCACCCGGGAGCTGCGCCCGGACGTGGTGGTCATGGACATCCGTATGCCCGAGGTGGACGGACTCACTGCCACGTCCCAGATCTGCGCGGACCCGGAACTGCGCGCCACCCGCATCCTGATCCTCACCACGTACGAGACCGACGAGTACGTCGCTCAGGCGCTGCGCGCGGGGGCCGCCGGCTTCATCGGCAAGGGCATCGGGGCGGAGGATCTGGCGGGCGCCGTGCGTACGGTCGCCGACGGCGACACGCTGCTGTCCCCCGCCGCGACCCGCTCCTTGGTCGCCCGCTTCCTGGCCACTCCGGAGGAAGTCCCGCCGCACCACTCCGAGCAGCTCGCCGCACTGACCCCGCGTGAACGCGAGATGGTGGCGCTGGTCGCGACCGGCCTGTCCAACCAGGAGATCGCCGAGCGGATGTTCCTCAGCCCCTTCACCGTCCGCGCCCACGTCCAGCGCGCCATGACGAAACTGGAGGCCCGCGACCGGGCCCAACTCGTCGTCATCGCCTACCGGACGGGGCTGGTCCGTGCCACCGCTCCCGACGGCGGCACGGACCGCCCGTCATAGCCCGGTACTTCGACGTCCTGGTAGCCGCGGCGCCGGCCACCTCCCGCCGCTGTGGCGCGACCGGACCAGGAGTCAGGGCATCGGGGTGAACTCGGGCAGCGTAAGGGCGGAGTGGGCCGGTCGTGCCGTCGTGGAGGGCATGGTGACGAGGTCACGCAGCATGGTGTTGCGTCGCTCCAGGGCCTGCGCTGTGGTGGGGAAGAGTGTGGCCGCACCGTTGTCGACCAGGGCCTGGTTCATGGCCACGAACGCGCGCATGTCGCGTTCGTAGGCGGCGAAGGCCGCGGTGTGGTCCCGGTTCGCGGCCAGGGCGTTGGCGAGCATGTAGGCACCGACCAGTGCCAGGCTCGAGCCTTGTCCGGTGAGGAACGAGGGTGCGTACGCGGCGTCGCCGACGAGTGCGACGCGGCCGTTGGACCAGTGGGGCATGCGGATCTGACCGGCCGTGTCGAAGAACAGGTCGTTCGCGTCGCGCAGGGCGTCGACCATGCCAGGGACCTCCCATCCCGCGCCCGCGAAGGTCGTGGCGACCAAGTCCCGCTGGGCGTCGGGGTTCCGGAGGATGTCCAAAGGCGGTTCCGGTCGGTGGAAGGTCAGGAAGGCGTGCAGGTCGTCGTTGTCCCCGACGGCGTAGAGGGCCGCGGCTTTCCCCGGGGTGTTCCACACCATGACCTCGCGGGAGAGTCCGAAGGTGTTCGGCATGGTGAAGATGGCGAAGCAGTAGCCGAGATAGCGGTGGAACTGTTCCTCGGGGCCGAACATGGACTCCCGGGTGTGTGAGTGCATACCGTCGGCGCCCACCACCAGGTCGAACGTACGCCGTTGCCCGCTGTGGAACGTGACGTCGACTCCTTGTCCGGACTGGTCCAGGGTGTCGATGGAGTCGTTGAACAGGAATTCCACGTCGTCGCGAACTTTCGCGTAGAGGATCGCGGACAGATCCCCACGACGCACTTCGAGGTCCTGCCCCTCGACCCCGCCCGCGACGGCACGCGGGGTGAGCGAGGCCACCTCACTGCCGTCGGCGTCGAGGAAAGTGCAGCGCCGCGCGTCGATGTGCGCCTCCTGAAGGTGCGGCAGTATGCCCATCCGCCGGACCACCTCCGTCGCCGTGCCGCGGATGTCGATCGGGTAACCACCGTCGCGCGGTGCGCCTGCCTTCTCCACCACTGTGACCGCGCATCCGGACCGGTGCAGCCAGTACGCCAGCGCGGGTCCGGAGATGCCGGCCCCGGAGATCAGAACTTTTCGCTTCGCGGTGGTGCTCACGTCCATCGGCAGACCGGTCGGTTTCATGCCTGGACTCCTTTTTTCCAGATACGGACAACGAGCAGTGACAACGCGGCGACGAAACCGGCGACGGCGAACCCTGTGACGAAGGCCGATTCAGCCGGCCGGCCCGTCGTCGGCTCGGCCCCGGCGTCGAGGATCGCACCGGCGATCTGGGCGCCCACGGCGACGCCGATCACCCGAGTGACCACGAGCAGACTGGTGGCGATGCCGATGTCCTTGGTCTCGATGGCGGTGGCGGTGCCCGCCAGCAACGCCGTGGTACCGACACCCGCGGCGAACGCGGTCAGCACCTTCGCGAGGACGAGCTGCCATTCCGCGGTGTGCAGCGATGCCAGGGCGAGCATCGTGGCCGCAGTGACGACGGTGCCCACGAGAACCACGGCACGCGCACCGAAACGCCGCGCCGCGAGACCGCCGACCGAGTCGCTGACCGCCCCGGCGATGGCACCGGGCAGCAGGAACAGTCCGATGTCGGTGGTGCCGGCTCCGAAGCCGTACCCGTCGGCCGATACCGCGAACAGCTGCGGGAGGAGAAAGAGCACCATTCCGGAACTGGCGGTGATGACGAAGGTGAGCA
Organism: Streptomyces sp. NPDC006235; assembly: GCF_040613735.1. NCBI lineage: Bacteria > Bacillati > Actinomycetota > Actinomycetes > Kitasatosporales > Streptomycetaceae > Streptomyces > Streptomyces sp. NPDC006235. The sequence goes on from NZ_JBEXSR010000057.1 coordinate 35,006, forward strand.
CACACGCGTTCCACATCGCGGGCTTCGCCAGCATGCGCAGATCGACCATCGGCGAGGCTGCCCGGCGCTCGACGACGACCCATCCGGTCGCGAGGCCGGCCACGACCATGGCGATGGCGCCGACCGCGAGGGGCGGCACGCCGCCGTCCCCCGTCACCGTCACGAGTCCGAGCATGAACGCGAGCAACGTGCCGCTCAGTAGAACCGTGCCCGGCCAGTCGATGCCGTCGTCCGATCGGACCGGGGGATCATGCGGCATCAGCCGAGCCACGACCAACGTCATCGCGATGATCGCGATCGTCGGCAGCGCGAACATCCACTGCCAGGACAGTCCTTCCGCGATCGGACCGGCGAACAGCATGCCGACCATGCTGCCGCCCGTGAACAGTGCGACGACGAGCCCGATCGCCGCATGTGACTGTCCTGTCGTGAGGTGTTTGCGCACCAGGATGAAGGAGAGGGGCAGTGCACCCACCATGACGCCCTGCAACACCTGACCAAGCAACAACACGGGCAGGTTCGGCGCCAGACTGGCCATCAGACCACCGGCCGAGACCACGGCCATCAGCCGGACCAGCACCCGCTTTCCGCCGTAGCGGTCACCGAGTTTGCCCGCGACGGGGGTGATGACCGCGCCGGTGATGAGTAACGCGTTGCCGATCAAGGCCCCTTCGGCAGGACTGACCCCCAGCTCACGTTGCAGCAGCGGGAGCGCGGGCTCCACCACTGACTGCAGGGCGCCGAGGGCGAGCGCCAGGATGCCGAGGGCACCGATCGACAGCCGGCCGAGGCGGACCGGGGAGGCCACGGCTTCGGACACGGACGTCGTTTTCATCGGCGCTCGCCTCGCCGGGCGAACGCCAGCTGTGGCTCGGCGCCGGGCATGGACAGGAGCTTGCGTCGCCGGAAGGCCAACCGTCCGATCCGGTAAAGAAAAGTCACCACTTGCGATCACTCCAGACACCGCTAGGCAAGGGGATGCGCGAGATTCACGCGCCTCCAACCCTCCGCTCCAGCGCCGGGGCGGGCATCGCTCGCCGCCACCGTCTTTGCCTGGTGCACCCGCACCAGCCACTCACCTGTCCTGGTGCCTGTGCACTACAGGCGGAGTTGAACAGGAGGTGTGACACAGCGCACTTTCAGCGACCGATGACTCCGTTCGTGCCGCTCGGTCATACCAGCGACCACACCGAAGCAACGCAACGGACAGACAGGATGGCCGACATGACCGCCGCCGCTAAGGGGCCCGCCAGCTACTTCCCCTCCATCGAGAAGAAGTACGGTCGCCCGATCGCGGAGTGGAAGGACCTGATCCGCTCCTCGCCCCTGACCCAGCACATGGAGCTCGTGAACTGGCTCAAGACCGAGCACGGGCTGGGCCACGGCCACGCCAATGCCCTCGTCGCGCACACTCTCGCCGAGCGGTCCGGCGACTGAGCTGCTCCCAGTTACGCGACGCCCTGCGGATGATCGGCGACGAGGCCGGTAGACCGGACCCGGGCTCTGCTCCCGCCCATGGACCGAATCGTCCGACCGAGCCGCGTCGTCGTCGCCGGGTTGTCGCCGCATCACTCGCGGCGGCCTGCGCCTGCTGATCGTGGTGCCCAAGCGCGTCCTTCGCCGTGAACCGTACCGGCCCGTAACGCCCGGAGTCCGGGGACGCGGTCACCTCGAGGACATGAGCCTCTGTCGCAGGGAGTCGTTGTCGTCGTGGTGAACGACCTCCTCGAAGCGCAGCCGCAGGCCGTGTTTGTCCAGCAGCTCGGCCACGATCGCGTCGAGCTGTTCGCGATGCTTCTTCGTCCGTGCCTGGAGGTAGGCCTCGCGGACGTCTTCGGGCTCGTCGGCGAGGACCTGGTCCATGCGCTCGCGGATGTACCGCTTGAGATTGATGTGCTCCATGAACACCTCACTCACCCCCGCGTCGACGAGCCGGCCGAAGAGGTCGTCCAGGAGTTCGGGCTGGGTGGCGAAGTGCGGCAGGAGCGGTCCGACGAAGGCGTAAGTGGGGATGCCTGCCTCTTTGAGTTCCGCCAGGGTGCGCAGACGGCGGGAGGCGAGCGGGGCGCGTACCTCCAGCCAGCGGCTGACCTTGTCGTCGGTGGTGGTCACGGACATGCCGACCTCGGCGCGGGGCAGGCTGGTGAGCAGGTCGATGTCACGGATGACGACGGGTGACTTGGTGAGGATGCGGACCAGGCCCGGATACTCGACCCTCTTCAGTTCGCGCAGGATGCCGCGGGTGAGCCGGTACTTCGTCTCGCGGCCCTGGTAGGGGTCGGTGACGGAGCTGAGCAGCATCGTGCCCCGGCGCTTGTCCTCCGGCATCTTCGCCAGCTCCTTGCGGGCGAGTTCGACCGCGTTCTTCTTCACGTACAGGTAGTCGCCCCACTCCTTCACCGATCGGCCGAACTGACGCCCGGCGAAGCTGGCGAAGCAGTAGGCACAGCCCAGCACGCAGCCGGTGTAGGCGTTGACGATGTAGTCGTTCGACGGGGTCTTCGACTTCTGGATCAGGGTCTTCGCCTCGATCTCGACCGGCTCCATGACCGTTTCCTTCCTGCTGACCCGGCTGTCCGCGTGCGGGACGACGGGTTCCTGTGCCGTCCAAGGGCCGGTCGGCTGAGGACCACCGAACCCATACCCATGGAACAATAATCTGCGGAAGTTGCTTCCATGGAATGTAAATGGTTTGCTGGACACCGGATCGGCTCACGGCCCCCGCCTGCCTCAGAGCACCACTGCGGCGTGTTCTCCGTACCCGCCGCCTGATCGTTCCGCAGGGCCGCGTCTGCCCTGTTCACCGTCTGGAGGTTCCCGATGTCCGGCGCCAGCGCCGCGAGCGAAGAGATTGCCGTCCGTGTCCACGGCGGTCCGACGTCCGTGATCGAGTACGGCGGCCTGAGGTTCGTCACCGACCCGACCTTCGACCCGCCCGGCGAGTACCCGATGCCCCTCCCCGGCGACCACAAGCTCGTCAAGACCGAGCCGTCACCGGTCGCCGCCGCCGACCTGGGCCACGTCGACGCCGTTCTGCTCTCCCATGACGAGCACGACGACAACCTCGACAACACGGGCCGCGCCTTCCTGCCGGAGGTGCCGGTCGTCTTCACCACGGTCAGCGGTGCCGGTCGTCTGGGCGGCACCGCGCAGGGGCTGGCCTTCTGGCAGAGCGCAGAGCTCGAGCGGCCCGACGGCGGGACCGTCACCGTCACCGGCCTGCCCGCCCGGCACGGCCCCGTCGGCTGCGAGCCGGTCACCGGCGACGTCGTCGGCTTCATGCTCACCTCCGACGACCTGCCCCCGGTCTACGTCAGCGGCGACAACGCCGCTCTGGAGCACGTCGAGGAGATCGCCGAGAAGTTCGCCCCGGTGGACACCGCGGTCCTCTTCCTCGGTGGTGCCCGTATGCGTTTCGCCTTCGACGGCGCCCTGCTCACCTTCGACAGTGCTCAGGGTGCCGAGGCCGCGAAGCGGCTCGGCGCGCGCCGGGTCGTCCCCGCCCACTTCGACAGCTGGGCCCACTTCAAGGAAGGCCGCCACGAGGTCGAGGCCGCGTTCACCGCCGCCGGCCTGGCCGGCCGCCTCGATTTCGCCCGCTGACCACCGTCCCTCGCATCCCGCACAAGAACCCGCACAAGAACCTGTGGAAGAACCCCTGGAGGAAGCACCATGACCAACGCGAACATCGACATCGCCCGCACCTATTTCCAGGCTGTGCAGACGGGAGACATGGCCACCCTCGGCGAACTCCTCGACGAGGCGATCGTCTGGCACCAGCCCGGCGTCAACCAGTTCTCCGGCGATCACAAGGGCCGTGACGCCGTCTTCGCCATGCTCGGCCGGATGATGGCGACCAGCCGGGGCACCTTCGCCATCGACGAGATCCGCACGCTCATGGGCAACGGTGACCTGGTCGCCGCCACGATCCACTTCAGCGGCCGCCACGACGGCGCGTCGATGAGCATGGACGGCGTCGACCTCCTGCGCATCACAGGCGGCAAGATCACCGAGATGTGGCTCTTCTCCGGCGACCCGGCCACCGAAGACGCGTTCTGGGGCTAGGTAGCGTCTTATCGATCACGCATCGAGCCAGATGAGTGTGCTGGCCAGGGTTATGGCGGCGAGGTAGCGGTCGGGCTGTTTGTCGTAGCG
>NZ_JBEXSR010000058.1:0-38285 GCF_040613735.1 Streptomyces sp. NPDC006235
TGGTGTACGGCACGGAGGCACCGAGCCGTACGCTCTCCTCGCCGACCTCCCACTCGCAGAGGTCTCCGATGCGGTTCAGGCCTGGCCAGGCACACAGCGGCCCTTTCGTGTGCGGGCTGCCGCCGGGTTCAGCCCTGCTGGAAGAGCTCCGCGGGCAGCGGCTTGAGGAGGGCGTACAGGTCGTCCGTGATGGGGCGGTCCCAGGCGGCGATGGTCACCAGGACGTTGTCGCTGCGGTCGAACTGCACGCAGGAGATGCGGCCCTCGGAGAGCTTGACGCGGCGCACGATCAGGAGGTTGTCGCCCTGCATCACCGGCACGTCCTCGGTGCCGACGACGGTGACCTCCTCGTCGTTCTCCAGCGCCAGCAGCAGCTGCGCCACCTCGAAGGGGACCTGTCCCTCGGGGACCTCGCGGGCCGGGGAGCCCTCCGGCAGGTTGCCGATGATCATGGCGGGGCCGCGGCCGCCGAACAGGTCGTAACGCAGGAAGACGCCCTGGCAGGTGCCGTCGGGGGCGGGCAGCAGTCCCGCACCGAGGTTGCCGGGCCAGTCGCCCGGGTCCATGGCCAGTACGTCGAAGTCGGGCCCGGCGGGCGTGGCGCTGCGGCGGCGGAGGAACGACATGCCGCCATGGTACGTGGCCCGGCCTGCGAAGTGCCGCCCGGGCGACGACCCGATCGGGCCAGGCGGTCTCAGGCCGGCGTCCGGTGGCGTTGGTGGTGGCGGGCCACGCGGGCGCGGTTGCCGCAGGACGGTGTGCACCACTCCTGGCGCGGGTGGTCCTTGAGGAAGTACCGCACGCAGCGGGGTGCGTGGCAGGCCCGCAGCCGGTCGCGGTCGGGGCTCGCGAGGAACGCGATCACGGCGTGCGAGAGGGCGGCCGTCAGGTCGTCGCCGCCGTGTACGGGCTGGTGACGGACACCGGGTGCGGTCCCGGCGGGCCAGTCCAGGACGGGCACGGTGGGGGTGCGGGCGGCGGCTTCGTTGAGGCGCCGTACGGCTTCGGGTACGGGCAGGAGGCGGGCCTCGTCGGCGGGGCTCGGTTCGCCGGGGCGCACGGCGCGGGCGAAGAGGGCGCGGACGGCGGCCCGCAGGTCCCGGACGGCGGTGAGCTGAGCGGCGTCGGCGGTGAGACGGCCGGCGTCCGGCAGGACGTCGGGGTGTGCCCGGACCCAGGCGGTCAGGCCTGCCGGGTCGGTCAGGTCGTCGGCGACACCGCCGTTGCCGTCGTGCCGGACGGTGAGGGCCAGGTCCAGGGCGAGCCGGGCGTCCCTGCTGATCGGTTCCCGCATGGGCCTAATGATAAGCCCGCCGGTATCCATTACCTCGGGGTCAGTCCTGCGGCGGGGCCGGCGGGACCACCGCGACGGGGCTCGCGGCGTGCAGCAGCACGGCGTGGGTGACGGAGCCCATCATGCGGGCGGGTGCCAGCAGGTGCCGCCGGTGGCGGCCGACGACGACGAGGTCGGCGCCCGGGGACGCCGCCACGAGGTGTCCGGCGGCGTCGCCCGCCGCCGGGACCGTCTCGGCCCGGACATCGGGGTGCCGTTCGCGGTACGGGGCGAGGAAGCCCTCGGCGAGGACCCGGGTCTCGTCCTCGATGACGTCCTGGTCGACGATCGGCGGGGGCATGTCGCCGGGTGTCATCCAGGGCTGCGCGGGCCACGGGTAGGCGGCGACCGCCTGGAGCCGGGCGCCGCGCAGGGCGGCCTCGGCGAAGGCGAACTCGAGGGTGGCCTCGTCGGGGCCGTCCACCTTCAGGCCCACGACCACGCGCGGGCCGGGACCGGACGGTGCCTCGCCGGGGACGGCGCGTCCGGGCCGGGGCACCACCACGACGGGGCACTCGGCGTCGCGGGCGGCGGCCATGCCGTTGGAGCCGAGCAGCAGGCTGGCGAAACCGCCGCGGCCCCGGGAGCCGAGGACCAGCAGTTGGGCGGAAGAGCCGAGTTCGGGCAGGACGGCACCGGGCGCGCCCTCCAGGCCGAGGTACTCCGTGTCCGGCCGGGCGGAGAGGCTCTCCACATGTTCGCGGGCCCGGTCGAGCACCGGGTCGGCCCGCGGGTCCGGTGTTTCGGCGGCGAGCACCTCGGGCTGCGCCCAGTGGGCGTACTGGCGTACATGCACCACACGCAGGGGTGCCGACCGGCGGCGGGCGGCGTCGAGGGCCCACTCCAGGGCGCGCAGGCTGCCGTCCGAACCGTCGACCGCCGCGATGACCGGCAGGGTGCTCATGGGTTCCTCGCCTTCCGGGATACGACCGTGCCTCGAGGGGCCAGCCTGGCTCAGGCGCGGGCCCGGGGAGGATGTCTCAGGTCGCGTGTCCGCAAATGCGGGCGGAACACCCCCGGATCGGCCGTGGGGCACGGCCGGTCCGGGACGGTTCGCGGGGTGCCGCCGGCGAGGTCGCGCGGCGTCGCGTCAGGTGAGGTCGAACTCCCCTTCCCGCGCTCCCGACACGAACGCGCCCCACTCGGCGGGCGTGAAGATCAGGGAGGGGCTCTCCGGGCGGGCGCTGTTGCGCATGGCGATGAAGCCCTCGACGAAGGCGATCTGGACATCCCCCCGCCCCCGGCTGCTGGACTGCCACTGTGCGTTGGTGAGGTCCAGCTCCGGCTTGTCCCAGCCCGTGAGCGGGCGCTGCTGGGTGGTGGTCTCGGCCACGTCCGTGCTCCTCCCGGTTCGTCGTCCGCGGCCAGCCTAGCGATCGGGCCCCATGGCCAACAGAGCACGTGAGCGGGACCTTTCACGAGTCCGGGGGCGCGGCTCCCACCAGCCACATGGAGAAGAACTGCGAACCGCCGCCGTAGGCGTGCCCGAGGACCCTGCGGGCGCCGTCCACCTGGTGTTCCCCGGCCTGTCCGCGCACCTGGAGCGCGGCCTCGGCGAAGCGGATCATGCCGGAGGCGCCGATGGGGTTGGTGGACAGCACACCGCCCGACATGTTGACGGGCAGGTCCCCGTCGAGTTCGGTCACGCCCGCCTCGGTGAGTTTCCATCCTTCGCCCTCGCCGGCGAAGCCGAGGTTCTCCAGCCACATCGGCTCGTACCAGGAGAACGGGACGTAGATCTCGGCGCCGTCGATCTCGCGGCGGGGGTCGGTGATCCCGGCCTGCCGGTAGACGTCGGCCGCGCAGTCCTGGCCGGCCTGCGGGGAGACGAAGTCCTTGCCGGCGAAGAGGGTCGGTTCGCTGCGCATCGCGCCGCCGAGCATCCAGGCGGGCGGGCGCGGTGCCCGGGCGGCTCCGGCGCGGTCGGTGAGGATCATGGCGCAGGCGCCGTCGGAGGAGGGGCAGGTCTCGGAGTAGCGGATCGGGTCCCACAGCATGGGCGAGGCCATGACCTTGTCGAGGGTGATGTCGTGCTCGTGCAGGTGGGCGTAGGGGTTCTTCAGCGCGTTGCGCCGGTCCTTGTAGGCGACCAGGGCGCCGATCGTCTCGGGGGCACCGCTGCGCCGCATGTAGGCGCGGATGTGCGGGGCGAAGAACCCGCCGGCTCCGGCCAGCAGGGGCTGCTGGAAGGGGATGGGCAGGGACAGGCCCCACATGGCGTTCGACTCGGACTGCTTTTCGAAGGCGAGGGTGAGGACGGTGCCGTGGACGCGGGCCGCGACGAGGTTGGCGGCGACGAGGGCGGTGGATCCGCCGACCGAGCCCGCGGTGTGCACGCGGAGCATGGGTTTGCCGACGGCGCCGAGGGCGTCGGCGAGGTAGAGCTCGGGCATCATGACGCCCTCGAAGAAGTCGGGCGCCTTGCCGATCACGACGGCGTCGATGTCGGCCCAGGTCAGCTCGGCGTCGTCCAGAGCCCGGCGGGCGGCCTCCCGGACGAGTCCGGCGAGGGACACGTCGCGGCGCGCCGCGACGTGCTTGGTCTGGCCGACACCGACGACGGCCACGGGCTCCTTGCTCATCGGGGCTCCCCTTCGAGGACGGCGACCAGGTTCTGCTGGAGGCAGGGGCCGGAGGTGGCGTGGGCGAGGGCGCGGTCGGACGCGCCGCGGTGGATGCGGGCGGCGGCTTCTCCGATGCGGATGAGACCGGCGGCCATGATCGGGTTGGCGGCGAGGGCACCGCCGGAGGGGTTGACGACGACGCCGTCGCCGAGGCGGAGCGCCTTGCGCAGGATGATCTCCTGGGCGGTGAAGGGCGCGTGCAGCTCGGCGGTGTCGACGGGCCGTTCGAAGGCGCCGGCCCGTTCGGCGGCCAGGCGGGTGGAGGGTGAGTCGGTCAGGTCGCGCACGCCGAGGCCGTGGGCCTCGATGCGGTGGTCGATGCCGCGGATCCAGGCGGGGCGTGCGCACAGGTCGCGGGCCCGGTCGCCCGCCGCGAGGATCACGGCGGCGGCCCCGTCGCCGATGGGCGGGCAGTCGCCGGTGCGCAGGGGCCGCACGAGGTAGTCGCCCTGCGGCACGCTGTGGCGCAGCTGGGCGTGGGGGTTGGCCGCCGCGTTCTCCCGGCTGCCGGCGGCGACGGCCGCGAGCGCCGGTTCGTCGGTGTCGCCGGCGTCGATGAGGGCCTGTGCCTGGAGGGCGGCGAGCGCGACGGAGTCGGGCCACAGGGGTGCGACGTAGTACGGGTCGAGCTGGCGGGTGAGGACGTCGCGGACCGAGCCGGGCGAGGACTTGCCGTACGCGTAGACCAGGGCGGTGTCGGCGTCGCCGGTGAGGAGTTTGGTCCAGGCCTCGTACAGGGCCCAGGCGCCGTCCATCTCGACGTGCGACTCGGAGATGGGCGGCCAGGCGCCGACCCCGTCGAGGGCGAGGGTGAAGGAGAAGGCGCGGCCGGCCAGGTAGTCGCTGGAGCCGGAGCAGGTGAAGTCGATGTCGGCGGTCTTCATGCGGGTCCGGTCGAGGACCTCGTGCAGCACCGGCATGAGCATCTCCACCTCGGAGAACTCGTCGCTGGTGCGCCGGTGGACGGTCTGGGCGAAGGCGACGACGGCGATCTGGCGGTCCCGCGGTGCGCTCGTCACAGCAGCTCCCTGTAGGTGTCGTAGTCCGCGTCCGGTTCGCCCGTGGGCCGGTAGTGGTCGGGATAGCGGCCGCCCTCGGCCCACACGGGCTCGACGCGCAACCCCATGCGCACCTCGTCGTACGGGATGCCGCCGATCCGGCCGTGCAGGGCGAGGTCCGCGCCGTCGAGGGCGATGTGGGCGTAGACGTAGGGCACCTCGATGTCGAGGTTCTTCGCCTTGATGTTGACGATGCAGAACGTGGTCACTGTGCCGCGCGGCCCCACCTCGACCTGTTCGGATGTGGCCACCCCACAGGTGGGGCAGGCACCCCTCGGCGGGACGTAGACCTTCCGGCAGGACGGGCAGCGCTCGCCGACGGTCCGCCGGCCGCCGAGGGCGTTGATGTAGGCGGTCTGGGCGCGCCCGGGCGAGTAGGTGTAGTCGAGGCGGGCGGCGGCGACGATGCCGGTGACCGGGTCCTCGAACTCGCCCGCGTGGACGGTCACGGTGGAGACCTCTCCGTCGTACGGCTCGAAGCAGGCGATGTCCGTGATGGCGCCGGTGCGTTCCTCGGCCCAGCGGACGCGGACGCGCATGCCGGTGTGGACGACGTCTGGGCCGGGGGCGTCGAGGGCGTGCAGGAGGGCGGTGTCGGCGCCATCGAGTCGCACCAGGACCCAGGCGAAGGGCGTGTCCAGGGGTTGGCCCCGGCGAGGATCGTGGTTCCAGGCCCAGGTGGTGACGGTGCCCGTGAGGCCGACGGGGACGAGGTCGCGGATCTCCTCGGCGGTGACGGGGTCGTACTCGACGGGCGGGACCAGGACACGGCCGTCGCGGGTCTTCACCCCGAGGATCACACGTTCCCGCAGACCGGTCAGGAAGGCACCCTGGACGGGCCCGAGGGAGCGGGTGAAGGGGAACTCGACGACGAGCGGCGCCTTGAGAACTGCGGACATTGAGGGCCTGCCTCCTTCGAATCGGCGTGCACGGGCGCGCCCCCTGAGGGGCGCGGGGAACTGCGCGCTCAGCCACCGACGGCCCGCAGCTGTGAACCGGCCAAAGCCGGCGCAGCGGCTACGCGCGCTTGTAGACGGGCGGTCGTTTCTCCGCGAAGGCGCGGGCGCCCTCCTTGGCGTCGGCGGTGTCGAAGACCGGCCAGCCCCGGGTGAGTTCGGCCGCGAGACCGTCGGACTCGGTCATCTCGGCGGTCTCGTAGACGGAGGCCTTGACGGCCTCGACGGCCAGCGGGCCGCAGGAGTTGATCCGTTCGGCGATCTCCAGCGCTTTGTCGAGCGCGGTGCCGTCGGGGACGACGTGTCCGATCAGGCCGATGGCGGCGGCCTCGCGGGCGCTGTAGGGGCGGCCGGTGAGGAGCATCTCCAGGGCGTGGGTGCGCGGGATCTGGCGTGGGAGCCGGACCGTGGAGCCGCCGATGGGGAACAGGCCGCGCTTCACCTCGAACAGGCCGAAGGTCGCGGACTCTCCGGCGACGCGGATGTCGGTGCCCTGGAGCATCTCGGTGCCGCCCGCGACGCAGTAGCCCTCGACGGCGGCGATCACCGGTTTGCGCGGGCGGTGGTGGCGCAGCATCGCCTTCCAGTGCAGGTCGGGGTCGGCCTTGAGCCGGTCGCGGTACTCCTCGCCGGCCATACCGTTCCCGGCGAGGGCCTTGAGGTCCATGCCCGAGCAGAACGTGCCGCCCGCGCCGGTGAACACGATCGAGCGGACCGAGTCGTCCGCGTCGGCCTCCAGCCAGCCGTCGTGGAGGCCGACGAGCATCGGCAGCGAGAGCGCGTTCCTGGCATCGGGCCTGTTGAGCGTGAGCACCAGTGTGGCGCCTTCGCGCTGCACGGTGAGGTGTTCCGTCCCACTCATGGCCAACTCCCCTCTCTTGGAACGAGAACAGGTTGCAGTAGGGCGGGAGGCACTTCAAGGGTTTTCTGACAGACAGTCAGATTTCTTCGCGCGAGCCCTTCACAGTTGGACCGCCCTTTGCTCTGATGACCGGCGAACCGTCCGATGCCAGGCACGTCCCGGGGTCAGGAGGAGCGGTGGAGTACAACCTTGCCGACCTGTTCGAGTCGGTCGTCGACGTGGTTCCCGACCGTGAGGCACTGGTGTACGTCGACCATCCGGGCACGGGCGCGGAGCGCCGTCTGACGTACGCGGAGCTGGACGCGGCGGCCAATCGCGTCGGCCACCATCTGCTCGACAGCGGGATACGGCCCGGCGAGCACCTCGGGCTCCACCTCTACAACGGCGTGGAGTACCTCCAGACGGTGCTGGGCTGCCTGAAGGCGCGGATCGTCCCGGTCAACGTCAACTACCGGTACGTCGAAGAGGAGTTGGTGTACCTCTACCGGGACGCGGATCTGGTGGCGCTGGTCTTCGACGCGCAGTTCACGGACCGGGTGGCGGCCGCGCGGCACCGGGCGGAGAGGCTGCGGCATCTGGTCCGGGTGGGGGCGCCGGCGCCGGGGGCCGCCGTGGTGCCCTGTGTGGACTTCTCCCGTGCGGAGGCCGCGGGGTCACCCGAGCGCGGCTTCCCGGCCCGCTCGGGCGACGACCAGTTCATCATCTACACCGGCGGCACGACCGGGATGCCCAAGGGTGTGATGTGGCGGCAGGAGGATCTGTTCTTCGCGGGGCTCGGCGGGGGCGCGCCGACCGGTGAGCCGGTGAAGAAGCCGGAGGAGCTGGCCGAGCGGGTCGCGGCCGGTGGATCGGGGATCACCTTCTTCCCCACGGCGCCGCTGATGCACGGCACCTCCACCCTCACGGCGTTCATCGGCTTCAACTTCGGGCAGCGGGTGGTGATCCACCGCAAGTTCGTGCCCGAGGAGGTGCTGCGGACCGTGGCGAAGGAGAAGGTCAGCAGCATCTCGCTGGTCGGGGACGCGATGCTGCGGCCGCTCATCGACGCGCTGAGCGGTCCGCTGCGGGACATCGACCGCTCCTCGCTGTTCAGCGTGTCGTCGTCCGGCGCGATCATGTCGGACACGGTGCGCCGGCAGTTCCGGGAATTGGTGCCGAACGCCATGCTGCTGAACAACTTCGGCTCGTCGGAGTCCGGTTTCAACGGGACGGCGACCGAGGACTCGGGGCCCGAGCGGGGCTTCCGGGTCCGGGTCCACGCGCGCACGCAGGTGGTGGACCCGGCCACGTACGAACCCGTGTCGCCCGGTGAGGTGGGCAGGGTCGCCCAGTGCGGGCATGTACCGCTCGGCTACTACAACGACCCGGCCAAGACCGCCGCCACCTTCTTCGAGAAGGGCGGCGAGCGGTGGGTCCTGCTCGGCGACATGGCCACCGTCGATGAGGAGGGCGTGGTCACCGTCCTGGGCCGTGGCTCGCAGTGCATCAACACCGGCGGCGAGAAGGTGTATCCGGAAGAGGTCGAGCAGGCCCTCAAGTCCCACCCGGACGTCTACGACGCGCTGGTGGCCGGGGTGCCGGACCCCCAGTGGGGCCACCATGTGGCGGCGGTGGTGCAGTTGCGGGAAGGGGCGCGGCGCCCGTCGCTCCAGGACATCCAGGCCCACTGCCGGGACCGGCTGGCCGGATACAAGATCCCGCGGCAACTGGTGATAGCGCCGGCCATCCAGCGGTCACCGAGCGGCAAGGCGGACTACCGGTGGGCGCGGGAGGTGGCGGTGTCCGCGGACGGCTGAGGCCAGGGCAGGCAGGCCAGTGACCGCACCCTCGGGCCTGCCCGGCTGGCCCTTCCCGCCTCGACCGTGCACAGGATCCGTGCCCGGCACGGCCTGAACCGCCGCACCGGCTCGAAGATTGCCCGCGGTCCGGCCCGCGTGAAGGCGGGCACCTCCCGGATGACGTCTCCTCGGCTGTTCACTCACGAAAGCCCTGCCGCGCCTATCATCCTGTGACACGTTGGCACTTGCTCCGGGTGGGGAATGGCTGTGGAGATCCACGTCACCGTAGAGACGACAGGCACCGCAGACGTGCACGACCTGCGGCGGTGGCTCACCGCACAACCCCGCCTGCGGGGCCGCGTGACGCGGGCGGACGCGTCCGCGCCGCCGCGCCCGGGCACCATGGGGCTCGCCGCGGACGTCCTGCTCGCGCTGCTGGCGCCGGGTGGTGTGGCGAGCGTGCTGGCGGGCGCCGTCATCGCCTGGGTGCAGAGCCGGAAGGGCGACCAGTCGGTGACCCTGACCCGGCCCGACGGCACGCAGATCAGCGTGACGTCCACCCAGGTGCGCACGATGGACCCCACACAGGTGGAGGCGCTCGTCAGCCAACTCGCCGCCCAGCTGGACCCGGCGCAGGGTGCCGCCGTCGCCGATCCCGGGCGACAGCAGCCTGATGCCGGCGCCGGCGGGGACCCGACACCCGGCCCGGCGCACCGGTCGGCCGGCACCCCGACCGACCCCGCCCGCCCCACGGGCACGGGTCCGGACGGCGGGACACCCGCCCTGTGACGGCCCCGGGACGGGTGCATCCGGACCCGGCCGGATCCGGGCTCTCCCTCGCCGGCGCCCGCGCCGTGCTCACCGGCACCGGGCGCCACCGCAGCGGCTCGCGCCTGGCCGACCTGCCCGGAGTCGACACCACCCTGGACGACCTGGCCCGACTGCTCCACGAACTGTGCGGGATGCCGCCGGAGCATGTCCTGCGGGTACCCTCCGACGCCGGCCCGGAGGCCGTCGTCGAGGCGGTCACCCAGGCCTGCGAAGAGGCCGACGGCGTGGTGCTCTTCTGCCACGTCGGGCACGGGCTGCTGGGACCGGGCAACAAGCTGTACCTCGCGACCCACTGGTCCATGGACGCCCAGCGGGTCGCCGCGGCGGTCCCGTACGAGACCGTCAAGGGCCTGCTGGAGGAGGCACCGTCCGGCAGTGTCGTCATCCTGGACTGCTGCTTCTCCGGCATCTCCGAGGTGCCGCACGGCTCGGGCGCCGTCGGTCCCTACGTCCAGGTCCGCCCGTCCGGCAGCTTCCTCCTCGCCTCGGCGTCGTCCTACGCCCCGTCCTTCGCTCCGGAGGGGCAACGGCACACGCTCTTCGGCGGCAAGCTCATCAGCCTGCTGCGTGACGGCGACCCGACCGGGCCACCGATGCTCACCCTGGAGCGGCTCCACCGCGGCATCGAGGAGAAGTCGGACGACACCACCCGCCCCCACGTGTCCAGCGAGGGCACCCTCGGCGGACTCGTCATCGCGCCCAACCGTGCCTACCGGTTCCCCGGTCCGCCCGCCGCCGACCCGCCGGCCCCGCTGCCGTGCCCCTACTTCGGCATGAGGCCGCTCGGGCCGAAGGAGAGCACCTGGTTCTTCGGACGGGACCGTGAACTGGACCAACTGACCGAAGCGGTCGAGGCGCCGGACGCGGAGCGCCGGCCCGTCATCGTCATCGGAGCCTCCGGCTCGGGCAAGTCCTCACTCCTCGGGGCCGGTCTGCTCGCCCGGCTGGACCATCACCACGCCACGGGACGGACGCGCACCTGGCCCGTCTTACGGATGCTGTCGCCCGGCAGGACCCCGCTGCGGTCGTTGGCGAGCCAATGGGCCGAGGCGACCGGACTGCCGCCGGACACGGTGCTGGCGGAGCTGGCCGCCGGGCGCTTCCCCGCCCCGCCGGCGAACGCGCGGGGCGACCAGGAGCAGTTCCGTCGCCCGTCGGCCGCCGTCCCCCGAGTGCTGGTGATCGACCAGTTCGAAGAGGTCTTCACCACCGCGGCCAAAACCGAGCGGACGGAGTTCCTCCGTCTGGTGTCCGGCAGCTCCGACGGTGATCCGTCCGGGCCGGACGACGCCCGTCCCCGGATCGTGCTCGCCGTCAGAGCCGACTTCTACGGCGAATGCCTCGCCGACCCCGGACTGCGCGCCGCCCTCTCCTCCGCCTCTCCGGTGCACTGCGCCTCTCTCGACGGCCAAGCGCTCAGGGACGCCATCGAGGGGCCCGCCGAGCGGAGCGGACTGGATCTGGAGCCCGGACTGGTCGACCGCATCCTGTCGGACCTGCGGCGGCCGGACGGGGACACCCCCGTCGAGGAGCGGCCGGCCGCGGCACTGCCGCTCCTGGCACATGCTCTGCAGCGGACCTGGGTGAACCGTTCGGGCGCCAGGATGACTCTGGCCGGCTACCAGGCCACGGGCGGCATCTGGCATGCGGTCACGGAGTCGTGCAAGACCCTGCACGACAGTCTCTCCCCCGCCGAGCGCCGATCGCTGCGGACGCTGCTGCTCAGCCTCGTGCACCTCACTCCCACCGGCGAACCCGTCGCGCGACGCGTCACCTTCGAGGACGTGCTGGCGGCACACGGACCCGATGAGCGGGAACATCTGCGCGCCGTCTGCGAGTTGCTCCGGGAGAAGAGCCTCATCACGCTGGACCGGGACGGCTTGCGCATCGCCCACGAGGCCCTGCTGTACGCCTGGACCGACCTGCGCACCTGGATCCTGGGCGCCCGCGCCCGTCTGCTCGCCAGGCAGCAACTGAGCGAGGCCGCCCACGCCTGGGACACCGGCCACCGGCACCGGGACTATCTGTACACCGGCAACCGCCTGTCCGCGGTCCGCGCCTGGGCAGGACCGGGCAACGGGCCGGACAGCGAGAAGCGTCTGCCCGCCCAGCGGACGCCGCCCGAACTCCCCTCGAATCCGCCCGCGCCGGGGACCGCCACCACGGACGAGGAGGACACCGGCGGCGACGCACCCCCTGTACTCACCGCGCTCGAACGGGAGTTCCTGCTCAGCAGCCTGCGGGCCGACCGCCGGCGCAAGCTCACCCGCGCCCTGCTGACCGGCGGCGTCCTCGCTCTCGCCCTCCTCCTCACCGTCGTCGGGACGCTCGCCTACACGGAACGCGCCAAGTCCCGGGAACAGGCCGCCGTCCTGGCCTCCGAGCGGATCGCGGCCCAGGCCGACGTGCTGCGCGCCCAGGACCCGGCGGCCGCGTTCGACCTGAGCCTGACCGCGTACCGGACCTCGCCCACCGAGGAGGCGAAAGCGAGTCTGGTGCGTTCCGCCCTGACTCCCGTCCGCACCAGGCTCGCCGGACACACCAAGGGCGTCTACTCCGTCGCCTACCGTCCGGACGGAGCGGTGCTGGCCACCTCCGGCCGGGACGGCACGGTGCGGTTGTGGCACACCGGCGACCCGTACCGTCCTCGTCGGGGCCCGGTGATCCGCGTCGGCGCGAACTCGTCCGTCTTCTGGGCACCCGACGGCCGCAACCTGTACATCCAGAGCGTCAAGGAGCTCCAGGTCTACGACCTTCGACAGGTCGACCGCCCCCGTCGCACGGCCCGCGCGACCACCGAGGGCCTCGACCGGCCGTACCGGCCCGCTCTCAGCGCGGACGGCACGACCCTGGCCGTTCCGCTGGCCCGGGGCCGCATGGTGCTGTGGGACCTGCGGAATCCGGCCGCTCCGGTTCCGCGCACGGTGCGGATGGCGGACGCCTCCCGCGACATGCTGGCGGTCACGTGGCGGCCCGACGGGAAGCTGCTCGCCGTCAACGCCGCGGCCACCAAGCCCGGGGGGCGTGACAGCCTCCAGCTCTGGGACACCGCCGATCGCACCGAGCCCCGGCTGCGCACGACCCTGCGGAGGTCGGCCCTCGCGATGGCCTTCAGCGCCGACGGCCGGTCGCTGACCACGGCCCTGCCCAGCCGCGGCATCGTGACGCTCGACGTGTCCGACCCGGATCGGGTGAAGCCATCCGGGGGGCTCAGTGGCTACGGCAACCCCGCTGACGGCCTCTACTGGCAGATCGCCGCTTCCCCGGACGGCCGCCACCTCGCCGCGGCCGGCTCCACGGACGGCAACGCCTGGATGTACCAGAACACCGCCAGCGCCAAGACACCGGATCGCTTCTACAAGGGCGAGGTGCTGCCCGGCAGTGTGCCGCTGGTCGCCGTGGCCTACCGGCCGGACGGGCGGGGCGTGGTCACCGGTGACGAGAAGGGCGGTGTCCAGCTGTGGAGTCCGCCTCCACGCAGTGTGGACGGGGCCTATGTCAGCTCGGATCGTTTCGGCCCCGGTGACGCGTTCGCGCCGGACCATCACCTGCTCGCCACCGACGACGACGACCTGAAGACCACCACCATCTGGCGGCTGACCGGGACGACGCCCCGGAAGGTGGCCACCGTGCCCGCGCCGTGGCGGTCCGTCGCCTTCCTGCCGGGCGGGACCCTCTTCCTGGCCCGGGACCCGGGCGGCCGGCGGACCGGCCTGTGGGACCTGTCCGGCGGCCGGCCCGAACTCCGGCACGTGTTCACCGGAACGCACGGTCCCACCGCCATCTCCGCCGACGGCGACCGCCTGGCCCTCCAGACCGGTGAGGACGGCCCTCTGGTCATCTGGGACGTCAGCCGCCCCGACCGGCCGCGCCGCACCGGATCGGTGCCGGTGGACACCGAGGGTTCCCTCACCCCGGTGTTCACGGCGCCGGACGTCCTCGCAGTCCTGTCCGGTAAAGGCACGCAGTTGTGGAACCTCGGCCGGCCGGGGAGCCCCCGCCGGGGGCAGAAGGTGCCGGGCTCCGCCGCGGCCGCCGTGCCGCAGGAGGGCAAGCAGCAGGCCTTGTTGCTGGTGAAGCCGACCAAGGGGCCGAACGCCGACGAACGTCTGGAGGTCTACCGGCTGTCCCCCTCGGCGACGGCCCGCAGGCTCAGGGACGACGTGACCATCGACCGTCAGCGGTCCACGGTCGCCTTCGCCGTCCTGGGCCACCGCTTCATGGTGACCCTGCCCGCCAAGATCGGGCAGCCCCGCGTGTGGGACCTCGCCGAACCTGCGTCCGGCGACCGCGACGACCCGCCGGTCGGTCTGCCCGGCTCGCACTTCCTCATGGAGGGCATCACGGCCGGAGACACGCGGCAGGGCGGGGTGGTCGCCGCCTGGCAGGAGGAGACCGGAGCTCGTGATCTGGCCGTCTGGTCCTTCACGGCCGACGCGTCGTCGGACGCCCCGCGCACCGGCCGCTTCGAGCTGATCTACGATGTCCCCGCCGTCACGGAGGGAATCGGCGGCTTCTCCGTCCGGCAGGTCAGCCCGAACGGAGACGACCTCGCCCTCTCCACCGGCCCCGGCCTCACCGCCGGGCTCGGCGGCCAACTGGTCCTGCTGCCCACGGATCCCGGCCGGCTGGCGGGACTGCTCTGTGCGGTGCGGCCCGGCACGGTCCCACGCGGTGTCTGGGCGAAGGCCTTCCCCGACCTCGAGTACCACGACCCGTGCGGCTGAGCCGGCAGTCGTACGGGGACGGCCCAGCGCGCAGTCCACGTGACGGCAACTGCGTCGCACCGCCGCAACGTTCTGACTGGTCCGGTTCCCGGCGTACTCTTTGCGCGCGGTTGACCTTCGTCGTTGAACGGGCGGTGACGGTCGGCCGTACGGAGCATGACGGACCCGGCCCTACCAGCTGATCCGCCGCGCCAGCAGCAAGGCCATGTACGGAAGGAACCTCCGCGTGTCGCACCACACGCCGTCTCGTCACCTGCCCGGCACCGACACGGAAGCCGACACCGCCGCGGCCGATCCGGCGGACGACGGCACCGAGCCCGCGGCCGTCGCGACGGAAGCCGCGGCAGCCGAGACGGAGCCCCGGGACAGCAGCGACACGGCTACGGATGCGGCCGCACCGGCCACCGCCGACGGCCGATGGCGCGGATGGCGGACAAGGAATCCACGCGCCTCACACGCCCTGAGCGTCGGCACGACCGTCCTGGCCGGTGCGCTCGTGGTCGTCGCGCTGCTCCTGCCCAACCGGGTCGAGCGGATCGAATTCGCCTCGTTCGTCCGGATTCCCGCCGAGGGCGTGCTGCTCGCGGGTCTGCTGCTCGCGCTGCCGCCGAAGCCCCGGCGGATCATGGCGGTGGTCTCGGGCGTGTTCCTCGGCCTGGTCACGGTGCTGAAGTTCGTCGACATGGGCTTCTACCAGGTGCTGGCCCGGCCCTTCGATCTGGTCCTGGACTGGATTCTGATCGAGAACGCCACGGACTTCCTGAGGGAGACGTTCGGCCGTACCGGCCAGGTGCTGGCGGTGGTCGGCGTGATCGTGCTGTTCGTCGCGGTGCTCGTCCTCACCACCCTCGCCGTGGTGCGGCTGACGAACCTGATGGTCCGGCACCGTCCCGTCGCCGCCCGGACGACGCTGATCCTCGGCACGGCGTGGATCACCTGTATGACGCTGGGTGTGCAGGTCGGCACCGTGCCGATCGCCACCAAGGGCAACGCGGAGTTCCTCGGCAACCGGGTGGAACAGGTGCGGGCGGGCCTGAGGGACGCGCGGGTCTTCGAGAAGCAGGCAGCGGTGGACGCCTTCGCGAAGACGCCGCCGGACCAGTTGCTCACCGGCCTGCGCGGCAAGGACGTCCTGTTCACCTTCATCGAGAGCTACGGCCGCGTCGCGATCGACGACCCGGCGATGGCGAAGCAGACCGACGCCGTACTGAAGGAGGGCACCGGCCGGTTGAAGGCAGCCGGGTTTGAGTCGCGCAGCGGCTGGTTGCAGTCGCCGGTGACGGGCGCGGGCAGCTGGCTCGCCCACTCGACCTTCCTGTCCGGTCTGTGGATCAAGAACCAGCAGCGGTACCGCAGTCTGACCACCAGCGACCGCATGACGCTGACCAAGTACTTCGGGAAGACGGGCGCCTGGCGGACCGTCGGCATCGTGCCGGGCGTGCGCCGCGCCTGGCCGGAGGGGAAGTTCTTCGGCCTGGACCACATCTACGACTCCGAGCACCTCGGCTACCACGGCCCGTACTTCAGCTGGACGCCCGTGCCCGACCAGTTCAGCATGGAGGCGTTCCAGCGCCTGGAGCACGGCAAGAAGGACCGTGAGCCGATCATGGCGGAGATCATCCTGGCCTCCAGCCACAACCCCTGGTCCCCCATCGCCCGCATGATCGACTGGGAGGATCTCGGCGATGGTTCGGTGTTCCACCGGATCAAGAAGGAGGGCACCAACCCCACCGAGGTCTGGAAGGACCCGGAGAAGGTGCGCGCCGAGTACCGCAAGGCCATCGAGTACTCGATCCGGAGCCTGACCGAGTGGGTCGAGCGCTACGGTGACGAGGACACGGTGCTCGTCTTCCTCGGCGACCACCAGCCGGTGCCGACGGTCACCGCCGGGGACACCGGCAAGGACGTGCCGGTCACGATCGTCGCCCACGACAAGAAGGTCCTGGACCGGGTCGCCGACTGGGGCTGGACCGACGGCCTCAAGCCGGCCCCGGACGCGCCCCGGTGGGGCATGGACAAGTTCCGCGACCGTTTCATGACGGCGTACGGTCCGCGGGGCTGAGGAACTCCGCCACGGCCGTGAGGAACTCCTCGGGCCGTGCCTCGTGCACGAGATGCCCGGCGTCGAGGGTGACGCGCCGGGCATCGGGAAGCAACGCGGCGAGGGCGGCGATCTGCTCCTGCGGGATCGGACTGGTCGGCCCGCCACCGATCAGCAGCGTGGGCATGGTGATCCGCCCCATGTGGTCCCACCACACGGGATCCGGCGCGTTGCGCTGCGCGTCGGTGGCGAGGATCATTGCCCAGTCGTACGGCAGTTCCCCGCCCGGGCGTTCGGCGGGCGGGCGCGGCGGGTCCAGCGGGAGGGGCGCGGGGACGTCCTCCAGCACGAGCCGCCGTACGAGCCGCGGGCTGTGCTGGGCGAGCAGGCAGGCGACGAGACCGCCGAGCGAGTGGCCCACGACGTCGGCCCGGGCGATGCCGAGCGCGCCGAGAAAGGCGAGCACGTCGTCGCGCATGGCCTCGTAGGCGTATCCGCCGGGCCAGTCGCTGCGGCCGTGCCCGCGCAGGTCGGGGGCGTACACCCGGCGGGGCACGGCGGCCGGCGCGGGGGCGATCTCCGCCCAGTCGGCCCCGTCGGCTCCGCGTGCGTGAAGGAGGACGACGGGCGGCGCGTCCCGCGGCCCCCAGACGCGGTAGGCCTGAGTGATGCCGTTGGCCCGTACGGTACGGGGTTCGGTGTCCATGCCGGGCACGGTAGCGGGGTGCGGAACGCGGGCAGGACCCGCTCTGCGCACAGCAGAGGATCTCAGTCGCGTTCGAACTCCCCCTCGGCTTTCCTCCCTTGGAGGAAGCGTGCGACGCGTCGCACGAACCACTCCGGGTCGTCCAGCCATGGACAGTGTCCCGCCCCCGGCTGCACCGCGAACTCGGCCGCCGGGAACACCTCGGCGGCACGCCGGGCCAGGCCGGGTCGCGGGCCCCCGTCTGCCTCACCTGCGAGGACGAGCACGCGGCCGGTGAGGCGAGCGAGCGCGGCCCGCGTCGCGTCCGGGGTCGTAGGCGCCGTCCGCCCCGTAGCGGTCCGCCGCGTCGTCGTTGGTCTCGGCGCGGGCGCGGGCCGTGTCGTCCCACCGGCCGTAGAAGAACGGCAGGAACACGGGGTCGAAGTCACCGGTACCGGACAGCCAGGCCTCGAACGCCGGGAACGCGTCGGCGAACCAGGGTTCCTGCGCGCGCAGCCGGGCCGCCGCCAGCCGGTCCTCGGCCGTCGCCGGCAGGCCTGGGCCCTGTCGTCACATTCCCACCTGCCCCGCGACGCCATGCACGCCCTCTCGCCGCACCTGACGCCGCGGGGCCCGCCCTTCGGGCGGACGACGGGAATGTGACGACAGGGCCCAGCGCCCACGGCGTGGCGGTGATGAGCGCCAGCCGCTCCGGATACCGGGCCGCGTACAGCAGGGCGAGACCGCCGCCCGCCGAGTGTGCGAGCACGTCCGTCCGCTCCAGGCCCAGGTGGCGGCGCAGCGCCTCGACGTTGTCCACGAGCCGGTCGCAGCGGTACGTCGCCGGATCGTCGGGCACCGCGGACCGTCCGGTGCCGCGCAGGTCGAGGAAGACCAGCCGCCGGTGGGCGTCGAGTCCGCCCAGGTTCCCGAGGTACGCGGACGCGCGCATGGGCCCGCCGGGCAGCACGACCAGCGGCTCGCCCGTACCGCGTCCGTGACAGGCGAGCCGGGTCCCGTCCGGGGCAGTGAAGATCGGCATGGCGTCGATCCTCACGCCCTCGCGGTCTTCGGCACAACGGGTTCGCCGACGGGCTGCGCGGCGTCACCCGTCCGAGGCCGCGACTCCCGCCTCTCCCCCGAGGCTCTTCCTGAGCTCCCGCTTGAGGATCTTCCCGCTGGCGTTGCGCGGGAGGCCCTCCGCGAACACCACCCGCTTCGGGGCCTTGAAGGGGGTGAGCTTCTCGCGGGTGTGGGCGATGAGTTCGGCCTCGGTGACCTCGCCACGGGGGACGACGACGGCTGTGACGGCCTCGATCCAGCGTTCGTCGGGCAGGCCCACGACCGCGGCCTCGGCGACCTGGGGATGGGTGTAGAGGGCGTCCTCGACCTGGCGTGAAGCGACCAGTACGCCACCGGAGTTGATGACGTCCTTCACCCGGTCGACGATCGTGTAGTAGCCGTGCGCGTCCCGTACGGCGAGGTCGCCGGAGCGGAACCAGCCGTCGCGGAAGGCCTCGGCGGTCTCCTCGGGCTTGTCCCAGTAGCCCTCGCACAGTTGCGGAGAGCGGTAGACGATCTCGCCGGGGGTGCCGTCCGGTACGTCCTTGCCGTCCTCGTCGACGACCCGCGCGTCGACGAACAGCACCGGACGGCCGCAGGAGTCCATGCGCCCCTTGTGTTCGTCGGGGGCCAGGACGGTGGCCAGGGGGCCGATCTCGCTCTGCCCGAAGCAGTTGTAGAACGCCAGGCCGGGCAGGCGTTCCTTCAGCCGTTCCAGGACGGGGACCGGCATGATCGACGCCCCGTAGTACGCCTTGCGCAGGCCGCTCAGGTCGCGAGTGGCGAAGTCGGGGCGGTTGGACAGGGCGATCCAGACGGTCGGCGGGGCGAACAGGCTGTCCACGCGGCCCGCATCGACCAGGTCGAAGAGCCGGTCGCCGTCGGGGGCGTCGAGGATGATGTTCGTCGCGCCGACCGCGAGGTAGGGCAGCAGGAAGACGTGCATCTGCGCCGAGTGGTAGAGCGGCAGCGCGTGCGCGGGACGGTCGCCCGCACTGAGGTCGAGGGCCGTGATCGCGCTCAGGTACTCGTGCACCAGGGCCCGGTGCGTCATCATCGCGCCCTTGGGCAGGGCGGTCGTCCCGGACGTGTACAGCAACTGCACGAGGTCCTCGGTGCGCGGCTCCGGGCCGTCGTACGGAGGCGCCTCGGGCAGCCGGGTGAGGAGGGAGTCGTCGGCGTCGCGCAGGGGCAACGACCGTACGCCGTCGGGGAGTCGTCCGGCGAGGTCCGGGTCGGTGAGGACCAGGGAGCTGCCGGACTGGCCGACGATGTAGGCGAGGTCGTCGCCGGTCAGGTTCTGGTTCACGGGGACGTGCACCAGGTCGGCGCGGGCGCAGGCCAGGAACGCGATCAGGTAGGCGTCGGAGTTGTGGCCGTAGGCGCCCACCCGGTCGCCCGGGGACAGCCCCTGGCCGAGGAGGACGCTCGCCGCGCGGGAGACGGCGGTGTCCAGTTCGTCGTACGTCCAGGTGCGGTCGCCGTACTCCACCGCGACGCGCGCGGGGGTGCGCCGGGCGCTGCGTCGCAGGACTCCGTCGACCGTGCTGCCGTGTCCGGGCGTCGTCATGACATCTGATCCTCGGTTCACCGCCGGGCGAGGTCAAGGACCGACCGGCTCAACCCTGCCGCCGCGGGAGGCGTCCGAGGTCATGGTACGGATGTGCGCACGCGGCACGTCCGTACCCTCACTCAAGTCTCCTTTCCTTCACTGATGTTGGAGGGCACGATGCGCAGCCGCCTGAGACGACTCGTTCTCGGGGCCACGGCCCTGTTCACGGCCGCGTCCGCGTTACCCGCGGCCGCCGCCCCCGGCCCGGGGCGGGCCGAGCAGCACCCGTCCCGCGACGGCCTGTCCGCCGTCATCCGGTACACCGAGTACGGCATTCCGCACATCCGGGCGAAGGACTACGCCGGCCTGGGCTTCGGTACCGGCTGGGCGCAGGCGTCCGACGAGGTCTGCACGCTCGCCGACGGGTTCGTGACCCTGCGGGGCGAGCGCTCCCGGTACTTCGGCGCCGCCGCGGCCGCCGGCGGCGCCCTCTCCGGGGCCAGGACGAATCTCGCCAGTGACCTGTACTTCCGCGGGGTCCGTGAGACCCGCACCGTGGAGAAGCTGCTCGCCGCGCCCGCGCCCGTGGGCCCGAGCCGTCAGGTCCGGGACATGATGCGCGGCTGGGCGGCCGGTTACAACGCCTGGCTGAAGCAGAAGAAGATCGCGGATCCCGCCTGCGCGGGCGCCTCCTGGATCCGTCCGGTCACCGAGCTGGACGTGGCGGCCCGTGGCCTCGCCATCGCCTCGATCTCCGGCGAGGGACGCTTCGTGGACACGATCACGGCCGTGCAGCCGCCGACCGCAGCCGCCTCCGGTGCCCGGTCCTCCCCGCCCGCCGCCCGCACGCCTGACGCGAAGGCCGTGGCGAAGGCGGCCGACGAGCTGTGGGGCGACCCCGGCATGGGCTCCAACGCGGTCGCCTTCCGCGGCGACAGCACGGCGAACGGCAGCGGTCTGCTGCTGGGCAACCCGCACTATCCGTGGCAGGGCGGGCGCCGGTTCTGGCAGTCGCAGCAGACGATCCCCGGCGAGCTGAACGTGTCCGGTGGCTCCCTGCTCGGCACCCCGGCGATCTCCATCGGGTTCAACGCACATGTGGCGTGGAGTCACACCGTCTCGACCGGTGTGCCGGCCAACCTCCACCAGCTGACGCTCGATCCGGCCGACCCCACGACGTACCTCGTGGACGGCGAGCCGGAGCGCATGAAGAAGCGGACCGTGACGGTCGCGGTGAAGGACGGCGCGCCGGTGACCCGCACCCAGTGGTGGACCCGCTACGGCCCTGTCGTCACCTCTCTGAACTCACAGGTCCCCCTGCCGTGGACCGCTACGACGGCCTACGCCCTGCACGACCCGAACGCCGCGAACCTCCGCTTCGCCGACACCTCGCTCGGCTTCAGCAAGGCGCGCAGCACAAACGACGTTCTCGCCTCCCTCGCCCGGCACCAGGGCATCCCCTGGGTGAACACGATCGCCGCCGACCGCGCGGGGCATTCCCTCTTCACCCAGTCCCAGGTACTTCCGCGCATCACCGACGAGTTGGCGGAGCGCTGCTCGACGGCGCTGGGCAGGACCACGTACCCGGCGTCCGGCATCGCGATCCTCGACGGCTCGCGCGGCGACTGCGCCCTCGGCAGCGATCCCGACGCGGTGGCGCCGGGCATCTTCGGGCCGGCGCGGATGCCGACGCTCAAGGACGCTCCGTACGTGGAGAACTCCAACGGCACCGCGTGGATGACCAACGCCGACCGGCCGATCACCGGATACGAGCGGGTCTTCGGCACGGTGAGGACAGAGCTCGGCCTGCGCACGCGCGGCGGGATCGAGGACGTGGCGGCGATGGCGGAGCGGGGCCGGCTGACGGTACGCGACCTGCAACGGCAGCAGTTCGCCAACCGGGTGCCCGCCGGTGATCTCACCGCGGCGGACGTGGCACGGGCGTGCGCCGCGCTGCCCGGCGGCACGGCGACGGGCAGCGACGGCAAGGCGGTCGACGTGTCGGAGGCCTGTGGGGTGCTGACGGCGTGGGACCGCACCATGGACACCGGCAGCCGGGGAGCGCTGTTGTTCGACCGGTTCTGGCGGAAGCTGGAACAGACGGTGCCGACGGCCGAGTTGTGGAAGGTGCCGTTCTCGGCGGCGGACCCGGTGCGTACGCCGAACACGCTGAACACGGACGCGCCCGGTTTCGGCGTCGCCCTCGCCGACGCGGTGGTGGAACTGCGCGCGGCGGGTATCGCGCTCGACGCGCCGCTCGGGGTGCACCAGTTCGTCGTCCGGGGCGGTGAGCGCCTTCCGGTGCCCGGCGGCTCGGGGCGGCTCGGCGTGTGGAACGTGCTCGAACCGCAGTGGAACGCGGCCCAGGGCGGCTACACGGAGGTGCCGTTCGGCAGCAGTCACCTCCAGGCGGTGGGCTGGGACAACAGCCGCTGCCCGGTGGCCCGCACCCTGCTGACGTACTCCCAGTCGTCGAACCCCGAGTCGCCGCACCACGCGGACCAGACGCGGCTGTTCTCCGACGAGAAGTGGGTGACGTCGCGCTTCTGCGAGAAGGACATCCTGTCCTCGCCGAAGCTGAAGGTCGTCCGGGTGCACGAGCGCCGCTGACCACGGTCGGTGGGGGTGCCGCTTCCGGTGGGGCGGCACCCCCGTTCGTCTCGTCACCCCCGGTCGGCCCGGCGCCCGTACATCAGCCGGCGCAGGACCGCTTCGGCAGGGCCGCGCCGGCCTGCCCTTTCCAGGGCGTACGCCCCGGCCACGGTGACCAGCCAGACGCCGCATGCGAAGAGTGCCATGGTCGTGCTGCCCAGGTGTGCGCCCAGGCCGAGTCCCCAGGCGGCCAGCACCGGGGCGAAGAGCAGCGAGTGGGCGAGGTAGCAGGACAGGGACCGTTTGCCGACGGAGGCCACCGCCGTCACCGCCATCGCGCCGCGGCGGGGCCCGCGGGTGGTCCACCAGTGTGCGAAGAGGGCGACGGCCGCGACATAGCCGAGGCCTCCGGCGTTGCCGGTGATGTCGCGGAGGGCCGTGAGCGCCCCGGATTCGCTCTGCATGTCGTCCGGCACGTCCAGGACGCCGAGGTGGGCGAGGGCGGCGGGCAGTGCGCCGAGCCAGCCGACCGCGATGCCGATGACCGCCGTCCGTCGCAGCAGCTTGCGGTGGCGGCCCGGTTCCTCCAGGACGCGGCGGCGCGCGGCCCAGAAGCCGAGCAGGAAGACGATGTACCCGCCCCCGACGAGGGTCAGCAGGGCGGCGGCCAAGGTGATGAACAGGCCGGTCTCGAGCCGGGTGCCCGCCGCGGTGAGCCAGTTCTCCTCGTCCGATGCAAACGCCTTGAAGCCGGCCTCGGCGTCGGCGTCGCCCAGCGTGCCCAGCTCGCCCTGGAGCAGCGCGGCGATGACCGGCCCCGCCGTGACGAGGACCATCAGGGCGACTCCGATCCAGATCCACCAGGTCAGGGCTCGGTCGCCGCGCCGCAGGAAGGCCAGGCCCAGGACGAGGCTCAGGACACCGTAGAAGCCGAGGATGTCCCCGGCCATCAGCAGGGTGGCGTGGGCGAGGCCGATGACGATCAGCCAGAGGCTGCGTCTGCGCAGGATCTTGGCGGCTTCCCGCCCGTCGGTGCCGGCGGCGGTCTGCCGGAGGTAGAGCTGCATCATGCCGTAGCCGAAGAGGAAGGCGAAGAGCGGGTAGATCCGCAGGTCGAGCGCCATGATCATGGTGAACTGCACGGCGTGGTCCAGCCATGAGCCGTCCACGGGCTGCCATCCGGAGGGGCCGCGCCGGGCCGCCCACAGATGGAAGGCGGTGTTGGACAGCACGATGCACAGCAGCATGATCCCCCGGGCGAGATCGGGGGCGAGGGCCCGTTCTCCCGGCCGTACGCCCCCGCGCCGCAGCGGTCCCTCTTCGGTCGCGATCGTCATGGCTTCACGCATCGTCATGGCTTCACGCTAGGAAGGCGGGGCCCGGCCGGACATCGGCCGGAGGGCGAGCGGGCGCCGACCAAAGGATGACGCCCGGGCCCGCCGGTGCGACCAAAGCCGCACCGCCGTGTCACACCGGCCGGGTCCGGCCCTCCCAGTACGGCTCCCGCAGGCGTCGTTTGTACAGCTTGCCGTTGGGGTCGCGGGGCATCTCGGTGATGAAGTCGACGCTCCTGGGCCGCTTGTAGCCGGCGAGCAGGTGCGCGCAGTGGTCGAGGAGGTCGGCCGCGAGGGCGGGCCCCGGCCGATGCCCGGGGGCGGGTTCGACCACGGCCTTGACCTCCTCGCCCCAGTCGTCGTGCGGGATGCCGAAGACGGCGGCGTCCGCGACGGCGGGGTGGGCGAGCAGGGCCGACTCGATCTCGGCCGGGTAGATGTTGACGCCGCCGGAGATGATCAGGTCGATCTTGCGGTCGCGCAGGAAGAGGTAGCCGTCCTCGTCGAGGTGCCCGAGGTCGCCGACGGTGAAGAAGTCGCCGATGCGGTTCTTGCGGGTCTTGGCCTCGTCCTTGTGGTACGAGAAGCCGCCGGTGTTCATCTTCATGTAGACGGTGCCGAGTTCGCCGGGCGGCAGCCGGTTGCCGTCGTCGTCGAAGATCGCCAGTTCGCTGATGGGCCAGGCCTTGCCGACGGTGCCGGGCTTCTTCAGCCAGTCCTCGGCGGTGGCGAAGGCGCCGCCGCCCTCACTGGCCGCGTAGTACTCCTCCACACAGGGGCCCCACCAGTCGAGCATGGCCCGTTTCACGTGGTCGGGGCAGGGGGCGGCGCCGTGGATGGCGTGCCGCATGGAGGAGACGTCGTAGCGGTCCTTCACCTCGTCGGGCAGGGCGAGCAGGCGGTGGAACTGGGTGGGGACCATATGGGTGTGGGTGCAGCGGTGGGCGTCGATGAGGCGGAGCATCTCCTCGGGTGTCCACTTGTCCATCAGGACCAGCCGGTGGCCGATGTGCAGGGACGCGCCCGCGAACTGCAGGACGGCCGTGTGGTAGAGCGGCGAGCACACCAGGTGCACGTTGTCGTCGAACGGCCGGATGCCGAAGATGCCGAGGAAGCCGCCGAGGTAGGCCTGCTCCGGGGGCTTTCCGGGAAGCGGGCGACGGATGCCGCGCGGGCGGCCGGTGGTGCCGGAGGTGTAGTTCATGACCCAGCCGAGGGTGCGGTCGGCGGGCGGCGACTCGGGTTGTCCGTCGAGGAGTTCGGCGTAGGGGCGGAAGCCCTCGACCGGGCCGACGGCGTACCGGTGGCCGGCCGGGAGGCCCGCCTCGTCGGCGGCGTGGCGTGCGGCACCGGCGTAGCGTTCGTGCGCGAGGAGGACCTTGGCGCCGGAGTCGGAGACGATCCAGGCGATCTCCGGTCCGACCAGGTGGTGGTTGACGGGGACGAGGTAGAACCCGGCCTGGCTGGCGGCGAGGTACGCGGTGAGGAACTCGACGCCGTTGGGCAGCACGACCGCGAAGGTGTCGCCGCGTTCCAGCCCGGCCGCGCGCAGGCCGTGGACGAGCCTGTTGGCGGCGGCGTGCAGGCGGCCGGCGGTCCACTCCTCGCCGTCGGGGGCGACCAGGACCGCTCGGTCGGGGTCGGCGGTGGCCTGGGCCCAGAAGCCCGCGGGAACGCTGCTGGTCACTGGCCGCTCCTTCCGGCGATGCGGTTGATGCGGTCCACGGCCTGTTCGAAGCCGCGGGTGAGGTCGTCGAAGACGGCCTGGACACTGCGTTCGCTGTTCATCCGGCCGACGATCTGCCCGACCGGGGTGCCGAGCAGGGGGCCGACCTCGTACTTCTGGATGCGCGAGACGGCCTCGGCGACCAGCAGGCCCTGCAACGGCATGGGCAGTGTGCCCGGGCCGTCCGGGTCGTCCCAGGCGTCGGTCCACTCGGTGCGCAGCTGGCGTGCGGGCTTGCCGGTCAGCGCGCGGGAGCGGACGGTGTCGCCGGAGCCGGCCGCGAGCAGCTTGCGGGTGAGGGCGGGCGAGTGGAGGTCCGCTTCTGTGGTGGTCAGCCATATAGAGCCCAGCCACACGCCTTGAGCGCCGAGCGTGAGTGCGGCAGCCACCTGCTGTCCGCTGCCGATGCCGCCGGCGGCCAGCACGGGCAACGGGGCGACGGCGTCGACGACCTCGGGGGTGAGCACCATGGAGGCGATCTCGCCGGTGTGGCCGCCGGCCTCGTAGCCCTGCGCGACGACGATGTCGATCCCGGCCTCTTGGTGCTTGCGGGCGTGCCGGGCGCTGCCCGCGAGGGCGGCGACGAGGACGTCCTGGTCGTGGGCGCGGGCGATGACGTCGGCGGGCGGGGAGCCGAGGGCGTTGGCGAGGAGCCGGATCGGGTAGTCGAAGGCGACGTCGAGCTGGCTGCGGGCGACCTGCTCCATCCAGCCGGTGATACGCCAGCCGGACGCCTCGCCCTCGGCGAGTTCGGGCACGCTGTGCTTGGCGAGGGTGTCCCGGACGAACTGCCGGTGCCCCTCGGGGATCATCGCCTCGACATCCGCCTCGGTGACGCCCTCGACCTTCTTGGCCGGCATGACGACGTCCAGGCCGTACGGGCGGCCGTCGATGTGCGCCTCGATCCAGTCCAGGTCGCGTTTGAGCTCGTCGGGGGCGGTGTAACGGACCGCGCCGAGCACGCCGAAGCCGCCGGCCCGGCTGATGGCCGCGGCGACGGCGGGGAACGGCGTGAAGCCGAAGACGGCGTGCTCGATTCCCAGTTTCTGGCTCAGCTCCGTCTGCATGGGCGCAGGATGCCGGAGTCCTGCGGAGGATGGAAGAGGTTTCCTGATGACCCGTCAGATTTGTGGGCGGTCCCCGGGGACATACTGTCCGGGGACGTCCTGGGCGGTTCGGCGGGAGGATGCGCGGTGACCGAAGGCACGGCAGACAGAGCGACGACGAACAGCGGGCCGACCCGCAGACGTGCCCTGGTCCTGGGTGGCGCCCTGGCCCTCGCCCCCTTACCCGCCGAGGCCGCCCCGGTCGCGGGGCGTCCCACCCTGCGGCACGGCTCGGCCGCCCGCGCCGGGCTGCTCCCCTCCCATCTGCGCCAACTCGTCACCGACGCCGAGGCGTTCCTCGCCCCCTCCCCCAAGCACCCCTGGTACGCGGGCGCCGTCCTGCTCGCCGGACGGGGCGGCACCGTCGCCCTGCACCGGCCCATCGGCATGGCGGTGCGCTACCGGGCCTACGACGAGAAGACCGACACCGGCGTCGAGTTCCCGGCCGGCGAGCAGATTCCCATGGCCGAGGACACCGTCTTCGACCTGGCGTCGGTGTCGAAGCTGTTCACGTCGATCCTGGCCGTGCAGCAGATGGAACGGGGCGGGCTGGAACTGGAGGCGACGGTCGCCTCGTATCTGCCGGACTTCGGGCGCGCCGGCAAGCAGGACATCACGATCCGTCAGCTCCTCACGCACACCTCGGGTTTCCGCGCCTGGATCCCGCTGTACAGCGCGCCGACGTACGAGGAGAAGCTCCGGCTCATCTGGGACGAGGCACCGGTCAGCGCGCCGGGCACGGCGTATCTGTACTCGGACCTGAACCTCATCTCGCTCCAGCTCGTGCTGGAGCGGATCACGGGCCGCTCCCTGGACGCCCTCCTGCGCGACGAGATCACCGCACCACTGGGCCTGCGCCGCACCCGCTACAACCCGCCCGCCTCCTGGCGGCCGAACATCGCGGCCACGGAGGACGCGCGGGCTCCGTGGTCCGGGCTGGACCGGGGCCTGGTGTGGGGCGAGGTGCACGACGAGAACGCCTTCAGCCTCGGCGGGGTCGCGGGCCACGCGGGCGTGTTCTCCGACGCCTGGGACCTCGCGGTCCTCGGCCGTACGCTGCTCAACGGCGGCGTGTACGGGCGGGCCCGGATCCTGACGCCCGAGTCGGTGGAGCTGATGTTCACCGACTTCAACACCGCGTTCCCCGGGGACGAGCACGGCCTCGGCTTCGAGCTCTACCAGCACTGGTACATGGGCGCGATGGCGACCCCGCGCAGTGCGGGGCACACCGGCTTCACGGGCACCTCGCTGGTGCTCGACCCGACGACCGACTCCTTCCTCGTCGTCCTGGGCAACTCGGTGCATCCCGTGCGGAGTTGGCGATCCGGGTCGGCTCCGCGGGTGGCCGCCGCGAACCACCTGGCACGGGCCGTGCCGGTCCGGCCGGCGCGGGGACGCACGGCCTGGTTCTCCGGCATGGCGGTCTCCGCCACCGCGACCCTCACCCTGCCCACGCTCGACACGTCGTCCGGCCGGGCGCGGCTGCGCTGCGCGCTGTGGTGGGACACCGAGCCCAGGTCCGACGTGCTGGTCCTGGAGGCCACGACCGACGGCGGTACGACCTGGCAGCCGGTGCCCTTCACGACGTCCCGCCGGGGCGAGGCCCCCCGGCCGCACCCGTCCGGCTCGGTCACGGGCTGGTCCGGCCGCGTCTGGCACGCGCTCACCGCCGACCTTCCCGCCACACGCCGGCTCACCGTGCGGTGGCGGTACGCGACGGACCGGCTGTACGTCGGCCGCGGGGCCTACGTGGACGGGCTGCGCGTGGACGCGGCCGACGGCGTCCTCTTCGACGAGGCGCGCCCGGAGGACGCGTCACGCGTGGAAGCGGTGGGGTGGACGCCGTCGGCCGACTGAGCGGGTCGGGTCACTGGTTGAAGACGGCCTTCTGCACCTCGTTGGGGCCGTCGAAGCGGTCCTCCTTCAGGCCGTCGAGGGTCCTGACGACCTTCTCGTCCGCGTGGTTGTTGCGGGCACGCTCCACCAGGTGCTGCTTGTCCGTGGGGTAGTCCATGCCCTTGAGGGCCTTCTGAAGGTCGGTCGGGCTGAGCTCGGCCATGAGATCCTCCCGTAGCTGGTACGACCGTCCGCGCGGGGCGATCGGTGGTACGGATGCCTTCGTCTGTCGGAGTGCCCCACAGGATGGCAGTGATTCAGTCGCTTCCGCTTTCGAGCACCGCCATGGCCGCGTTGTGCCCCGGCACCCCGCTCACTCCGCCCCCGCGCACCGCGCCGGCCCCGCACAGCAGCATGTTCGCGTGCCGGGTCTCCACGCCCCAGCGGCCGGTGCCGTCCTGGGCGTGGGGCCAGCTCAGCTCGCGGTGGAAGATGTTGCCGCCGGGCAGCCCGAGGTCCCGCTCCAGGTCGAGCGGGGTCCGGGCCTCGATGCAGGGCCGTCCGTCCGCGTCGGTGGCCAGGCAGTCGGCGAGGGGTTCGGCCAGGTGGGCGTCGAGCTGGGCGAGCGTCGACTTCAGCAGTTCCTCGCGTACGGCGTCGTTGTCCCGCCCGAACAGGCGGGCCGGGGCGTGCAGGCCGAACAGGGTGAGTGTCTGGTAGCCCTGGTCGGCCAGCTCCGGGCCGAGGATGGTCGGGTCGGTGAGCGAGTGGCAGTAGATCTCGGAGGGCGGCGCGGCCGGGAGGTCACCGGCGGCGGCCTGGGCGTGAGCGGTGGCCAGCTGCTCGTAGCCCTCGGCGATGTGGAAGGTTCCGGCGAACGCCTCTCGTGGGTCGACGGCGCTGTCGCGCAGCCGCGGCAGCCGCGTGAGCAGCATGTTCACCTTGAGCTGGGCGCCCTCGGCGGGAGGTGGGGGTGTGTCGCCGGTGAGCTCCGCCAGGGCCTGCGGGGAGGCGTTCACCAGGACGTGCCGTGCGGCGACGGTGCCCTCGCCGTCGGCGGTGCGGTAGGTGACCTCGGCCTTCTGACCGTCCGTGGCGATGCGCAGCGCCTCGTGTCCGGTGGCGAGGACGGCGCCCGCCGCGCGTGCCGCGTCCGCCAGGGCGTCGGTGAGGGCGCCCATGCCGCCCACCGGCACGTCCCAGTCGCCGGTGCCGCCGCCGATCACGTGGTAGAGGAAGCAGCGGTTCTGCTTCAGCGACGGGTCGTGGGCGTCGGCGAAGGTGCCGATGAGCGCGTCGGTGAGGACCACGCCGCGCACCAGGTCGTCCGTGAAGCGCTCCTCGACGGCGACCCCGATCGGCTCCTCGAACAGGATCCGCCAGGCCTCCTCGTCGTCGAGGCGGCGGCGCAGTTCCTCACGGGTGGGCAGCGGCTCGGTGAGGGTCGGGAAGACCCGCTGGGCGACGCGGCCCGTCATGCCGTAGAACTCCTGCCAGGCCCGGTACTCGCGGTCGGAGCCGGTGAGCCGGGCGAACGCCTCCCTGGTCCGCCGCTCGCCCCCGCCGACGAGGAGCCCGGTGGGGCGGCCGTCGCGTTCGGCGGGCGTGTACGAGGAGATGGTCCGGGTGCGTACCCGGAAGTCCAGGCCGAGGTCCCGCACGATCTTCTTCGGCAGCAGGCTGACCAGGTACGAGTAGCGCGACAGCCGGGCGTCGACCCCGGCGAAGGGTCGGGTGGACACCGCCGCGCCGCCGGTGTGGTCCAGCCGCTCCAGCACCAGTACGGAACGGCCGGCCCGGGCCAGGTAGGCGGCGGCGACCAGGCCGTTGTGGCCGCCGCCGACGATGACGGCGTCGTACGTCCGGTGTGCGCGGGGTCCCAGGGGTGCGGTCATGGTTCTTCGTAACACGGGGTGATCCAGGTCGGCCAGACGGACGGCGCGGGTGCACGCGTCCGACGGCGGGCCGACGGAGGCGGTCGGCGCGGGGCCGCCCGGCACACGGCACGAGCCGCACCGCCCGAGGCCCACCGCCTCGGCAACGCCGCCTCCGACACAGCCCACGGCCTTCACTCGGCCACGCGGCCCAGGCGGGGTCACGCGCCACGTGGGACGGAGCGGCGGGCTGGGCGAGGCCTCGGCGACGACGGTCCCGCACGCCTGGCCGACAGGGCAGGCCCCCACACACGCCACCGCCACTCTCACGCCTCGTCACCGCCCAACCGCCGGCCCCTGCCTCGGCAACGCCGCCTCCGACACAGCCCACGGCCATCACTCGGCCACGGGCCCAGGCGGGGTCACGCGCCACGCGGGACGGAGCGGCGGGCTGGGCATGAACTCGACGGCGGCGGTCCCGCACCGCCTGGCCGGCAGGGCAGCCCCCCACTCCTCGTCACCGCCCAACCGCCGCCCCCTGCCCCCGCAGGGCCGCCACCCTGCGGTACAGGGCTACGGCCTCCTCGCCGCGGCCCAGTTGCTGGAGGCAGTGCGCTTCGTCGTTGCGGCTGGCGAGGGTGTCGGGGTGGTCCGCGCCGAGGACGCGTTCGCGGGCCGCGGCCACCCGGCGGTACTCGGTGAGCGCGTCGGACCAGCGGCCCAGCCAGCCCAGGCCGACGGCGACCTCGCGGCGGCTGACCAGGGTGTCCGGGTGGTCGGGGCCGAGGACCCGCTCGCGGACGGCGCTCACGGCACGGGACTCGGCGAGTGCCTCCTCCCAGCGGCCGAGCCGGCCGAGGTTGACGCAGCGGCCGTGGCGGGCGCGCAGG
Organism: Streptomyces sp. NPDC006235; assembly: GCF_040613735.1. Lineage (NCBI taxonomy): Bacteria > Bacillati > Actinomycetota > Actinomycetes > Kitasatosporales > Streptomycetaceae > Streptomyces > Streptomyces sp. NPDC006235. Next base: position 30,868 of record NZ_JBEXSR010000058.1, read on the forward strand.
GTCTCGGGGTGGGTGGGGCCCTGGACCCTGGTGCGGTCGTCGGTCAGGGCGCTGTAGTGGTCCAGGGCCTCCACGCTGCGGCCGAGGCGGCCCAGGCTGATGCCGATCTCGTGCCGGGCGGCGAGCGTGTCGGGGTGGTCGGGGCCGAGCGCACGGCCGCGGGCCTCCGCGACCTCGCGGTACGTCTCCAGGGCCTCGGCCCACCGGCCCAGCTGGCCGAGCGCGTAGGCGACCTCGTAGCGGGTGACGAGGGTGTCGGGGTGGTCGGGGCCGAGCACCCGGGCGCGGGCGGCGGCCACCTCGCGGGCCAGGCGGTAGGAGTCCTCCAGGCGGCCCAGACGGCTGAGGTTGAAGGCGAGGTTGTGCCGGCAGCGCAGGGTGTCCGGGTGGTCGGGCCCCATCGTGCGCTCCCGGGCGGCGAGTACGGCCGTGTACACCCGGTGCGCGTCGAAGGGGCGGCCGAGCTGGCCGAGCACGTAGGCCATCTCCTGGCGGGCCGCGAGCGTGTCGGGGTGGTCGGCGCCGAGCGTGCGGATCCTGGCCTCGGTGACGTGCTTGTACTCGCGCAGGGCGTCCGGGGCGCGGCCGGTGCGGCTGAGGGTGAAGGCGACCTCGTAGCGGCTGGCGAGGGTGTCGGGGTGGTCGGGGCCGAGCAGGTGCTCGCGTTCGGCGGCGACCGCCCGGTGCACCTCCCCCGCCTCCGCCCAGCGGCCGAGCCGGCCGAGGCTGAGGCCCGCGTTGTGCCGGCCGGCCAGGGCGGTCAGGACCTCCGGGGGCGGGGCGGGCCGCTCCTCGGGGACGGGTTCCTCGACGGGGCCGGTGGCGGGCCGCGCGATCCACTCGCCGGACAGTCCGGCCGCCGGGTCGGGTGGGGTGCTGCGCAGCCCGGTGCCGGCCGCCTTGTGGCCCGTGGTCATGCCGCGGGTCCAGGACGGCAGCCGGCCCGCGCGGGCCGGTTCGTCCGGGGCGGGCCGGGCCGCCACGAAGGTCGGCACGTAGGCGGGCGCGGCCCGGTGCGCGCTGATCCGGCGGGCCAGCTCGCGGGCGTCGCCGGGGCGTTCACCGGGTTCCTTGGCGAGCAGGTCCAGGATGACCCGCTCGAGGTACCCGGGCAGTTCGGGGCGGTGCTCGCGCGGCGGGCGGGGCGGGGTGTCGCGGTGGCCGAGGAGGATCGCCCAGGCGTCGTCGAGGTCGAACGGCGGTACCCCGGTGGCGATCTCGTACAGCACGCAGCCGAAGGAGTACAGGTCGCTGCGCTGGTCGACCTCGGTCCCGCCGATCTGCTCCGGGGACATGTAGTGCGGGGTGCCCATGGCGATGCCGGTGCCGGTCAGCCGGGAGGTGAAGCCGATGTCGTGGCCGAGGCGGGCGATGCCGAAGTCGCAGATCTTCACCGTGCCGTCGCCGATCCGCACGATGTTGGCGGGTTTCAGATCGCGGTGCACGATGCCCTGCTCATGGCAGTAGGCGAGGGCGGCGGCGACCTGTTCGGCGATCTCCACGACGTCCGCGACGGGCAGCGGGTGCTGCTTGTTGTCCTCCAGGAGCTGGCTGAGGTTGCGGCCGTCCAGCAGCTCCATGACGAGGTAGAGGACGCCGTCGGACTCGCCGAAGTCGTGCACGACGGTGATGCCGCGGTGCTGGAGCGCGGCGGCCACCCGGGCCTCACGGCGGAACCGCTCCCGCAGCACGCGGGTGAACGCGTGGTCGTGGTTCGGGCCCAGCGGTTTGAGGCATTTGACCGCGACGTGCCTGCCCAGGGACTCGTCCCGGGCCCGCCACACCTCGCCCATGCCGCCGCGCCCGATCCGGTCGAGCAGCCGGTACCGGCCGTGGATGAGCCTGCTCTCCCCCATGTCGCGCGACGCTCCCCCCGGTAGCTGTTCGCCCGCCCCTCCCCTGGTCCACCCAGTATGGCGGTCTATCGTCCGAGTTTGTACGGTGCCGGGCGCGCGTCCGGGCCGAGCCTCGCCATGGCGCGCAGGATGTGTTTGGGCGGGAGTTGCCACCGCACACGTGCGGGAACGCGGCGCAGCAGGAGGCCGGTGAGGCGCAGTTGCCGGGTGGCGGTGGCGGGTGCGGGGGCCGGTCTGCCGTACAACTCGTGGGCGTACGGAGGCAGGGAGGCGTACGCCAGTTGTGCCACGCGCCGCCACAACACCTCGCGCAACGGTACGAGAAGGGGATGCGCCGGTGGGTGGAGCAGGAAGTCGTCCACGTCGCGCGCCTCGGGCCCGGCGGCCAGTTCGGGGCGCACCTTCTCGAAGTACGCCGCCAGTTCGGCCCGGTCGGCGGGCACGGCGGCGGGGTCGAGGCCCACCAGGCGTGCGCTCTCCCGGTGTTCGGCGACGTAGCGGTCGGCCTCGGCGTCGGTGAGCCGGAATCCGGACCTGCGCAGGACGTCCAGGTAGGAGTCGATCTCGGCGCAGTGCACCCAGAGGAGCAGACCGGGTTCGTCGACGCCGTAGCGCTCGCCGGTGTCCGGGTCGGTCGCGGTCAGCATGCTGTGGATCTTCCGCACGCGGGCGCCCGCCCGCTCGGCGGCCTCGGTGGTGCCGTAGGTCGTCGTGCCGACGAAGTTCGCGGTGCGTATCAGGCGGCCCCAGGCGTCGCGCCGGAAGTCGGAGTTCTGCATGACGCCGCGTACCGCGCGGGGGTGCAGGGCCTGGAGGTAGAGCGCCCGGATGCCGGCGATCCACATCATGGGGTCACCGTGCATCTGCCAGGTCACCGAACCGGGACCGAACAGCCCGGGGTCCGCGCCGGTCATGCGACTCACCTCCGCCCGGCGCCCACGATGGCACAGATCGAACAGTCGGTCGATACCGCCGTCTTCACCCCCGAACCGTCCGGTTGTTGAGATTTCACCCACCCGGCACGGGGTTTGGTAAGCCTCTCCTTATATGCTGTCGCCGCCGATCAAGCCCCCTCCGGGCCGCTGCGGCATGCCCGGCCCCCGCACGACAGGACTGACATGCGCACCACCTCCCGCGGCCTCATAGCGGCACTCACCCTCACTCCTTTGCTGGCCGGCTGCTTCGCACCGGGCGACAGCGACGACGGCGCCGGGGCGGGACCGGGCGGACGGCTGCGGATCGCCATGGCCGTTCCTCCCGTGCAAGCCCTGTCTCCCTACAGCAACGACGCCACCGTGCTGAGCAAGCTGTCCGTCGCCGAGGGCCTCACCGCCCTCGACAAGAACGGCACGGCCAAGCCCGCACTGGCGAAGTCCTGGAAGCAGGACGACGCCACCACCTGGACCTTCGAGCTGCGCAAGGCCGAGTTCCAGGACGGCACCGCACTCACCGCCCAGTCCGTCGTCAACGCGCTCGACCACGCGGGCGCGGCCAAGCCGAAGCCGCGTGTGCTGAGCGACGTGACGCTCACCGCCAAGGCCGACGACGCGGACACCGTCACCCTCACCACGAAGTCACCCGACCCGGTGCTGCCGCTGCGGCTGGCCAGCCCGGCCCTGGCGATCCTCTCGGCCAAGGCGTACGAGAAGGACGGCAAGGTCAGCCCGGTCGGCACCGGCACCGGCCCCTTCGAGATCACCCGGCTCAGCGGCAAGACCAAGGCGACGCTCGACCGCTTCGACGGCTACTGGGGCGGCAAGGCGAAGGCCCCCGGCATCGACGTGAGCTGGATCGCGGACGGCACCGCCCGCGCCAACGCACTGCGCGGCGGCGAGGCCGACATCGCCGAGTGGATCCCCACCGCCCAGGCGAAGCTGCTCGACAAGGACACGCGGCACGAGGTGCCCTCCGTACGCACCGACAGCCTGGTCCTCAACACCGGCAGCGGTCTCTTCGCCGACGCCGGCCTGCGCGCGGCCGCCCGCGAGGCCGTCGACGGTTCCGCCCTCGTCGGCTCCGTCTTCGGCGGCTACGCCGACCCGGCGCAGGGCCTGTTCGGGCCCGCCGTGCCGTGGGCCGCGGGCAAGCGCGTGGAGGTGACCGGCCGTGCCAAGGCGGCGACCACCGCGCAGGTGAAGGCCGAGACCAAGGGCAGGACGCTGCGGCTGGCCACGTACACCAACCGGGCCGAGCTCCCCGAGGCCGCGACCGTGCTCCAGCAGCAGCTGGAGAAGGCCGGTTTCACCGTGAAGCAGGACGTGCGCGAGTACACGCAGATGGAGGCCGACCTGCTCGCCGGGAAGTACGACGCCCTGGTCTTCTCCCGGGTGACGCTCCTCGACACCGGTGACGCGGTCGACTACCTCGCGAGCGACTTCACCAGCGAGGGCGTCTACAACATCGCCGGGCTGAAGGACGCCGCCGTGGACAAGGCCATCCGGGCCGCCGCCGCGGAGCGCGACACGCAGCGCCGCCAGGAGAAGATCATGCGGGCGGAGGCGGCGATCCTGCGCACCGACGCCGTCGTGCCGCTGGTCCACGAGCAGGCGGTGCAGGGCATCGCCACCGGTGTCGAAGGCGTGATCCTCGACCCGCGCGAGCGCTCGCTCGTCGACGTCGACACGCACGTCGGGTAACGCATGAGTGTCGCCCACGCCCCCGTCGCCCGCCTGTCCCTCTGGCCGGCGGCGGCCGGCCGTGTGCTCGCCGGAGCGGTGCTGCTCGGTGCGGTGGCCCTGCTGCCGTGGCTGACCGGCGCCGACCCGGCCCGCACGGTGCTGCGCGCCCGCTCCGCCGACCAGAACCCGACGGCCGCGGAACTTGCCACCGTACGCGAGCAGTTGGGGCTGGACGAGGGGCCGTTCGCGCATCTCGCACACTGGCTGGGCGGCCTGCCCCGCGGGGACGCGGGCGTCTCGTGGGTCTCCGGCGAACCGGTCATGCCGCAGGTGGGGACCGCCCTGTCGGTCTCCCTGACGCTGATGCTGGGCGCGCTCGTGGTGACCGCCCTGGTCGCCGCGCTGGTGTGTGCCCGCACCGTGTTCCTCGGCTCCCGGCGCCGGCTGCGGCAGGACCGGACGGGCACCACGGCCGCCGTGCTGGCCGCGCTGCCGAAGTTCCTGCTCGCCTCGGTGCTGGCCACGGTGTGCGGGGTCTGGTGGGGGTGGTTCCCGTCCAGCGGCTGGGAGGGGCCGCAGTCGATGGTGCTGCCGTCGCTCGCCCTCGGCATCCCGTCGGGCGCGATGCTCGGCGGGCTGCTCGACCAGGCGCTGCCCGCCGCGTTCCACGAACCGTGGGCGCGCACGGCCTACGCCGTCGGGCTCCCGCCCGGCACCATCGCCCGCAACGGGCTGCGCCGCACCCTGCCCGGCATGCTGCCGCAGTTGCTGCCGACCGTCGTGGCCCTGGTCGGCGGTGCGGTCGCGGTGGAGAAGATCTTCAACATCCCCGGGCTCGGCCGGCTCGCGCTGGAAGCCGCCGTCGCGCAGGACCTCCCGGTGCTCCAGACCGCGACCCTGGCGCTGGTCCTGCTCGGCGTGAGCGCCGGCATCCTGATCCGGGCCCTGCGCCACGCGCTCCTCGGCCGCCCCCTGCGCGACGGTGCCCTGCCGGCCCTGCACCGGCCCCCGCTCGTCCCGTCGCGCTCCCTGCGCTGGATCACCGCGGCGTGTGCGGTGGCCCTGATCGCCCTCGTCACGGCGGGCCTGCTGCGCGACCCGTTGCAGGTCGACACGGCGGCGCGGCTGGTGGCCCCGTCCCTCGAACACCCGCTGGGCACGGACGCGCTGGGCCGGGATCTGCTGGCCCGGCTGGGCCACGGGGCGCTGCGCACGGCCGGTGTCGCCTTCGCCGTGACGGCAGTCAGCGCGGTCACCGGGCTCCTGCTGGGCATGGCACCGCGGGCGAGCGCCGGTCCGACGGAGGTCGCCTCGACCCTGCCCGCGGTCCTCACCGGACTGCTGATCGCGGGCGTGACCGGGCCCTCGGTGTGGGGCGCGGCGATCGCGGTCTGCGTAGTCGGCTGGAGCCCGTACGCAGCCCAGACCGCCGCCCTGCTCGAACAGGAACGCGCGAGCGGTCACATCGCCGCCTCCGTCGCGCTCGGCGCGGGACGGCTGCACCTGCTGCGCCGCCACCTGCTCCCCGCGGTCCTGCCGGCCCTCCTGCGCAATGCCCTGCTCCGGCTGCCCACCGCCGTCCTGGTCCTGGCCTCGCTCGGCTTCCTCGGCCTGGGCGAACAGCCGCCCACCCCGGAGTGGGGCCGGCTCTTGTCGGAGAACCAGCCGTACGCCGAACTGGCCCCCTGGACGGTGCTGGGCCCGGCCGCCGCGCTGGTGGTGCTCTCCGTGCTGGCGGTGACGGGCAGCGCGCTGGGACGCGAGAAAGGCGAGTAACAGGCGCCCCGGCCCGTGGAGTCCACGGGCCGGGGCGCCTGTTACTCGCCTTTCAGACGGAGCCTTCAGACGGGGCCTTCAGACGAGGCGCGTCTCGTCGACCACGTAGCCCCGCCGCTTGTCCACGACGTTACGCAGAGGGCGGCCCTCGATGTGCCGGGTGAGGTTGTCGAGGAACACCTCGACGAGCGCCTCCCGCTCGCTGGTGGTCTCCCCCGCCGTGTGCGGGGAGATCATCACGCCGGGCAGGTCCCACAGGGGTGATTCGGCCGGCAGCGGCTCCCGGCCGAAGACGTCCAGGGCGGCGCCGGCGAGCCGGCCGGCGGCGAGGTGGTCGATGAGCGCCTCCTCGTCGACGAGTCCGCCCCGGCCGACGTTGATCAGCCGCGCCCCCGGCTTCATGGCCGCCAGCACGGAGGCGTCGACCATGCCCCGGGTGTCCTTGGTGAGGGGTGCGGCCAGGACGACGTAATCCGCCTTCCCCAGGGCGGGAGTCACGGTCGTCGGGCCGTGGACCGTGCCGAAGTCGGGATCGTCCGTGCGGGCCTTGCGGCCGGCGCCGCAGACCCGCATCCCGACGGCGCCCAGCAGCCGGGCGATGGCCCGGCCGATCGGCCCCGTCCCCCAGACCAGCACCGTGCGTCCGGTGATGCCGTCGCTCAGGCGCGGACGCCACTCGCGACGCCGCTGGTGCTCCCAGGTGCCGGGGAAGTCCTTGGCGAGGGCGAGGATCAGACCGAGGACGTACTCGGCGGTCGGCTCGTCGTACACCCCGCGGGCATTGGTGAGGACGACGCCCGGATCGTCCACCAGGGCGGGGAAGAGGAACGAGTCCACGCCCGCGGAGGACGCGTGCACCCAGCGGGGTGCCTTCTCGGGGTTGTCGGGCCAGGCCTCGCGGATGGCCGGGGTGATGGTGACCCAGGCCAGGAGGGCGTCGGCGCCGGGTAGGAGATAGGGCAGTTCCTCCTCGGTGGCGTAGACGGTGTCCGCGAGGCGTTCGATGAGCCCGGTGGCGGGTGGCCGGTTGCCCCGGTAGAGCACGACGAGTCGGTCAGGCATGTCATGCTCCGACGGGAACGGCGATGTACTTGTACTCGAGGAACTCGTTGATGCCGACGCGTCCGCCTTCGCGGCCGAGGCCGGACTGCTTGACGCCGCCGAAGGG
>NZ_JBEXSR010000059.1:0-36933 GCF_040613735.1 Streptomyces sp. NPDC006235
TCCTCCGCCTTGCAGCTGCACGCACCAGACCCCGCTCACCGGCGCTGATCAGCGCTGTCGGTTCCCTGCGACCTGATCCAAACGACAGGCCCTAGGTCGGCGACCCCGACGAGAAGCGCCGCAGCAGCGGCGACAGCACGAGCACGGACTTGGTCCGCTCGACGAACGGCTCCCCGGCGATCCGCTCGAGGACCCGTTCGAAGTGGCGCATGTCGGAGGCGAAGACCTGGGCGATCGCGTCCGCGTCCCCGGTGACGGTGGACGCGGCCACGACCTCCTGGTAGCGCTCCAGGCCCCGCTGGATGGTCTCCGGGGAGGTGTTGCCGCGGCAGTAGATCTCGACGAACCCCTCGGTCTGCCAGCCGAGGGCACCCGGGTCCACCCGTACGGTGAAGCCGGTGATGGCTCCGGTGGCCCGCAGCCGGTCCACGCGCCGTTTCACGGCGGGCGCGGACAGGCCGACGATCTGGCCGATGTCGGCGTAGGAGCGGCGGGCGTCCTCGGCGAGGGCGTGCACGATGCGTTCGTCGAGATCGTTCAGCACAGTGGGTCGGTCACTTTTCGGATGGTGCGAGTCGGGAGCGGCGATAGCCGTACAGGAAGTAGAACACGAGCCCGGCGGCCATCCAGACACCGAAGACGACCCAGGTCACCGCAGACAGGCTGCCCATCATCCAGAGGCAGAAGGCGAAGCCCAGCGCGGGCAGGACCGGCGAGAGCGGCACCCGGAAGGTGCGGGGCATGTCCGGCCGGGTCCGGCGCAGCACCACGACGGCCACGTTGACCAGCGCGAAGGCGAACAGGGTGCCGATGCTGGTGGCGTCGGCGAGCTGCCCGAGCGGGATCGCGGCGGCCAGGACACCGCAGAACAGGGAGACGATCAGGGTGTTGGCGCGGGGCGTACCGGTCTTCGGGTGGACCTTGGCGAACACCTTCGGCACCAGGCCGTCGCGGGACATGGCGAACAGGATGCGGGTCTGGCCGTAGAGGACGGTCAGCACCACGCTCGCGATGGCGATGACGGCGCAGAAGGCCAGCAGCGTGCCCCAGAAGGTCTGCCCGGTGACCTCGCGCATGATCTGGGCGAGGGCGGCCTCGGAGTCGGTGAAGTTCTGCCAGGGCTTGGCGCCGACCGCGACGGCGGCGACGAGGACGTACAGCGCCGTGACGATGACGAGCGACAGCATGATCGCGCGCGGCAGGTCGCGCTGGGCGTTCTTCGCCTCCTCGCCGGCGGTGGAGGCGGCGTCGAAACCGATGTAGGAGAAGAACAGCGTGGCACCGGCGGCGCTGACGCCCGCCATGCCCAGCGGCATGAAGTTCTCGTAGTTGCCGGAGCGGAAGCCCTGGACGCCGATGGCGCAGAACATCACCAGCGCGGCGATCTTCACGATGACCATGACGGTGTTGGCGCGGGCGGACTCGCGGGCGCCACCCAGCAGGAACGCCATCGCGAGCAGGACGACGATCAGCGCGGGCAGGTTGAACACGCCGCCGTCGCCGGGCGGGGCGGACAGGGCGGCCGGGAGGGTGACGCCGATGGTCCCGTCGAGCAGTTCGTTGAGGTACTCCCCCCAGCCGACGGCGACGGCGGCGACGGACACGCCGTACTCCAGGACCAGGCACCAGCCGCATATCCAGGCGATCAGTTCGCCCATCGTTGCGTACGCATACGAGTACGAGGAGCCGGAGACCGGGATGGTGCCCGCCAGCTCGGCGTAGGACAGGGCCGAGAACAGGGCGGTCAGACCGGCGATGACGAAGGAGAGCGTGACGGCGGGGCCCGCCTTGGGGACGGCCTCGCCGAGCACGACGAAGATGCCGGTGCCGAGGGTGGCACCGATGCTGATCATGGTGAGCTGCCACAGGCCGAGGGAGCGCCGCAGCGAGCCTCCCTCGCCCTGGCCACCCTCCGCGACCAGGTTCTCCACCGGCTTGCGACGCATGAGGCGCGCGCCGACGCCCGGGGACGGCGGGGCGGTCTGACTACTGCTGTGCGGGGGTGCGCCTTGGTCGAGCACGCGCTGACTCCTTCGTCACTGCCGGTCTCGGGTGGCAGGGACGGCAGCGCCCCGCCCGACAGCCGGGACCCACCGAGCGGGGTCCCCGCCACGCCACGTACGAGGCGACAGCCTACGAGCAGGAACGTTGCCCGTGTAATGCAGCAACCTTGCGCGTGCCCGCAAGATCATTGCGTTCCTCGTGACTGGCCGGAGGTTCGTTGCACGTCGGCGTTCGTCCATTGCACGGGCCTTGCTCGGACCAGCTCTTTCACCAGGAACGTGAGCTCCTCGACACACTCGTGCGTGACGCCGTCGTGGTCCTCGTAGGACCAGCGGCCGACGTAGGGGGCGAGGGGCCGGTAACCGAGCCGGGCGTAGAAGGCCGCTGCCCGCGGGTTGTCGTCGGCGACGCCGAGGCCGATGGCCGTGCGGCCCCGCTCCCGGGCGCGTTCCTCGGCGGCCCGGATCAGGGCGCTGCCGATGCCGCGCGAGCGCAGCGTCTCGGGCCACACGGTCAGCGCGTTGATCTCCGGGCAGCCGGGCCGTCCGTCGAGCCAGGCGACGAGACAGGTGCTCTGGCCCCGCTCCTGGCGCTCGAAGCGGCGCGCGTGGAACGAGGTGGCGCCCGGGGAGCCGAGGTACTGGTCGAGCAGCGCCACGTCGGCGGCGCGGCAGACGGTGATCTCCATGGCGTATGACGGTAGGGCGCCCGCACGCACGAGGCCCCCGATTTCTCATCGGGGGCCTGGGACGACGCGTGAGGGCTGTCAGTTCCAGCTGGCGTGCAGCGGCTTGCCCTCGGCGTAGCCGGCGGCGCTCTGGATGCCGACGATGGCCTTCTCGGCGAACTCCTCCAGGGAGCCGGCACCGGCGTACGTGCAGGAGGAGCGGACGCCGGCGATGATCGAGTCGATCAGGTCCTCGACGCCGGGGCGGGCCGGGTCGAGGAACATGCGGGACGTGGAGATGCCCTCCTCGAACAGCGCCTTGCGGGCCCGGTCGTACGCCGACTCCTCCGAGGTGCGGTTGCGCACGGCCCGGGCGGAAGCCATGCCGAAGGACTCCTTGTAGGCGCGTCCCTGGGCATCGTGCTGGAGGTCGCCCGGGGACTCGTAGGTGCCCGCGAACCAGGAGCCGACCATCACGTTGGACGCGCCGGCGGCGAGCGCCATGGCCACGTCGCGCGGGTGGCGGATGCCGCCGTCGGCCCACACGTGCTTGCCGTACTTCTTCGCCTCGGCGGCGCATTCGAGCACGGCGGAGAACTGCGGCCGGCCGACGCCGGTCATCATGCGCGTGGTGCACATGGCGCCGGGGCCGACACCGACCTTGACGATGTCCGCGCCCGCTTCGATCAGGTCGCGCACGCCCGCGGCGGCCACCACGTTGCCCGCGACGATCGGCACCTGCGGGTCGAGGTCGCGCACCAGCTTCAGGGCGCTGATCATCGACTCCTGGTGGCCGTGCGCGGTGTCGATGACGAGCGTGTCGACGCCCGCGTCCAGCAGCTGCTTGGCCTTGCCCGCGACGTCGCCGTTGATGCCGACGGCGGCGGCGATCCGCAGCCGCCCCCGCGCGTCCGTGGCCGGCGTGTAGAGCGTGGCGCGCAGGGCGCCCTTGCGGGTGAGGATGCCGGCGAGCGTGCCGTCCTGGTTGACCGCGGGGGCGTAGCGGCGATTGGCGTGGTCGAGGGTGTCGAAGGCCTCGCCGGGATCCATGTCCGCGTCGATGAGCAGCAGGTCCCGGGACATCACCTCTCCCAGCTGCGTGAAGCGGTCCACGCCGGACAGGTCGGATTCGGTGACCACACCGACCGGCCGGTGGTCCTCGTCGACGACGACCCCGGCGTTGTGCGCGCGCTTGGGCAGCAGGGACAGCGCGTCCGCGACCGTCTGGTGGGGCACCAGCATGATCGGGGTGTCCAGGACCAGATGGCGGCTCTTGACCCAGGAGACGACGTCGGTGACCACGTCGATCGGAATGTCCTGCGGTATGACGACGAGGCCGCCGCGGCGGGCCACGGTCTCGGCCATGCGGCGCCCGGCGATGGCGGTCATGTTGGCGACAACGAGCGGGATGGTGGTGCCCGTGCCGTCCGGGGAGCTGAGGTCGACGGCCTGCCGCGAGCCCACCGAGGAGCGACTCGGCACCATGAAGACGTCGTCGTACGTCAGGTCGTACCCGGGCTGGATGTCATTGAGGAAACGCACGTGCTGCACATCCCAGTCGATCAGAGGTGACCCCCCGACCGGCCGGCCAGGGGGAAAGAGCACGTACTTCATTGTCCCATGCCGGATGTGCGCACGTCCCCCAGCGGATCATCCAGGCTGGTCAGGGGCGCCTTCGGAGGATGCTCCAAGCGCGAGGGGTCACGACCCGAGGGTCACGAAGAGACCCGGCCCCCGGTCCGTCGCCTCCGCGAAGATCTCCTCGGCGACCTGCCACTCGTCGGGCCGCTTCTCGGCGTACTCCCGCCAGCCCCGGACGACGACCAGCAGCCCCTGCTCCACGGCTCCCTCGGGCCAGAGGCCGGGATCGGCCAGGCAGTCGGCGAGGGCGTCCCAGTTACGGCCGAACCACTCGGGCAGACAGAGGTCACGGGCGCAGCGGTCCATGAGGCCCGCCTTGTCCGTGACTCCCTCCAGGTCCAGCACGAGGACGATCCGGCCGGCCGGATCGTCCGGTACCTCACGCGCCTCGCCGGCCATACGTCAGACTCCGTCCGGGTCGGTCCTGTTGAGCGCGGACTTCGGTGCCGGGCCCGCCGTCATCAGGTAGTCCGCCGCCGACGTGTCCGTCACCAGGCTGGTGACGAGCCCGGACCGCAGCACCGCGTCGATCGCGGGTCCCTTGCGCTGCCCGCCGGCGATCGCGACGACCTCGGGGATACGGCGGAGCTGGTCGGCCTTGACCGTGATGCAGCGCTCGCCCAAGTCGCGACCGACCCTGCGGCCCTCGGCGTCGAAGAGGTGCGCGGACATCTCGGCGGCGACACCGAGGGAGGCGTAGTGCGCGCGCTCCTCGTCGCTGAGCATGTCGTGCACCGTGGAGATGCCCGGCTCCCAGGAGCCGATGGAGACGCAGGCGACGGTGACCTTGTCGAAGTGCTCGAAGGCCCGGGCGATGCCCGTCTGGTTGCGCAGCGCCGTGGCCGTGGCCGCGTCGGGCAGGAGCATCGGCGCGTAGATGGGGTGCGCGTCACCGCCGGAGACCTGGGCGGCGCGGCGTACCGCCTCCACCGAGCCGCGCTCGGCGGTCCCGGCGTCGTACACGCCCGTCAGCTGCACCACCGTGCACGGCGGCAGCCGGTCGAGCGCCGCCGCCATGTGGATGGTGGAGCGGCCCCAGGCCAGGCCCAGCACATCACCTTCGTTGACCAGTTCGCCGAGCAGGTCGGCGGCCACCTCTCCCAGGTTCTCGGGGTCGGGCGACTCCTCGGCATCGGCCGGGGACTCGACCACGACGGCGTGCCTGAGGCCGTAGCGGGCGCGGAGCGCGTCCGAGCGCTCGGCGTCCAGCTCCGCAGGCACACGGATCTCGATACGTACGAGATCCCGTTCGAGGGCGGTCTCCAGGACCCGGGCCACCTTGAAGCGGCTGACGCCGAACTCCTCCGCGATCTGGATCTTGGACTTCCCCTCGAGGTAGAAGCGGCGGGCCATGGCCGCCGCCTGCACCAGCTCAGCGGGTCCCATCCGCATGGCTGACCGGCCCGCCGACATACCCGACACGGCGATCTCCTCACTGCTGTTCACACTCTGGATTCGCCGTTCATCCTTGCAGATCCGGCGCGGATGATCAGCCCTGATGAGAGCCGTTCACTTTGCTGTGGCTCAGTGGTCGCAGGCCCAGGAGGCCTTGGCGGTCGCCGCCTCCGCCTGCGTGCGTAGTGCACGTACCGCCTCTGCCGGGTCGTTTGCCCCGTAGACCGCCGATCCGGCCACGAAGACGTCGGCTCCGGCGTCCGCGCACCGCTCGATCGTGGAAGCGGAGACTCCGCCGTCGACCTGGAGCCAGAGCTCCAGACCGTGTTTGCTGATCAACTCGCGGGTGCGGCGAATCTTGGGAAGCATGATGTCGAGGAAGGCCTGTCCCCCGAAGCCCGGTTCGACCGTCATGATCAGCAGCATGTCGAGCTCGGGGAGCAGGTCCTCGTACGGCTCGATCGGGGTCGCGGGCTTCAGCGCCATGGAGGCGCGGGCGCCCTTGGCGCGGATCTCCCGGGCGAGCCGGACCGGGGCGGCGGCCGCCTCGACGTGGAAGGTGACGGAACCGGCCCCCGCCTCGACGTACTGGGGCGCCCACCGATCGGGGGCCTCGATCATCAGATGGCAGTCCAGCGGGGTGTCCGTCGCACGGGCGAGCGACTCTACGACCGGCACGCCGAGCGTGAGGTTCGGGACGAAATGGTTGTCCATGACGTCGACGTGGAGCCAGTCGGCTCCTTCCACGGCCTTCGCCTCGTCCGCGAGGCGGGCGAAATCGGCGGACAGGATGCTGGGGTTGATCTGCGCGGCCATGACCTAAGACTGCCATGCCCTCCGGGGGTTGTGGGCATCGGTCCCGGGTCGCACAGGGGGTTGCCATGAAAGAGGGCGTCGCACACCTCGTCTGCGGGCGGCGGGCCAAGTGGCTGGTGCTGGTGCTGTGGGTCGTGGTGCTGTTCGTCGCCGCGCCGTTCGCCATGAAGCTCACCGACGCGCAGGACAACGACGCATCGTCCTGGCTGCCGGGGTCCGCGGAGTCGACACAGGTGCTGGAGATCTCCGAGGACTTCCGGCCCGAGCAGATCCCGGCGATCGTGATCTACGCCCGGGACGGCGGGCTGACGGCCCAGGACCGGGCGGAGATCGCCGAGGACGTGCGGCAGCTCAAGGAGCTGCGCGACCACGGCATCCGGGGCGCGGAGACCCGGGGACCGGTCTTCGACCGGCCTGATGATCCGCGGGCGGCGCAGGTCTTCGTGCCGATCACGATGGACGAGGAGGGCTGGGAGCGGATCTCGCCCGCCGTCGACTCCATCCGGGACGACGTCGGCGAGGGCGGCGGCGGGCTGGCCGTGCACATCACGGGCCCGGGCGGTACGTCGGCGGACTTCGCGGAGGCCTTCGAGGGCATCGACTCGACGCTGCTGTTCGCGGCGATGACCGTCGTCATCGTCATGCTGCTCATCACCTACCGCAGTCTGACCCTGCTGCTGGTGCCCCTGGTGTCGGTGGTCTGCGCGCTGTTCGCCTCCCAGGCGCTGATCTATCTGCTGGCCGAGCACGCGGGGCTGACGGTCAACGGTCAGAGCGCCGGCATCCTCACCGTGCTGGTCTTCGGCGCGGGGACGGACTACGCCCTGTTGCTGGTGGCCCGCTACCGGGAGGAGCTGCGCCGGCACGAGGACCGGCACGAGGCGATGGCCCTGGCACTGCATCGCGCGGGCCCCGCGGTGCTCGCCTCCGGCGCGACGGTCGTGCTGAGCATGCTGGTGCTGCTGGCCGCCGAGATGAACTCCACCAGCGGTCTGGGCCCGGTGGCCGCGATCGGTGTCGCGGTCGCCCTGCTGGCGATGATGAGCCTCTTCCCCGCGCTGCTGGTGATCTTCGGCCGGTGGATCTTCTGGCCGGTGATCCCGCACTACGGCACACCCGACCCGACGGAGCGCGGCATCTGGGCGCGCATGGGCCGCCGTATCGCCCGCCGCCCGCGCACGACGTGGGCCGTCACGGCACTGGTCCTGGCGGTCTGTTCGCTGGGCCTGATCCAGCTGCGCGCGGAGGGCATCGGCAACGCGGACGCGTTCACCGGGAAACCGGACTCGATCACCGGCCAGGAGGTGTCGGCGCGCTACTTCCCGGCGGGCAGCGGCGATCCCCTGGTCATCATCAGCAACCAGGCGCAGGCCGAGCAGGTGGGCCGCGCGGTGGCGGCGACGCAGGGCGTGGTCCCGCAGTCCCTCGGGCTGCCGCCCGGCACGAAACCGGCCTTCGAGGGCAAGGTCCTGTTCGAGGCCACCATGACCGCCCCGGCGGACAGCGAGGCCGCCAAGCAGACGGTGGAGCGGGTGCGGGACACCGTGCACGCGGTGCCGGACGCAGACGCCCAGGTGGGCGGCGGTACGGCGGCCCTGCTCGACATGGAGGAGGCGACCACGCACGACAACGTGCTGATCATCCCCCTGGTGCTGGTGGTCGTCCTGCTGATCCTGTGCGTCCTGCTGCGCGCCCTGATCGCCCCGCTGCTGCTGATCGGGACGGTGATCCTGTCGTTCACGGCGGCGCTCGGCATCAGCGCACTCGCGTTCCGGTACGTCTTCGACTACGCGGGGGAAGCGACGGACTTCCCGCTGTTCGTCTTCGTCTTCCTGGTCGCCCTGGGCATCGACTACAACATCTTCCTCACCACGCGTATCCGCGAGGAGGCGGGCCGGCAGGGCACCAGAGCCGGCGTGGTCACCGGGCTCGCCACCACCGGAGCGGTCATCACCTCCGCCGGACTGGTCCTGGCCGGCACCTTCGCCGCCCTCGGCACCCTCCCGATGGTCGCCTTCGCCGAGATCGGCTTCGCGGTCGCCCTCGGCGTCCTCATCGACACGTTCATCGTGCGCTCGGTCCTGGTGACGTCGCTGTTCCTGGACGTCGGTCCGAAGGTGTGGTGGCCGCACCGGCTGGCCAGGGAGGACGGCGGTGCGGCGGCCCGGGAGAGCGTCGGGTGTAGGTTCTCGAATCCGCTGACCAATCGCACCTCGTCTACCTGCACTGATCAGTCGCGTCTCAGTAGTGGCCACGAGTAGTTCGTCTCACGATCTTGGCCACTGAGGCACCTCTGCAACACATCGCGCACGTCGGCGGGCCCACCAACCACTTCCTGACGCACCCCGACAAGGACCATCCGGGACTTCGGTGGTGGTCCCGGACCCTGAACGGCCTGACGAAGCAGGGGCACAGTCACGACGAACTCGCCCGGCAGATCCTTGCCATGCAGTTCCACGGCTACCATTCGCAATCGTGGCGGCCGATCCCGCACACACTGCCCTCCCAGTCCTTCGCCTTCTACTGGTGCGCCGCGCCATCTCCCGTGACGCGGTGATCGTCCTCGGGCGCATCGCGGCCACCTGGAAGATCGCCGTGCCGGAGCTGGCGTCGTATCCGAATGTGGTACGCCGAAACAAAACCGGAGCGTGCAGATCAGCCGGGGCAACTTCAGCCCTGAGAACTTCGAGCGGATCGAGCAAGCCCTCAAGAGCTGAGCACGCACGGCGATGCGGTGCGCGCCCAGCGGGAAGGGCGGTCAGAGGTTGGCACGCGCTTCGGCCAGCTTCACGTCCGCCGCCCGCATCTCCCCGCATGCCTGCGGGTGCCTCTGATCCATCTCCTCAAGCCGTACCGGCGACTTGGACAGAGCCGTGGTCGCCTTCAAGTCAAGTTCGGCGTCGAACTCGTACGGCTTTTGCGAACCGATCGGCGCCGGTCGCGGCGACGACTTCACATGCGCCATCGCCGCGATCTTTCCTTCGACCCCGCCGAAGTAGATCCACAGCCGGTCACCGTCCCTCATCCGCTTCAGCGGCTTCCCGAGCCACCACACGGTCGGACCGGAGTCTTCGCGCGCCAGCCTTGCGACCCGCGCTGGGGTGGAGGGGCCGTTCTCGATCGTGTCGCGCTCCGGGTCCAGGCAGTACAGCCAGTCCCGAGGGCCGACGACCTGGTAGACGGCGCGTCCGCCTCGGTTCGGAACCTTCTCCAGCACCTCCTGCTCGGTCAGCGCCCGCAGCAGTGCGCGGGCCCGCTTGTCGTCGATCTCCCAGCCGTAGCTGCTCATAGTGGCGACGACGCGAGCCGGGTCCCACTCTCCGTCCTCGCCGATCACCCGGCTCTCCAGCACCTGCACCTGTGTCAGCCGTGTCTGCGTGCGTGGCCGGCCGTGCCGCTCCAGCAGGTCGTACAGCTTCGCCGCGCCCATGCCCGCGGCGATGCCGAGGGCGCTCCGGTCCACGGTGCCGCTCTCGTCGACCGCCACGATGGCCCTCTCCCGCCAATCCTCCAGGCCCTCCAGCAGCCTGGTCACGGCTTCGATGTCCCGCCACAGGTCATGAGGCGCGGCCTGCTCCGACACCAGCACCTCGTCTTGCAGTGCGGCGCGCACCACTCGGGCGAGCTGGTCGGAGGAGATCACGACGCTCTCCTGGCTTCCGTCATCACCGAAATTAAAGTCAACCCGCGTCGCCATGGCGACTCCTCTTCTCTGGATTGGAGAGGAGGTTACATTCTGCTTCTGTCGGCGCACCACCGCTTTGACGACACTGGGCAGTTGGGCATCCCGAAGCGACCGGTCAGGTCGCAGGCGCGGCCCGGCGTAAGGCCATTGAGGTGCTGGCCGCCCGCGTCCCGACTCTGACCGAGGGGAAGATCGCCACAGCCAAGGCGTGCGTCATCCTGGACGGCACACTGCTGTCGATCGACAAGATCACCGTCGAAATACCGTGCTACTCGAGCAAACACAAACGGCGCGGCATGAACGTTCAGATCCTCACATTCGGCCGACTGCTGTGGGCTTCCCCGGCCCTGCCAGGCTCCACCCAAGACCTGACCGCTGCCCGCTAGCGCGGGATCGTCGACGCACTCGCCGCCGCGGGACTGAAGTGCTGGGCGGACAAGGCGTACCAAGGCGCCGGGCGGCACATCCGAGTCCCCTTCCGGGGCCGTCGGCTCAGGCGCTGGAAGCGGCGGCGCAACAACAGCGACGCCAAGATCCGAGGCGTCGGCGAGCAGGCTATGGCCGTCTTGAAGGGCTGGCGCCTCCTGCGGGATCTCCGCTGCGGCACCAACCGGAGCGCCGTCCTCGTCCTTCACTACGCCTTAACGTGAGGTTGGAAGAGGCTAATTCTTCCGGAGAACATAGCGCCGGAGACTGAACCGCGGAGGCAACCGACAGGCCAACGCTGCCCTCTACCGCATCATCGTGACACGCATACACCGGGACGCCCGCACTCACACCTACCTCGAACGACGCACCGTGCTGCGGCGCACCAGCCAGGCGAACCGGGCCTTCGCCGACCCCGACGACCTGATCACCGCCATCAGGCGCGGCCTTCGCCAACTCCAGTACCGACACGACGTCTTCGATGGCTTCCTCACCGACACCGGACTACGCAAACCACCATGACGACGTCACGCATTCAAGGTCAGTAACCGCGAGGCACAAGAACCAGCGCGATCTGTGGGCGGAGCTCAGGCTGTCGGGCTCGTGAGCTCGCGGACGCGGTCGCCGTAGAAGCCCTGCTTGTCCGCGTCCATGACTCGCTCAAAGTACTCCCGGGCGCGTCGCCGATCACCGACCATGAAGTAGTACTTCCCGAGCTCGAAGAGGCTGAACAGGTCGAAGGCGTCAAGCGCCAGTGCCTGGTTGTAGAAGCTGAGAGCGAGGCGATCGTTCCCGTTGAGGGCGTGCGCCCACCCGAGCTTGGAGTAGACGACGACGGCATCCGGCCGCTCCGCTCGAACGGTCTCGAGCAACTGGATCGCGTGCCCGTAATCGCCATCAAGTCCCACCGCAACGGCGAGCCGGAACCGCGAGTACGGCCTGTCGACGGCGTCCACAAGGCGCTCGTAGATCGCCACCGCGTCGCCGTACCGCTGGAGGCTGGTGTACAGCTGACCGAGTCGCTCGAGCACGTCGCGTCGCTGCTGAGCCTCGACCGGGTAGCCACGATCGAAGGCAACGAGCAGCTGCTCGTACGCTTCGGCCGCTTTGCGGTCGTACCCCAGTCGCATACAGATGCCGCCGAGCATCCGCAGGTACTGAGGATGGCCGTCGCTCCGATCGACAGCGGCCTCCGCCGCCTCCAGGGCACCTTGAGCGTCGCCCTCGGCGAGCCGCTGCTTGGCCAGTTCGAGGTAGTAGAGCGGACTCGACGAGGGCGGCTGGAAGCCGAGCTGGCTGGGCTCCGAGCGAGCCGGCACGGCTGCCGTCGCCGCCTCAGCGCGCAACCGGTCAAGGCATGCCTGCACGGCGGCGCGCATCGACCCGCAGTTCTGAAAACGGTTCTCGGGCCGCCACGCCATCGCGCGAAGGATTACGTCCTCGAGATCGGCAGGCACATCGCGGTTGACCTCACGAGGCTTGGCGATCTGCACGCTGGTCAGCAGCTGATGCGGGCTCGAGTAGGGCAACCGTCCCGTGGCCATCTCGTAGAGGAGAACGCCGATCGAGTAGATGTCGCTGACGTCCCGGGCGCGCTTCCCCTCGAGCGCCACCTCCGGGGCCATGTACGCCTCCGTGCCGTGGCGCTTGGTCCAAACCCACACATCCTCGAGCCGGCGGCTCGACCCGAAGTCGGTGATCTTCGCTGCCCCGGACGCCTTGTCGACGAGGATGTTCTGCGGCTTCAGGTCGTTGTGCGAGATGTTCGCGGCGTGGACGGCGGCAAGACCGTCGAGGATCTGCATCGTCCACTCCAGCATCTGTTCGAAGGTGAGCGGCGCCCGCGTACTGACGCTGTCGAGGACCTTCGCCAGGTCGTAGCCATCGACGAACTCCATCTCGATCACGAAGAGCTCGCTGATGTTGTGGAAGCCGTGGACTCGAACGATGTTCGGGTGACGGATTTCCCTGATGATGTCTGACTCCTTGCGAAGCACCTCCTCGCCCTTCTCCTGGTCTTTCGGAATCTTGATCGCGACCGTGGCACCATCCTTCAGCCTCCGCGCCTGCCACACCTCGCCGAAGCTCCCTTTGCCGAGCTCGGCTAGCAAGCGAAACCGATCGCCCAGCTCCTCGCTGGGTTCGCCGCGGAACACGATCAGCGCCATGACTACGCCCTCCCCAAGGCGAGCCGCTCATTGCGCTCGTCGCGCAGGAACTCGCCGAACACGAGACGTTCGGAATCGGGAGCGGGGCGCATCACGCACTTGATGATCATCAACGGTGTCCGTGCCGGTTCCACGTCACTGCCACGACGCCTGAACCCTTCTCGGTAAGTTGCAATGATGGCGTCCATGCTGCGCGGAGCCGAGCCGCTGCGCACCCAGTAGATCAGGACACACAGCTTCAAACTCGGGGACGCGGTCGACGCGATCGCGAGGTTCTCGACCTTGCCCCTCAGCTTCCCCTCGTCACCACGCTCGAACCTCTCGAATTCGAACGCAAGCGAGGCTTCGCCCGAGTGCTTCTCGAACCACACGGAGTCCGCGCGCACGTCTCCGAGGCCGTTGTCGCGGGCCCACCAAATCGGGCACTCCGCCACGGCGGAGTAGCCCTGCGACTGCCCCGCGGTGGCCAGGACCGTGAGGAAGTGCGAGTGCACCGTGAGCCCGATGTCCGGGATCCCCGACAGCAGCATCGGGAAGTGCTCGACCATCAGTTCGCGGTTGGTGAGCCCGTCGAACACCAGGTCCGCCGGTGATGTCGAGCGGTCACCCATCATCCTCCCGACCTCCCCCAGCGCTCGCACACGCGCGGTGACTCACCGCCGTGAACGAGCGCCTTGGTGCCGACCTTCACGACGAGCGGCGCGATGATCGCCCGTCCGCAGATCAACGCCTCACCGGTCGACAGCGTCGGGAGCTCCGCCAGGTCCGCTGCAGAGAAGTAGTCGGAGGTCTTCTGGATGAACCGCTGGTCGTCCGGGTTCTTGATGCGCATCGCGACGATGGTGTTGCACTGACTCGTCACGTCGGAGTCGAGCTTGCTCGGGCGCTGGCTGACGATGGCGAAGCCCACGCCGAACTTCCGGCCCTCGGCCGCGATGCGCTTGATGATGTTCTTCGAGATCGCAGCCTCGCCGGCGGGCGCGAAGTTATGCCCCTCCTCGTAGACAATGAACACCGGTCGGGTCGGGCGCTGCTTGTCGGCCGCCGCCTTCATCAGCTCACTCGAGATGAGCGCGACGATGACCTGCCGCGCCGTGTTCGAGAGCCCTTGGAGGTCGATGATGCAGAGCCGTCCGGCCTCGGCATTGTCGTCGCCGACCATCTCGTAGACGTCGAACGGCTCACCGGCCGCGCGCGAATAGAAGCTCTGCGCCTCGTTGATCATGCGCCGAAGGCGGATGGCGGCGATGTTGGCGCTCCCTCCGCGGAGCGCATTGGCCTCGCCCTGGCTGCCGGACTCCGTCACCCACTCCTTCAGGCGGTCGAGATCATCGAGGACCGCGAAGAGCTCCTGGATGTCGCGAGGCTCGTCGATGTTCTCCTTCCAGTAGCGGAGTGCGACGTCGAGCACGCGCTGCTGCGGCTCCGTCAGTCCAGGGAGCACCCCGGAAAACTCGTCCACGTCGAAGTGGTCGAGCTGAAGAGCGAGGCGCATGTTCTTCCCCGCGTACTTCTCGTCGAAGCTCCGCAGCTGCGGCGTATAGACCTTGATGCCGCCCCCGCTGTCCTGCAGCTGCTGGAGGGCATCTTGGATCTCCGCGAGCTTTTGCCGGTCGCGAGGATCCTCGACCTTGTCGAGCCGGTCGTTGAAGTTGAGCTTGCCGGTTCGGAAGGCCTTGCCGTACTCGCCGTGCGGGTCGAAGACCACGACCGACGCGTTGAGCTGTGAGACCAGCCGCTCGATGACGCGCCCGACGGTGTAGCTCTTCCCCGAGCCTGTCATCGCAAGCACGGCGAGGTGCTCGGTCACCAAGGTGTTCGCGTCGAGGAAGACCGGGACGATGTTCTCGCCCTTCTCGTAGCCGACAAGGTTGCCCAGATGGATGCTGGTGTCCTCGGAAAACTCGTAGAAGCTCGTGAGGAACGCGTAGTCGACTCCGTAGACCTTCGTCCCCGGCGTCAGGGGCCGTCGGGGGATCCGGATCTCGCCAGTGAACGGATCCTTGTAGCCAACCAGCTCGAGCGTCGCGTACACCGTCTCCCCCGAGAGCCGCGACTGCGGCAGCAGCTCGACTTCACTGATCCCTTCGCCGAGCGCTGGGCTGAACAGGATGTTCGACCGCGAGAGCCCCACGATGCGGCCCAGCACGTCGAGCTGCGATTCCGACTCGCGCTCCTGGTGCGCGACCCGCACGAACTCCCCACGCCGCGCCGAGAAGCTCGTACGCAGCGCGATCGTCAGCTTGTTGGGTTCCCCGGTGTTGCCGACCAGCTTGCCAATGTAGTTATCGTCGTCTCGGAACATGCTCACTCCTCATCCATGGTGTCGACGCCCTCGAGCCAGGCTCGATCAACGGCACGGTCCTTGAGCATGCCCAGGGTCGAACGAAGGTAGTTGGACAGGACCTCGCGCGGCATCATCACGAGCTGTTCGGCGTACCAGAGCGGCAGCGGCTTCATCCGCGGGTTGTCGTTCAGCGTCAGGAAGGCGGTGATGCTGGCCAGCCTGTCGAGGGCCTCGGAGTCCCACTGCCCCGGAGCACCGACGGTCTCGATCTTCCAGATCGGCGTTCTGAGGCCGACCTGGATGTGGAAGCCGATGAGCCCGTGGTTCGCGACCGTCCGAGGCTCGAAGCGCTTCATCTGACGTCCCAGCGCTTCGTAGTAGTAGGCGGCCGTCCGATGCCCTGCGCGCAGGGCACCACGGAGGAAGCGGAGAACACCGACCCGCCGCAGCTGCACCCACTCGCCTTGCACGAGGTCCATCGCTTCGCTGCCGATCGCCTCGGGGGAACCCGCCGGTCCCTTCTCACGGAGCGCGTTCAAGACGGCGGCGTTGAGGTCGCGGCGCGACTGAAGCGAGACGAGGAACGGACCGTTCGGGTCGTTCGGGTAGATGGACGGCAGGAACCGCTGCCAGAACGCCTCCATCACCTCGATCAGCTCGTGCCACTCCTCCTCGACGTCGGGCTCGGCGAGGCTGAGACTCTGCTCGGCACGCGGGACAAGGAGCGGGATGTCGACGAAGATGACATCCGGTTTCGTATCCGAATCCAGCAGGTCCGTCAGGAGCTGGTAGACGAGGATGTACTCCTTCCATGCAAGTCGCTCGGACGCGTCCAGGAAGTTCATGTCATTGATGTCGACGCGGCTGTCCTGGAAGCCCTCCGTCACCTGGTTGCCAGACACGACGATGTCGTGGCGGAGCGCCGCGGCTCCATAAAGAATGCCGCCCAGGGCGGGCATGCTCCGGCTCTTGGAGGAAACTCCGACGGCGTAGACGCGATCGAACCGGCGCGACTCGACGCTGCGGATGATGCCGCCACGCACGAAGAGCGGGGCCTTTGAGTCGATGTACCGCATCTTGTTGGCGATCTTCCCGGCGGTGCCGGGAAGCCGCAGGCTCATTGCCGCGGCGAGTGCGCGAGCCAGCTCGATGCTTTTCATGTCGTCGTCTCCTCTGAGGCGAGCAGGGCCCCAAGCTCACGCAGGTACGGGTGCATCCCGCGCTGCTCGAGAAACCGGACGAGAGCCTCGCGATCGCTGGGTGCCGACGCGCCGGAGGCCGCGAGCCCCTGACGCGTGAGCTCCTCGAGGGCTCGACCGACGTCATTGGCGCTCAGGTCCACGCCAAGGAGCGCGCCGGCTCGAGATCGCAGGAGCTCCGCTGTCTGTGGGCCGCCGGCCGCAAGGAGCAGCGCAACGGGGACGAGCACCCCTTCGCCGACTGTCTCGGCCTTCGGCGGGTTGGACCGCTGCCGTGCGATCTCCCTGGCCTCCGCCGTGACCGACGGAGTCCACGACAAGAGGTGCCCAAGCAGGCTCTGGCGATGCGCCTCGTCGGTCAGCGCCGTGTAGGTAAGCAGCTGGAGCGCGGAGAAGAACACCGGACCCACGGTGTTGGTCGCCTGGTACCGGAGGAGCACGGGCTTGTTCTGGGCATCCACGGCGAGCACGCCTGCGCCGAGCACTGTGTCGAAGAAGTGGTCCGACCGAACCTTCACCCCTCCGCCGAGGTCCTCCTCGAGCACACCGTCGGTGATGCGTGCAACCGAATCCGCGGCGCGGCGTCGGGCTCCCAGCTGGACCGGCGTCTCGAAGTAGCGGCCGAGGTCCAGATCCGTGAACGGCGGCACGAGGATGACGGCGACCCCCGACCGCGCGAGCGCGGACGAGAGCTTGCGCATGTCGACGAGGCGCTCGGCATCCAGCAACCCACCGACGACGACGAGCGGAGGCCCCGACGGATCAGCCAGGAGCCGATCCATGGGAACGCTCTCGACCTCTGCCGTCTGCGAGAGGACGCCGACCTCGAACAGGTCAGCCTGTGCTTCGACGATGCGCGCTTTCATCGGAGCTCCAGCTTCGAGCGGATGAGCTTCATCTCCTTGAGCTCGCGAATCGCGTCGGCGTGGTCCGGGTGCTGGTCTTCGTCGTAGGAGCCGGCCTCCAGGTCGCCGGAGATATCGACCCACAGACCGAAGTGGACGTCCTTGCCAGCGCCCTCAAAGAAGCCTGCGCCCTCCTGGGAGACCTCGCTGTTGAACGCCTCGTAGCGCGCCTTCGTGGTCCCGAAGGTCGCAGCCGGCGTCGGCTCCGCCTTGGCCGGCTTCCCGTTCGACTTCAAAACCCGGTTGAGCGCGCGCAGTTCCTTCTGCCGGATCACCTGCCGGAGTTCCGTCTTGAGCTCGTCGAGCTTCTCTGTGACCCGCTGCGGGAGCCCCTGGACCGCTTGCGCGGTCGCGACGACCTCGGTCTCCAAGCTTTTCAAGAGCTCGGTCTCCGCCACTTGATCGATCAGCGATTGCACCTGCTGCTTCAGGCCTCCCTCCACGAGACCGCGGAACTTCTGGACCTCGAGCTTGAGCGGGTTGAGCGAGGCCTGTACCGGTTGCGGAGCGTCGGCCGTGAAGTCGCCCAGCGACTGCCACGCGGAGGCGGCGGCCTTGTAGTCCTTGACCGCCTTCGCCCACTGCTCATGGAGCTTCTTGAACTGCGCGAAGAAGCTACCGGGCTGCTCCTTGCTGATCAGGTCCTTCAGCGCGTCCATGCGCTTCCACGCCTGCTCGTACTGCGAGCTGACCAGGTACTGGTCGATCATCAGCGTGTACGACGCGACCGGGATCGTCGCCATCCGCGTCTGCGTGCCTGCCGCGGCGGTCCCTTTCACCGCGTTCTCGAGCTCGGACTTGATGGCCTTGAGCGGCAGCGTGACCGGGGCGATGGGGAAGGGGTGGCCCTCGGCCTCATCGAGCGTGGCCGCCTCGCCTAGCAGATGGTCGATCTCCTCGATCATCTCGTCCCGAGTTTCCAGGAACGCCTTCTTCAGCCACGCCAGGAAGGCGACGCGCTCCCACAGCGAGAGCGTCGAATACCGGGTCTCGTAGGACAGGATTCGCGCCGGCGAGCAGTCGAAGTGGAGCGTCGTCTCGCCTATCTCAAGCGGGCACACACCGAGGATGCGCTCCTCGATGTCGAGGACCTGAGCGACGACCGTCTTGAGCGATCCCTCGGTCAGGCTGTCGATGTCGGCGGTCAGGTGGTCCGAGCTCACCTGCTGGATCCGCTCTTCCGCCGTCACCAGTTGCTGCTTGGCCGTGGGGTAGTTGTTGCTCAGCAGAATGCTGGCCTGCGTGGGGAACAGGTCGGTGAGCGTCTTGACCGAGTCCTTGCACTCCCCCTCGAGCCAGGTCGACGCCGACTGGCGGCGGCTCTCGAGCATCGTCCGGTCGACGGCCTTGTAGAGGTCGTTCTTCTTGCGGACGAGCCCGATGCCGATAAGCACCTCGAGGATCTGCTCGAGCTGCTGTGGTGCCTTCATCTCGCTCTCGGGCACCGCGAAAAAGAAGCTGTTGGCGAGCTTGCTCACCGCCGACTGCATCTTGAGCTCTTGGAGGAGCGCGAAGAAGCACCGGGGCACCTTCGGGAGCAGGCTGCCGTCGGTCGTCAGCACGCCCAGGAGGTCGCCGTACTTCCACGCGGCAGGTGCATCGATGTTCTTCTTCGCCGCCTGTCGGCAGTTTTCAAACTCCACGTTGTTCAAAGGTCCGCCGGCCGTGTCGACGGCTGCATCGAGCGAGCAGTCGTTCGCCAACATGTAGCGGTAGCCCTTCGCGAAATCGACCGTGTTGTTGCCGGTCTTGCGGCTCCAGATGGGCGCGAGGAGGTAGCCGGTCTTGCGGAGGCCGTTCGCCCACTCCCGGCTCTTCGCTTGCCACTCGTCGCGGTAGGAACCCTCGAGCCCCTTCGCGACTTTGCTCAGGCGTGCCTCGTGGGCGTTGTAGGCGGAGCCCCGGCCCGAGTACTTGAGAAGGAACTCCTCCTCCTGCGATACGAGGCGCCGCGTCAGTACGCAGCGGCGAAGGGCCGGCGACGCATCGAGCTGCTGCTCGAACGAGGCCACGTCCGCGCCTGCCGGGAACAGGACAAGGATCGGGTGGACCCGCTCGAGGCCGATGTAGGCGCGTAGCTTGTCGAGGGTCTGCTGCGCGTCCAGGCAGTACACGACCGTGCACCGACCATCCGGCGTGACCCGAAGCCCGTCGAGCGACGGCGAGCCGAACGCGGAGGTGAGCGCCTTGTGCGGAACGTCCTTGAGCCCCGAGATGTGCTTGGTAGCCTCATCCTTGAGGTGGTCGTCGAGGAGCTTCGCGAGGCCAAGGCAGATCGCCGTCCCGCGCTTCGCCTTCGTCTGACTGACGCCGCGGACGTACTCGTCGAGCGAAGCCTCGTACTTGCCGTCCCTGAAGAAGCGAACGCTCTCAGCCGCCGAGGCCAGGAGCTTGTTGAACTCGCGCCAGAGCCGGAACGACATCCCGATGAACCGGGTCCCGTCGACCCGGTACTCCGGCTTCGAGAAGATGCGGTGGAGTGACTCGGCCGCGAACTCGATGCCCTCTCGCGGGTAGAGCGCCGCCAGCTGCTCGCCCCATTGCTCCAGGTCGGCGTAGACGACGAAGTCACCAGCGGTGCCCGGGGCTCCCCCGACCGCAACGGAGAACGCGCGCAATGCCTCGAGCAGTCCGACGACGGACACCTCGCAGGTCGGGGTGAAGTACGTGTCCGTCTTCCCTTCCTTTGCCTTGAAGCCGAACTCGGGACGGGTCAGCTCGTTCGCGAGCGCGCGCTCGTCGATGTGAACCTGAAAGAGCTCCGCGAAGGCGTGTCCGCGGCCCGCGACCTCGTGGGCGAGCAGCGCATCGGCCATCTCCTCGGTCAACGCCGCCTTCGCCGCCCCGCCGACCGGAGCCGGCAGCTGGCCGTACACGAGCCGTTCCAGCTCCTGCTTGGGGACCCCGGTTACCTTGCCGAGCAGGGGCAGGACGGCGTCGTCGTTGAAGATATGCTTGGCCCGGGCATCGGTCTTGGCGAAGTCCTTCAGGAGCTCCCACGCGCTCGAGCGGTAGCCGCGCTCCATGTGCCGGGCGTACGTCTCGTGGATGGACGACATGATCACGTTCAGCCAGCCGAAGTTCCGGTTGGCCGAAAGGAACGCGCCCTCGAGCGTCCCCGCCGGGTACTCGACGGCGTGCGGGTCGACCAGGCCGCCCTTGATGTGGTCGACGTAGCTCTGCACGTCGGTCAGTTGGTTCGGCTCGATCGTGACCGAGCTCGCTCGGCGCAGGTTCGGACCGATATGGATCTGGTCGCGCATGCCCACGCTGCACAGCAGCAGAAAGTTCACGTCCGGATGTTGGTTTCGCCAGTTCTCGTGCTTGATGACCTCCGAGACCATCAGGAGGTACTCGTCGTCGACCTTGGTCTGCGTGTCCTCGCGAAGGCCCCGTTTCAGGTCACCGGGCGTCTCGACCTCGTCGACGATGATCCAGAGGTGGCTCAGGCCAGCATCACCCAAGACCTTCTTCGCATCGCGAAGCCGGTCCTCGAACGATCGCGTGTCGTCGTCGACGAGCGAGAGCGCCTTCAGGTTCACGCCCTTGGCCTGCATCGCCGCCTTGAGGTCCTCGTAGAGGTCCCGCGGCCCGCCAGCGGCAGGGTCGGCGCGCAACGTGTGCCGCAGGGCTTCGACCGCCAGGCGAGCCACCCACGTCGCAGCGTCGAGCGCGTCGTCGCACACGGTGCTGTAGCGGATGTAGAGCGGCAGGATGCCATCCTGCAGCGCCGGCTCGAGCACACGCGGCTTCTTGTCTGGCTGATGGAAGGGCGGGATGACGTACTCGTTCTTGTTGAGTAGCCACCGGTCGACGCGGCCCGTCGCTTCCGCGATGAGCTCGTAGCCAAGCCGTGTCTTGCCCAGACCCCAGTCGCCGAACGCGATGAAGAAGCCGGCGATGTCGTTCGCGGCACCGTCCCAGAAGGATCGGCGGAATTGGTGGAGTGCGTTGAACACCTGGTTCTGGCCCACCATGGAGAAGGAAGGCGGATAGAGTGCGACCCCCTTGGCGGCCCACGGTTTGGTGATGGTCATCGGTCTTCTCCCTGCATCTCCCTGGAGGAACCCGTGGGGGTCTGCTCCGCAGTCTCAACGTTCATGGTCTTGTAGGGGGGCGTGAAGTCGATGCGGACGCGACGTGCGCCGGGCTCGCCGAACAGCCCTCGTCCCATGCGGGGCTGTCCTGGGTGGCGGTCGAGCAATCGCAGCTGCTCGTGGTACATCGCCGTCCGGATGTAGCTGTCGAGGACGACGGCTCGATCCTCGTCCGGCACCTGAAGGAGCTCGCCGAAGCGCTCGCCGAGCTGACTCACGATGAGAAAGCCCTCGGCGTCCGCGCAATCGTGAAGCGCCCGGGCGAACGCCTCGTCGTCGGTCAGCCGCGCAGGCGCTGCGTCCTCGAATCCGAGCTCGTCGAGGTTCTCCACCGCCAGCGCACCAGCGAGTCCACCGGCGTCCAGGCCCCAGGTCGAGGGACCACCATCGAAGGCTCGGATGTGGAAGAACACGGCCAGGGCCTTCTTGAGAGCGGTCGGGAGGTCGTTCGTCGAGGGTGGTCCACCCTGGACGCCCTCCCACACGACCGCCGCGGTTTCGCCCAGAGCCGAAAGGTCAGCGCGCCAACGCGGCCCGAGGGCGAGCTCGGCGTTGTCGCGCAGCAGCGTGTTGAAGCCGTCGCAGTTGCGCTGTGCGATCTCGAGGACATCGCCCTCGGGCGACGTGAGCGACAACGCGCCCGAGGGGATACCGCCCGGCGCCTCGACTCCCAGCTGCCAGCCCGCAAGGCAAAGCCCGATCACCAAGCGCGTGCGAGGCTCACGTCGAAGCAGCTGCTTCGCGAGGGCGCGAGCCCAGTCGACGTCAGCGTCCGCCTCGCGAAACGCCTTTCCCAGCGCGACGCCTTCCGCGGTGGCCCGGAGGCCCTTGTCGACCCGCTCGAAGAGGCTGATTCCGTTGATGCGGTAGCGGGCGCCGCTGCGCTCCATCCCGTATGTGTTGATGACGCCGTCGGTCCCCTTGCCGCGCGGCGCCCCGCCCTTGAACTGCATCGTGGGAGCGATGTCGAAGACCACGCGCTCGAGATCGGCCCGTGAATAGATGCGGCCTGGCTCGGCACGGGCCGCCGCCTCCGGGTACTCCTGGATGCGAGCCGCCTCGCTCCATAGAAACAGCTTGGGGAGCGCGATGCGCACCAACGGCGTGTTCATGCCTGTCCTCCGTGGAGAGTCGCCAGGAACTGCGACAGGCGAACGCGGTAGGGCTTTTCGCCCCGGTTCTGCAGGTGTCCCGGATGAGTCTTGATCTTGGATTGGTAGTCGTCGGTCAGACGCAGCACGTCGCCGTCGCGCTCGAACACATCGAGCAGCTCGAGGTTCTTCAGCATCACGTGGGCGGCGCTCGCCCAGAGCGAATCCTGGGTGCTGGCCTTCACCGGCCAGTAGCCGACCTGCTCGAGCATCGAGCGGACGTGGCGCGACAGCGGGCCCCGCCCGGCGCCGTCGAGCTCGAGATGCGCCACATCCCCACCGACGTGGATCAGCGCCGCCACATCGCCCGCCAGGCAGGCGAACAGGCGGTGAACCTCGAACTGAAGGAGCGCCGCCGCGACGGGGTGTGGGAAGAGTCGCTCTGCGGCGGCCTCGCGACCGAGCATGGCGGCAGGCTCCCACTCGCCGTGGCGGCAGAGCGGTAGGCCGGCGACGACGTAACTCCGGGCCATCACGTCGGTGCGCTCCACCTCGCCGATCAGCACCTGGCCGTCGTCAGCCACGAGCAGTTCCACGGTGCTGAGGAGCAATGGGCGCTTCCAGCTTCGACGGAGCTGCGTGCGGAGCGACCCCTCCGACGACTTCGACGCCGCGTCGGCGCTCCAGGACTGCTGCTCCGAAAGGAACTCGGGCTCTCGAATCAGGTCCCCGATCACCTTCGGCGGAAGCTGAGCGAACAGGTCGAGTCGCTCTGAGACCGCCACGTCGCGCGGCTCGCGGATGGGCACGCTCAAGTAGGCGTGCGTCCGCTGATCGCCGCCGTGGGGCTGCGTCAGGTGCCAACGTCCGAGCCGTGCCCAGACGTGCTCCTCGAGCTCCGGGATCGGCTCCGGGGCGTGTCGCCGGAAGTGCTCGCCCATGAAGTGCGCCGCGCGCCGGGTGGTGAACGCGGACGGGCCCGCGTCTCCGTCGATGAGGTGAAGGAGGAGCGGGGTGATCACGTGTGCCTCGGGACGACGCGCCAGCAGCGAGTCGAGCCAGTCGCTCAGGTGCGCCTCATGCAGCCCGAGGTCTTCCAGATCACCCGGCGTGAGCTCGCCAAGAGTGGCGAGATGCGCGAGCAGCCGGCGATTGCGGTCGAGGGGTGAGACCTGCTTCGCCTTCGTCGACATCTTGGCCTTCGAGCGCTTCGGCGCGTCAGGCTTGTGGTGGATCGGCGGGGGATCGTCGCCCGGTCGGTAGTGGCGACGACGCGCCCAGTCGTCGTCGACGCGGAAGAGGAGGTCGTGCTCTGGCGTCGCTTTGTAGTGGACGCGACTGCGGAAGTTAGTCGTGTACTTCTCGATGTGACACTGAACGGTGATCGGTTTGAGGAGCGGGTAGTTCGCTGTGAACCAGCTTGTGATCTCGTCCAGGAGGTGCTCGTCTCCCTCGGCGAACGTCTCGGCAACGAAGCGCTCGAGCAGCTCGTTGCAGCTCTCGTCGCAGATCTTGCCGGCCCTGGCGCGCTTCATCGCCCACGTGAGGACCTCACGCGCCGGCTCGTGGGTCTCCTCGATAGGCAGGAGCGGTCGCAACAGCTCCCACGCGTCAGCGTCGACGGGGAAGTTGGTGCCGTTCGGCTGCCGGAGGATCATCAGGTTGGCCAGCCCTTTCCTGGCCGCGATGGTGGTCTTGAGGAGTGGGTCGCCGAGGAACCGCTTCTCGATCGCGAGCACGACGCGGGGCTTGGTCGTGGCTCCGTTGCTCGGGTCCGCCCAGAATGCTGCGTCGTCGCCATCGGACTTCCGATCCGCGATGCGCTCCACGACACGAGCCTGGGCGTAGATGCCTGCGTGGTTGCCCGACATCCAGAGCAGGACGATGTCACCGATGTGGATGCGGTCCTTGTACCGGTTGGTCAGGAACTGCATCCGGTAGAGGTGCTGGAGGGCCTCGAGGATCCGGTAGAACTTGGGATTGGCCTGGAAGATCCAGACCCTTGGTTCCTTCACGTCGGGCACGGCAGCGACCTCGGCCGAGGTGACCTCAGCGATGGCGCCTTCGACGAACTCGAAAAGCCCCTTGTCGCCTCGAAGGAAACAGGCGTCCTGCGTCATGTCTCGGTGCAGCGAAAACCACGGCGTCTTGCGATCGTCGCTCACGGCGAACTCGTCCGAATGGAGCTCCGCCAGCGCCGCCCATACCTCGTCCCGGTAGTGGAAGGACCGCCGCGGCTGGCTGCGCATCCAGTCGGATGCCATGTCGACCTTGCGAGGCCTCATGCGGCACCGCCCTCCGACGCCCGCAGCGCGAGCTCCTCGACGATGCGCTTCTGCAGCTCCTTGCCGGGCCGGAACACGGTGCGCAGGCGCGCCGCCATCAGTGACGACTGGTAGTCGTCGCCGAGCACCAAGAGCTCGTCCTGGCGGCGCAGGATTCGAAGCTCGAGGAGGTTCCGGAGCAGGTTGCCCATGAGCTCGTCGGAGACTCGGCCGTCGACGAGGCCAAAGGGTGCGTAGCCCTGCGCGCGAACGAGGTCGCCGAGCAGCTCGGCCACGCGGCCGACCCCGCGGGAGCCCACGAGCACCGAGACGTCGTGCAGGCCGCCAGACGCGGGCACGTAGAGTTCCACAGTGGGCATCGTCGACGCTGGCGAGCGCCAGGCGCAGATGCCCAGGTGGATCACCGCAGCGTAGAACGGGTGCTCCACTACGGCATCACGGAGATGTTCGAAGAGCACTTCGTTGAGCGCGTCCTCGTCGAACGTGCGCTGGCCACGCGCATCGACGATCGGGGCGCCACTCAGCACGCTGAAGCGCTGCGTGTTCCACGGCTGCGGAATTAAGGCGCTGCCAAGGCCGAACCCGTCCTCTCGATTGAGCGGCAGCGGGCGCAGCACCGCAGCGCTCTCGACAGCGACGGGCAGCGCCACGCAGGCGGGACCGAAGCGCCGCAGCGCGAACTCGAAGAGCGCCTTGGGACGTGCGGAGTGTCCGAGTGCGTAGCTGTCCCAGGCGGCGAACGGCCGCGAGCGCTCGGGGAGGTCGGCCATGCGGGACTCGAGCTCCGCCGACGCGAGATCGACCAGGCGATTGCCGCCCTCCAGCTGCGCGAGGACGGCGTTGAGCTCGGCCAGCAGCGGCGCGAGCTCGCCTTTCGTCCACTCCTCGAGCTCCACGGTCATGCCCGCGCGGCCGGCATCGACCAGCCCCTCGACGAGGATGCTGAGCAGGTAGGCGCGGTACTCGGGGACCGCGAAGCACAGACGACGCCCGACCTGTTGCGCGTCGCACTCGAGGAGGTGCACGAAGGGTGGCGTCAGGTGCCAGGCCACCGGACGATCGTGCTCGTCGTCAACCGCCTTGAGGGCGCCTGCGTTCTCGAACACCGAGACCCACGGCCCAGCGCCGAGGTGCTCGGCCTCGTAGGCCGACACCTCGCCCCAGTGAGCAAGATGCTCGAAGAGCGGGACCGCGTCGCTCGGGCGGGCGGGGAGACTCATGCCTCAGCCTCCATGACGAGTTGACAGGCCGCTCGCGCGCTGTCGGCCGCGGCCCACCGGCGGAAGTTCGTCGCCGCCTGACGGGAACGCAGGACGACCCACTGCTCCGGCTTCTTCGGATCCTTCCCGATGCTCCAGTCCCAGCCCGCCCATCCGTTGGCGGCGTACTGCTCATCGCAGGGAGCCAGCCTCCAGTCGGACAGCCGGAGCGCCTCGAGATCGCCGATCGTCTCGGACGGCGTCCGGTATTGGGCGGCAGGGGCAGGCGAGACCGCCTTGTTGATGATGCACGCCAGGCTCTTGGGCGCGTACGGCTGCATCTTCCCGAAGGAGATCACGCCTTTGGCCCGGGCCAGCGCACGGTCGACCACTTTCTGCCTGTCGCAATCGTCGACGCCGCCGCCCGATGTCTCCGCCAACTCGCGAAGCTCTTTCCTCGCCTCGCGGTCCATGTAGGCGTCGTCGTTGTACGGCAGAGCGCCGTGCGCCATCTCGAAGAGCACCAAGCCCACCTGGTAGAGGTCCGACCGCACGTCGTAGCGGCTCGGCGTCGCCCATCCCTCGGCCGGCACGTAGAGCGCGCTGAGGCGCAAGGCGGTCACGCTCACACTCGCATGAGCGAGTCGTGCGACCGAGCCGAAGTCGGTGATCTTCGGCCAGATGCGCCCGTGTCGCTGCGAGATCAGCATGTTCGCCGACTTGATGTCCCGATGAAAGAGGAGCGCCTGGTGAAGCTGCGCGAGCCCTTGGAGTATGCCGATCGCCGCGCAGACGGCCTCCATCATCGGGAGCGGCCCGCCGCTCAGTCGCGAGAGGACGCTGCCGCCGTCGACATACTCCATGGCAACGAGGACGAAGTCGTGGCCGAAACGCTGCGCGTCGTGGACGCGCGCGAGGTTGCTCCCTTTGCCCTCTGTCCTGGTCGCCTCCACGAGCAGGCGCGGCTCCGCGAAGAGGTCGCCACTCGGGCGGGGGTAGAGGACCTTCAGGAACACCGGCAGGTCGTGTAAGTGACGCGCACGGAACGCGTATGCGCTCCCGCCCTCGGTGTTCTCCGCCTCGAGCGTATGCTTCCCGGTCGCAGCGATGAGCTGCTGGACGTCCTGAAGGACCGTGCTCATTCGTCGAGCCCCCACCACGCGACCAGGACCGCGTCTCGCCAGGCCTTCGGCTTAAAATCCGCGCCGCCGTTCAAAACGTTCTCGGAAGAAACAGACGCGATGGACGCGAAGCGCTTCTCCTGCGCGCGGAGAGATTGCGCCGCGACAACGTCGACGGTCAGCTTGAGCTCAGCACCCACCAGCTGGACGATCCCTTCTGCCTTGACGCGTGAGGCCGACGGCCCTCGGAACTGCGAGGAGCCGGCCTGCAGGACGCAGCTTCGCTCTACTCCCTGCTCCACCAGGAAGGTTGAGAGCAGCCTTCGAAGGCTCACCAGCGCTGCCCCTCGCATGCGTCGGCGGGCAGCTTCTGTGACGTGGACGTCAGCGGCAGAACGCGGGGTTGCCCGGCTGCCATCCAAGAGCGCCCACTTGAAGTCGGTCGAGCTGGGAGCTGTGCCGAGGACCCTCATGCGGTGTCCTCCGCCAGATCCGGGATGTCGTCCGCGGTCAATGCCTTGACGGTCCCGATGAGGATCGCCTCTACGTCGAGAGTTCCCTCGATCAAGGCTTCGACGTCGGCCTTGGCCTGCTCCATGAGGACCCTCGCCTCCTCGACAAGTCGGCATGAGGCCGCAAGGTCCCTCTCGAGCCGAGTGCAGGTCGGCGGCGACAGCTTCGGAAACCGGAAGCGAACAAAGTCGATAGAATACAACTCTTTCTGTCGAATTCCTTTCGCATATCGGGTTGTTTGAAGCTGGCCAAGTGGCGAGTTCAGCATCCCGGCCACGAGGTGAGGAAACTTGAAGTGCGGTCGCAGGGCGACTCGCGCGACGTGGCTGTTCACCGCTGCCGGGAGGTGGAACTCCTCAACCACGACCGTTTCGCCCAGCGGCGGGCCCGTGACGGTGTAGAGGAGTTCGCCAGCTTTGATCCGAGCGCGGGCGTTCCGCGAAAGCCAAGCGTCAGTAACGAAGCCACTCGCCTTGTTTCGGTCAAGCACGAAAGGGTCCACGTGGGTAACCGTCAGAGCGGGGACGGAGCCGTCGGGGTCGTAGCTTGGCTGCACGCCCTTCACCGGTGCCTCCACCAACTCTGAGAGACGCCAACACGGCTGACCATCTAGCCATCGGTCCACGGCCAGAAAGCTCGGGCGATAGAACTCCGGATCGAGGCGGTCCTCGAAAATGCGTGGCTCAATCGTGTACGCGATCTGGCCTGCCGCCATGTCCTGTAGCTCGGCTGGTCCTCGGTTGCCCCAGGCCCAGCTCTGGGCCAGGAGTTCCATGGCCCGACTTCGCAGCTTGGCCGACTGGCTTCGACAGCGCTCTGCCAACTCGACGTTCGCTCCAATGTAGTCCTGGATGCGACGGTCGGGGAGCGGCACCTCGACTTCCCTGAGGTCCTCGAGGTGGAGATGGCGGATCACAGCACCCTTGCTGTTACGTCGGATCTGGAGCTGCCCCAGGCGCGAATTGAGGTAGGCCGAGAGGTACGCCGGGCTGACCCCGCTCGGGCGAATGATTGCGGCGCTCTCGAATACGGCGAACCGGTCGTACGCTCCCTTCGCCAGGCCAGCAGAACCGATGGATCCGCTCTTCGCCACGAGCACGTCGTCGGGTCGGGGCGCGCAGTTCCATCGTTCAAGCTGATCGAATTCTGCGGCGCTGACGTACTTGTGACCGCTACCCGCGTCGACGAACCCGTTCCGAATGTTCTTGGCGCTAAGAAATGGGACGCCCGAATCGACGTAGCTCGGCGTCTTGTGGGTCCCGTCCGTAACAAGCGAGGAAATCTCGACCACCTGCCGGGTCTTCAGCCCACGCGCCTCAGCGCGGTGATCGAATTCCAGGTACTCGGGTCGGTAGAAGTCCGCGTCGAGACGATGTCGCAGGTCCTTAGCAGTGACCCAAGAGGCGATGCCGCTCATGCGGAACCTCGCTTGAGATAACCCGACGCAATCTCAACCAGGTCGTTGCCAAGCGGGTCCGGAACCTCGGCCTTGCCCTTTTTCAGGTACCCGACGTGCTCAGCGACAGCCATGAAGACCGGCCCCTGCTTCTCGGCCGGATGCCGCTTCTTCTGTAGATAGAGGAAGCTGGTCTTGGCGCCCGTGCCCGCGATGGAGAACGTCTCGGTGGGCAGGCTCACGACGGCGCGCACAATCGCCTTTCCGCCGAGGAACTCACCCGTCTCCTCGTCCTTCGTTCCCATGAAGTACTCGCGGATGTAGGCGTCCCCTGAGTTGGAGAGGATGCCGTCGGGCACGACAATCAGGAGCCGCCCGCCGGGCTTCAGGAGCTGCAGGTTGCGGTCGATGAACAGCGAGGCCGGGTCGGCCTTGGCGAGCTCCTTCCGCTTCGCCCGGTTCCCGGAAGTCCACGACCAGCCGAGCTCGAGGCCGCGCTCCTCGTCGCGCATGCGCGCCAGTCCGCGGGGATCGTCGTACTTGCCGGAGCCGAACGGCGGGTTAGTCAGGATGACGTCGAACTTCCCGATGAGCCGATCGAGATGCGGGTCAACCAGCGAGTCGTCGACCTTGAGCAGCTGGCTGTGGTCCTCGCCGTACAGCAGCATGTTGATGCGAGCCTTCTGAATCGATCCCGCGGCCTGGTCGGCGCCGAAGAAGCTGTGCCGCTTCATCTGCGAGAGCCAGCGCAGCTTGTCGTCGTCGGAGTGGCCGACGTGGCGGTCGTCGAGCACGCGCCGCTTCACCTCGCGCAGCGCGCCGATGGGGAAGCGCCCAGTACCGCAACAGGTGTCGCCGACGAGGAAGGCGGGGAGCGCGGCTTCCTCGTCGGTTTGGGGGTTCCAGCGCTCGCGTTGCCCGTCGTCGCCCCGTCGGGCCCACAGGTCCGCGTCGGGGATGTCGTGGAAGACCATGCGGGCCATGCACTCCACGACCTGGCTAGGAGTCAGGTAGGTGGCGAGCCCTTCGTCGCTCGCGTACTTGCCGCGAAGGAACACGTCGAAGGCCCAGCCCAGCAAGTCTTCGTGGATGAGGTGCGCCCGCATCTCGCGGGCCTTCTCGCCGTTGCCGAGGAGCTCGCGGTCGGGCACGGAGAGCCGGATGGGCTTGCCCTCACGATCGCGAAGCTCGAGGGCCTCGATGGCGAGGGCGAGGACCTCCGGGTTCTCGAGACGCAGCGGCTCGTCGTAGGAGAAGATCGTGTGTACCTCGCCAGTGATGTCGGTCGCCTTGTACTGCGGGAGGTTGTTGATCTCGCGGAAGGCGTCCTTGAGCTGGATGACCGCGTCCTTCTTGTGCTCCCGCACGTAGTCGGCCGAGTAGATGTCGGCGAATCGCTTGCCCTTGGCGGCGCCGCTCATGAGTACGTAGCCGGGCTCCTTCTCGAGGTGGACCTTGAGGAAGAGCAGCTTGCCGAGCTCGTCGATGGCGGCATTGGTGGGCTTGACGCCGCCGCGCGAGTAGATGGCCTCGTGCAGCTGATCGAACTTGCGCTGGATCGCCCGGAAGTCGCCACGGTGGTACTCGGCCGAAACCTCCTGCACGAGCCGGGTGCGGGACTCGGAGATCGGCCGGGCGACGGTCTTCCACTCGTCCCGGGCCGGCAGCGCCGAGACTTGCGCGTCCTTCTCGACGTCGAAGATGAAGTCGTTCTCGTCGTCCCATACCCAGACGAAGCGAAACGGCTTACCGGCGGCGGCGCCGAGGCCGGCCTTGAACTTCGCGTCGTCCTGCACGGCAGGCCGCGAGGCATCGCCGGGCTCACCGCTGGCGAAGAGGATGACGGGTTCGTCCTCGTCGAGCGCGACGAGCTCGGCGGTCGCCGACATGGATCCGTCGCCGAGCGGGTCGAAGAGCGCGAAGTCGTCCTTGATCTGCTGGTAGCCGAGCTGCGAGAGCTTCTCCCGCGCCCCATCGCGGAGCGCGTCTGTGGTGTTCTTCCTCTTGGCCATGGGTCCTCTCGCTACCGTCGCCGGTTGAAAATGTTGGTGCCCGCCACGACGAACTGCTCGGTGAGGAGCTCGCGCACCTGGTGCTCTGGCAAGCTGGTCTCGTTCGCTACCGCCCGCACCGCGCTTGCCAGCGGAGCACCGGGGCGGCCGTCGAAGAACTTCTCGACGGCCTTTCGCACGCGGCTGTCGTCGGTGATCGCCGTTCCCCGCGCCGCCCACATCTCGTTAGCTGTCCGCTCGAGCGTCGGATCGAGTCTCATCAGCAAGAGGGCCCGCTCGGCACCTCCAACCTCCGTGAGCTCGGGGACGGCCTCCGCAACGCGCTCGGGCGTCGCGGGACCGCGGCCGATCAGGAAGTCGCGGATCTTCGAGGTGATTGGGCCGGTCATGCTACCTCCTTGAGCGGGAGGCGCAGCTGGGCGTCGGTCGCCTCGCCCCGCGAAGTATTTTTCGAACGCCGGATGCCCTTGACCGGCGTGAGCTGCAGGGCCGGCCAGATCGCGACGACGCCGTTGATGGCCAGCAGGTCCTGCGGCTCCAACCACGCCGAGTGACCAACGAGCTTGCGCTCCTTCGGGTTCGCGGCCTCGTCGATGATGCGGCCGAGGATCGCGCAGAAGTCGCGGGCGCGTCGCGTGACCGTGCCCTTGCTGTAACAGAAGCTCCAACGCCGCAGGACGCTAGCGACGACGTCCAGGTTCGGCACGTCGTCGCCAGCCACACGCCTGACCTCCTCAAAGATCGCGCGGCCGCGAACCCCTTCGAGGATCACGCGAGGCTCGAAGCGAGAACTGACGTAGCGGCGACCGAGACTGGTCGGGCGGATCGCATCCTCCTTGAACAGCCGGGCCCAGCGCGCGGCCGCCAGGTAGTAGTGGACATTGCGGAGGTTCTTGAATGCGATCTTGTGCTGGAGCCACGTCGGGTCGTCCTCGCCGAGCACGACCATCTCGACTATGCGGTTCGGCGGGGCCAGTTGCGTGGCTTGTCGTACGACCCGATCGTGTGACGACATGTTGTTCCTCGGCACGACGGCAAATCGGGGCGCCGACCCGAGTGCCCGCGTGAGCACATCACGCCGCACAAGGCGACTCCAGCCCCCAGGAGAGCTCATGCTCGTCGCCACGGCGTTCACAGCGTCGCCTTCCGGAGGTAGTCGTCGGCAGCTTCGATGAGCGCGGTCCGCGCCAGCAATGCCTCGCGGCGACGCTGCATCGCTCGGGTGAGCCGGGTCTCGAAGTCCTCTCGCCAGACTTGACCCAGCACCGGGACGAGCAACTCGTCGAGGTCGCGCTTGTTGACAAATCGCTGCACGGACCCGGAGGAGAGCAGCCGGAGCTGCGTGCGGACGAGGGAATGGGCGAGCGCGACGGCGAAGACGCGGGGCGTCTCGTGGAAGCGGAGGGCGGTGAAGGTGGCGCTCCCGAGGAGCGGCTGCTCCTGGGGGCCGAGCTCCTCGTCGAGGTAAGCGACCTGGTCGCCCGAGCCTGTCGTGCACAGCAGGACATCGCCCACCTCGAGCCGCTGCCGCATGCGCGAGGACAGGTCGGACAGGGGCCGAACCTCGCCGCCCTCGACAAGGAAGGTGCTCTCGTTCACGTCGTCGGCCTGAACGGCGAAGACCTCCTCGTCATCGGCGAGGCCACGAAGGCTCGTGCCGGCGGGCTTCGCAAGCTGGAGCAACGGCCGCATGGCCGACGATGCTGCCGAAGAATGGCGGAAGACGCGCCCGCGGTTGAACGGGACGTCCCACCGGTCTGCCAGCTGCGATCGGAGAACCTCGATGGCGCTGCTGGGGGGCTTGATCCCGGAGACACGGTGGTCTATCTCGGTGTGGATCGCCATCACCACCGCGTTGAACTCGGCGCGGGCGCTCGCGGTCAGGTCGACGGCCTGCTGGTACTGCAGCCCGAGCGACTCCTGCAGGCTGCGCGGGGGCAGCGGGATCGGGAGGCGCGCGATGTCCGAGAGGCGAAGGCGCGGCAGCGCCGACGAGCCACCGCGGTACGCGAGGTCACGCAGGATCCGGTTCAGCGTCGGCGTGCAGAACACGGCGGCCAGGTACTCGGGCAAGACCGCCGGCCGGGGCCGGATGATGGTTAGCTCCGACGACACGGCGAGCTCTGCAGGCATCCCCGACTGGACCGCGGCCGCACGAAACGGCTGGGCTGCCCGCGTGAACAGGACGTCGTTCTCCTGGACGTTGATCCACTTGGCGGCGGTGCCGTCGACGTGGGCCATGCCGCTCAAGTCCAGCTCGCAGGGCCGCACGTTGTTCAAGCGGAGCATCGGGATCCCCGATGCAGCCGAAGGCAGGCGAGCCCCGTCGTGGATGGACTTGACGATATCCTCGAGGCTGACGTGTCGACTGCCCTCCGAGCTCATCGTCGACCGCACCAACTCGCGCCCGAGGTAGAAAGCCGGGTCGAGGCGAACGTGCCGCTTGCCGAGGTCGGCGCGGGAGAGCGTGGCTACGCGCATGCGGCTACCTCCCGTTCGAGGAAGTCGTCGAGCTTCGACCGCGCCGCGCCGATGTCGCCGCGGAGGTCGTGCGCCTCCACGTCGACCATGAGGATCGGGTAGTCGTCGGCCGGCGCCGGCTTGCGGAGTATCACGACGGAGCACTTCACCCCCGTGCCGCGGAAGCAGGTTCCGGCAGGCAGGCTGACAACCGCCAGCAGACGTGCGTGTTCGAGCAGCCACTCGCGGAAGTCCGCATGTCCGGCGCTCGAGAGCAGGCCTTCGGGCAAGACGGTGACGAGGAGAGCGTCATCGGCCATCGCCGCAAGCGCGTGCTCGATGAACAGCAGCTCTGCAGGCACGCGGCTGCGCACCTTGCCCCCGCGCTTCGACAGCTCAAACCTGGCCAGCTGGGCTCCGCTCAGTTGGAGGCCGAACGGCGGGACGACGATCACGCCGTCGTAGGACCCATCGAGGTTCGACTGCAGGAAGTCAGCGAACACACGCTCGACGCTCGGAAGCAGGCGCTCCAGCAGCGGCTCGAGCAGGCGAAGCTCGGCCGGAAGAAAGATCGTGCCCTCCGCATCGAGGAGTGCGGCGATCTCCGCCCCCGCTCCGCCTGAGACCAGGAGACGACGAGCGCCGAGCTGATGTCCGCGCACCAAGGGCGCCACGCTCTCGGCCAGCCCGGAGAACTGGCCCTTATCGGGAAGCAGTGAGGACAGCGCGACGACGAGACGGACCAACTCATCGGGCGCGTTCGGGCGGAGTCGAAAGCCGGCCAGGAGCGCAGCCGCCGTGCGGAGCGGTTCTACTGCGACCGACTCGTCACCACCGAGACGCGACACGGGCACGCCGCCCGTGGGGCGGACGAGGTCCGGCCCGAACACCTCATCGCCATCCAGGCGAGCGACCATCTGGGCGACGCC
Organism: Streptomyces sp. NPDC006235; assembly: GCF_040613735.1. Classification (NCBI taxonomy): domain Bacteria; kingdom Bacillati; phylum Actinomycetota; class Actinomycetes; order Kitasatosporales; family Streptomycetaceae; genus Streptomyces; species Streptomyces sp. NPDC006235. The sequence goes on from NZ_JBEXSR010000059.1 coordinate 34,297, forward strand.
CAGCTTCGTCGCATCACCGTGACCGGCGGCCGCGTGAATCAACTGCCCCCAGGCGCCGAGGACTCCTGCCGACGGAAAGTGGCTGCGGTCGGCGACGGGCAGTGCCCGCACGGGGACGAGCCCCTCCTGCTCGCGAGCGTAGAACGACGGATAGCTGCCGCCGTCGACGATCACGAATGCGTAGCCCTCGCCCGCGAGGAGCTCGAGGTAGCGGTCGGACACATCACCGCGCTTGGGGCGAAGCAGCACTCCGCGCTCGCCGCCGAGCATGAACTCCCCAGCGAGGGCCAGCCGTCCGATGACCGGCTGCGCAGCGTCGGCTACGTCGATCCCGAGGCTGCTGAGGTAGGTTCTCGCGTCCAAGACCATCTCTCCATCACGCGCTCACGCGCCCATTAAGTCTCGAAGAGTAGCCAGGACGAGAAGTGCAGTCAAGAGTCATCACGCGCTCACATTCCCAATGGCTCCAGAGGCCGGCCCCGCCTCGCCGTAGCGGGGGGAGCGCATCAATAGTGCCAGTCCGCGGCTGCACGCGACCGGCACCGAGGCACTCAGACCAGACATCGGTGAGCCCCTGGAACTCGTCGCGACGGCACAGCATGGTCTGCGCCGCCGACGACCTCCACCACGCAGGCCGAGCGGCCCGGCCGAGGCCGGCTACGCGGCATGATCGCCAGATGCACTCAGCTGGCGGCGTGCGAGCCTGTCCCAGCACTGTCCCATGCTCCGGTTCCCGCCACGCCCCCCGTGCACATCCCGTGCACAACCGCCCGGGAACTCCCGGGAAACCCCAGGTCAGCGCAGGCACTCCCCCAGACGGCAAAACGGCCCCGCCCCGGGGAAAACCCCACCACGGCCGCAATAGCAGACGAGTTGGGCTGTACGCCGGGTTCTGTTCCGCTCAGGAAGCGATCACGCTCTGACCTGCATGTTTGCGGGGATCCGGCGGCTGGTTCAGCCCTCTTGGATTTCTCAGGGACTTTCGGCCGAGTCCCTGAACCAGGCCTCCATGGCGGCACAGTCCTCGCGCGCCGGCCTGCGGCATGAAGTGGCTATACGTCCGGAGCGTGAACGCCGGGTCGGAGTGCCCCAGCCACTTCGCGAGCGAGACGATCGACTCACCGGCCTCGAGCATCACTGAGGCGTACGTATGACGCAAGACGTGGAAGCCGTGCTCGCGACTCGGCCACACGCGCGACGGCTTCTCGCTCGGCTGACGCTCGGGCAGCGGCGGGATGACTCCCACTTCGGCGAGCGCGGGCTTCCACGCCTTGGTGTTGCAGGTGGTCCGGTTGATCGCGCCGCGCCGCCCGGTATAGGCGAGCAGCCGGACCGTCACCTTGCGCCGGTCTCGCGCGCGAGGTCGGGTTCCTCGGGGTCGAGCCACGGCAGGGTGACGTCGATCGGTTCGAAGCGTTCCTGGTGCGTGAGGAGCCGCATCGCGAGCACCTTCGGCAGAGGTGCGTCGCGTTCCTTGCCACCTTTGGGCGGGCCGAAGTACAGCTGCGACTTGTACATGAGGATCTGCCGCTCTATGTGCACGAGGTCGCCATGGATGTCACCCGGGCTGAAGCCGAACACCTCACCCTGCCGAAGTCCGCATCCGACGCCGAGGTCGAGCATGATCCGGTAGCGGTCGGCCAGTGCCTCCCGTACGGCGTCGACACGATCCTGCTCCCAGGCGCGAGCCTTGCGCTCCGGCTTCTTCGGCGGCTTGATCGAGCTGTTGCCCTTACACGGGTTGCGGTAAAGCCGCTTGTCCTCGACCGCGGCCTGCATGATCGCCTTGAGGTAGACCCACGCGACATAGGCCGTGCTCGATGCCACCGCCCTCTGCACGTCGGCCGACCACTTGCGTGCTCCGCGACGCCGATGCCCCTGAACGCCAGGTCTCCGAGCTGCGGCAGCACCTGCCCCCAGATCCGGTGCCTCATGCTTTCCAGCGTCTGAGCCGGATGCACCTGGGACGGCCAGCAGTGCTTCTCGACGTACTCACGAAGGCTGATCGCACCATCTCGTGCGTCGACGAAATCTCCTCGACGCGTGTCGGTCTGTGCCTCGGCCAGCCACGCCTTGGCGTCCGCGACCGTGTCGAACGAGCGGTCGCGGACGCCCGGTATCCCCTTGGCGCGGTAGCGCGTGCACTTGCCCCAAAGCGCAGTGCGTTCGCGCTTGCCCGTCTCCTTATTCGGCCGCTTCTTGAGCCATCGGTCCTCTATGTAACCCGCCATGCGCATCTTCTCCTTGGCCTGGGCATGGTTCTCTCGGCGCGACCTGCGTCGCGATCAGACACACAGACGATCTCCGTGTGCATGAAATTCCGAGTGCTGCCGAACTCTTCAGACCCGTTTTCCCAGGTCAGGCAGCCCGGCGACGCTCACGCTGCCGCGGGGCCTTGCTCAGCGGGTTGAGGGCCGGGTTCGACCGCGAGTCCGCCTGCTCCTGTTCGCCGAGCCACGCATCGAGCAGGTCCCGGCGGTACATGACCCTCCCGCCGGGGTGGCGTCCCGCCGGGTGCAACGCCAGTGCGTTAAGGATGTGTGCGCCCTCTTGACAGGGCGGCTACAGCGTGCCGGTGTCGGCGACCCTGCCGCTGGCCGAGCTGCGGGAACACCTGCACACCCTGCCGGAGCACCC
>NZ_JBEXSR010000060.1:0-36444 GCF_040613735.1 Streptomyces sp. NPDC006235
GATCCACGGCCGCGACTGACGTTTCCCCACGCCTCGACCAACGAGCAGACAAGCCGACGGTCACTTGATCAACAACTTCTGTTAGGACCTCTAAGTGCGGCGAGTTCTGGCTGGGTCGCCGATGACAGTACGAGGGTGACTCCGTAGTGCTCCACTAGTTCCCGTAGGCTCGAGAGGATCGGGGTCAGGAGCCTGTCGGGGAGAGCCTGGACCTCGTCGAGGACGATCACGGAGTTGGCGAGCCGGTGGAGTCGGCGGGTGGCCCAGGGGGTGTTTCCGAAGATCGTTTCAATCAGGCGGACGGTGGTGGTGACGATGAAGGGGGCGTCCCAGTTCTCGGTGGCCAGTTTCGCCCATCGGTTGGGCTGGCCACCTTTCCGGCTGTGGCGCATGTTCGTCGAGGGGCCGGCGGACTGCGGCGCGCGTCGCTGCGGAGCTTCGACGTTCGCTGCTGAGTGGTGTTCCAGCACCACCGGCGGTCCTTGCTCCGGGTCCAGGAGGCTTCGGTACTCCGCTGCGTTCTGCTCGGTGATCGAGATGAACGGGACCGCGACGATGACGCGCCGCAGTTCGTGCAGGGAGGCGTGGCGGAGGGCGAAGCCTCCACCGGTGAACGTCTTTCCGGCGCCGGTCGGAAGGTGCAGCCGGTACACGCCCGGCTTGCCGGCGGCGGCTTCGAGTGCCTCCTGGTAGACGTTCTCGCGGAGCTTGTCCAGCCAGGAGGCTCCCTTGGAGCGCTGGCGTTCGGCAAGGGCCTCCTGGCGGCGGGCCTCGTACCGCTCCCACAGTTCTGGCATGCCGACGTGCGGCCGGATGTGCGTGCCGGGTCTGAAGTGGGCGGCCGTGTCGAGACGGTCGGCGTCAACCACGGCCGAGTAGGTCATGCGGACCAGCATCTCCACAGCGATCTTGTCACGTGGGTCGAGCCAGTCCGGGGCTGCCGGGCATGAGCCATCCAGGATGTCCGGCATGACCGCAGCGACTCGGTGGATGGCTTTGTCCACCTCGCTGGAGTCGGCCATCAGGGCCTTCAGCCGGAGCCGGACTTCCGACCACGCGGACAGGCCGGTGTGATGTCCCTTGATCACGCCGGCGCAGGGCAGCAGAGCGGGGGAAGGTTCGGCCGCCCGGGCGAACAGGAGGGCCCCGGCGTCGTTGTGCGGGGGCCGTCTGGTCTTGCGGCCGGTGGCAGCCTCCTCGATCAGCCCCTCCTGCCACGCACAGGCCCCTTTGCCCGTGTCGTGGTCGCGTCCGAGCCGGTAGGCGAGGTCACCGCCTCCCCACGGCTCTGCGAACCGACGGGCCAGCTCGCCCGTACCGCGGGCGTGGTCTTCGTACCAGTGCCAGGCCCCTTGGTGGCCCGGCGAGTGGGCCACGAGTCTGCCTTCCGGGACTGGCATCGACTCATTTACCGGATCAACTGCCTTGTTCGCAAGCCCGTTTGACATTCCATCATTTATGCGCCGAGAATCCACCAGACCACCACATTTCGCTACCGGTCCACCCTGGGACACGTGAGTCGCGGATCGGTCAGCTGCCGACCCGGGGGCCATAGCGACGTTTGGGTGGCTGCAGGAACTCCGGGTCGATCGCCAGTGTCGTGACGGTAATGGGCACCACTGACATCCGGCCGAGCCGCATATGGAGGGGAAGTTTGTATGACCAGAGAGCAGACCCGGCGGCGCGGTGAGCGCGCGGACCGGCCGCTACACGTTGAGGTGGAGGCGTGGGGGCCGTTGGCGTGCTTCACGCGTCCGGAGCTCAAGGTCGAGCGGGTCTCGTATCCGACCATGACCCCCTCCGCGGCGAGGGGACTGCTGGAGGCCATCTTCTGGAAGCCGGAGATGACCTACCGGGTCGAGCGGATCGAGCAGCTCAAGCCGGTCAGGTGGACCCGTTTCCGGCGCAACGAGGTCAACAACTCGATCATCACCAAGAACGCCTACGAAAGCCTGCGGGCCAACAACGGCTACCGCTACGACGTCGCCGAAGACCGCGGCCAGCGGGTCACCGTCGCCCTGAGCGACGTCGCCTACCGCATCCACGCGACGATCCGCGCCACCGACCGGTGCACCGCGCCCCTGCCGAAGTACCGCGACCAGTTCGACCGACGGCTCGCACGTGGTGCCTGCTACGAGCAGCCCCATTTCGGCTGCCGCGAGTTCGCAGCCTTCTTCGGGCCTCGTGGATCGGCGGAGGAGGCCGGCGTGGTCACCGCCGCCGACCAGGCAGGCATTCCGCCCATCGACGAGCTCGGGCTGATGCTCCACCACATCGAGTACCTCCCAAAGGGCAAAGAGCGCTACCACTGGTTCCGAGCCAGCCTCGAGCACGGCGTTCTCCACGTGCCCGACCGCCCGCTCGCCCCCGCCGAGGTCAGTGGCATGCCCGGAGCCGAAGGACGAGCCTCCGCGGAGGAGGTGGCCTGACGTGCTGCTGCAGAGCCTCGTCCGGCAAGCCGACAGCCGCCAGGGCGGCACCCCCGAGTACTACCTCGCGCGCCGGGTAATGTGGCAGATCGATCTCTCCAGCACGGGTATGGGGAACGCGGAACCGTTGGTCATCGACCTCCGTCAGGAACAGCGGAAGATCACCGCCCCGTACACCGGACGCTCCGGGTCCAAGCCGGCACCGATCCTGTTTGCCGACACCGCGCAGTTCGCGCTTGCCCATCCCGGCCTGGTCAAGGGGCCGGACGGGGAGAAGGTCCTCTCGGTCAACTCTGCCGACGTCACCAAGGCGAGGACCCGACACGCCGCCTACCGTGCACTGGTCACTTCCTGGTGCAGCGGCCACCCCCACCTTCACCAGGCGCAGGCGGTGGCCGCATGGCTGAACAGCCGCGCGCCGACCGCGTGGCCGCTGGAGATGGACAAGGACCACCTCGTCGCCATCAGCGTGGACGGCGAGTGGGTCCACGATCTGCCGGAAGCCAGGAGCTGGTGGGCCGACAAGGTCAGGAGGGCGAAGAGCGGGAAGACGGGCAAGGCGAACCAGGGACTCTGCCTCGTGTGCGGACACGTCATGCCCTTGCTGTCCACGCTCCCGGTTCCCATCAAGGGCATCCCCAACTCCGGGATGAACACCCAGCTGGTCTGCCTCAACCAACCCGCCCACTTCCGGGCCGGCACCAAGCAGCTCGGTGCCACGCCCATCTGCGTCGACTGCGGCACCAAGTCCGCCACCGTACTGAACACACTGCTCGCCGACCCCGAACACCGCGCCTTTGCCGACGACTCCGCCATCGTCTGGTGGACCCGCGATCCCGACATCGACACCTCCATGTGGACCCTGCGCGACCCCCAGCCCGAGGAGGTAGCCCAGCTCGTCGCCGGAGTCCGCCACCCTCGGCGGGGACGAGACGCACTGGCAGTCCTCGACGAGGACGCCTTCCACGCCCTCACCCTGCGGGTGAACACCAACAGGGTCATCGTCGCCGACTGGATCACCATCCCCGTCCCCGAACTGAAACGGAGACTCGGGACCTGGTTCGCCGACCAGCAGACCTGGGACGGCTGGAACAACACCTACACCTACTGGTCGGTCTGGCGACTCGCCCTCGCCTGCGCCCGCTGGGACAAACGCAAGAACAAGTACATCGACACCACCATCCCCAAGCACCTCCAAGCCGACCTCACCAAAGCCGCGCTCCACGGCGCCGCCCCACCAGCCCACCTCCTGCCGGTCCTCCTGCAACGCATCCGCGCCGACCACCGCCTCGACCGACCCCGCATCGCCCTGCTTCGCCTCGCCCTGATCCGTACGACAATTCGCCACAAGGAGCTTTGTGTGCCCCAGCTGAACTCCCAGTCGACCGAGCCCGGCTACGTATGCGGACGGATCATGGCCATGCTCGAAGCGATCCAGCGCAAGGCCATGCCCAAGGTCAACACCACCATCACCGACAAGTACCTGAGCACCGCGGTCGTCTCCCCCCGAGCCGTCCTCACCCGCCTTCGCATCGGAGCACGGCCGCACCTGCGCACCATCGCCCGCGCCAGTGGACCCGCGGCCAAGGCCATGGACAGTCGGCTGCGGGACGCCTTTGACCTGCTCGACACCATCCCCGCCCATCTGAGCACCGAACAGCAGGCCCTGTTCATCCTCGGCTACGACCACCAGCGCGCCCACTCCGCACGCGCTGCGGCAGAAGCCATCAGAGCACGGGAAGCTGGCAAGGAACTCGCCGCAGAACAGGAAGCGGACGCCCTTCCCGAAGCCTCCGCCGAGGACGCCGACGCTTCGGACAACACCCTCTGGTAACGCCCCGCCACCGCCAGCTCACCACGACGCCATAGCCCCGGAAGGACAGCGAGCACAACCATGACCGACGCGCACCTGGACCCCACCCGCAAGCACGACTACGTCTTCCTCATCGACGTCAAGGACGGCAACCCCAACGGCGACCCCGACGCCGGCGGCATGCCCCGAACCGACCCCATCACCGGCCAGGGACTCATCACCGACGTCGCTCTCAAACGCAAGATCCGCAACACCATCACCCTCGTCCACCAAGGCAAGACCGGCTTCGAGATGTACGTCGAACAGGGCGTCGCCCTCAACCCGCAGATCCAGCGCGCCTACATCGAAGGGGGCGCCAAGGAAGGCGAGACCGCCACCGCGCAGGAGTGGATGATCCGCAACTTCTGGGACGTGCGCCTGTTCGGAGCCGTCATGTCCGTGGGCGACCAGAAGAAGCACGCAGGAAGGGCCCGCGGGCCCATGCAGCTCACCTTCTCCCGCTCCATCGACCCCATCACCCCGCTCGAGGCCGGCATCACCCGTGTCGCCCCGAACAAGCCCGCGGACCTGGCCAAGGGCAAGGTCACCGAGATGGGCAACAAGCACTACGTCCCCTACGGGCTCTACCGCGGCCACGGCTTCTACTCCGGAGCCCTCGGCGCCAAGGCCAAAGTCACCCCGGAGGACCTCGCCGCCTACTGGCAGGCCCTGACCATGATGTTCGACCACGACCGGGCATCCTCCCGCGGCGAAATGGCCATCCGCGGCCTGTACGTCTTCTCCCACGACGACGCCTACGGACGAGCCCCCGCCCACAAGCTCTTCGACCTGATCCGCATCAAGCCGCTCGGCCACAGCGAGGCACGATCCTGGGACGACTACACCGGCCGCATCACCATCGACGAAGACAAGGTCCCCGCCGGGGTGACCCTGACCCGGCTCATCGACTGAACTTGCTCTCCGGGCGGCCGAGGATCGCAACGCCGATTGGCTTATGGGACTTCCCGGGGGATGCGTCACTGGCGGTCGCCCTTTTGAAGGCGAGGATCGCAACGCCGTCAAGTAGACCGAACTCGGCGTTAAACCCGGTCTGGCGGTCGCCCTCCGAGACGACCGAGGATCGCAACGCCCCTACACCACCCCCCTCCTCCAGCCTTAGGAGAGTCCCGCAGTCGCCCCAGGGCGACGAGGATCGCAACGCCCCCTTACCTCAAAACACTGCGAAACACTGCTCAGGTGGCGGTCGCCCTTCGGGGCGACCGAGAATCTAACGGGCCGGTGTACACAGTGCTGAACCACCACACTGCCGTGGCGGGCCCCTCCGGGGCAGCCGACGATCGCAACCACGCCGTCTCCGTCGCGACGGACCTGCACAAGTCGGTGGCGGTCACCATCCGGGAGCGGCCGAGGATCTCAATGATCTAGACCTCGGGCAGACGGCAAACGCGGTCGGCGTGGCGGGCGCCCTTCAGGGCGGCCGAGGGTCGCAGTATCTCCAAATCCCACGTCCATGCCTGCATCTTGGACGTGGCCGTCGCCTTGCGGGACGGACTAGGATCGCAACTCCGCGCCGGGCTGACGGCCGAAGTCGTCCAACCGTTGGCCGTCGCACTTCGGGGCGGTCGAGCATCGCAACGTGGTGGTGTCGATCATCGGGAACGGCATCCGCGCCGGTGGCGGTCGCCCTCAAGAGGCGGCCAAGGATCGCAACGTCAACAAGTACGGCGCGCGGTTCCCATTCTGCTGAGAGTTGCGGTCCTCGGTCCGCCCTTCGAGGCGACCCAGGACCGCCATGGCTGGTCGTCGCTGAACGTTACGGCGGGCTCCTACAGTGCGGTCGTCCTGCGGGATGACCCAGGGCCGCAACGAGAATTGGCAATCCGAGGGGCTGCACGTCGCGTTCTGGCTGGCAGTCGCTTCGGAACCACCAAGGGTCGCAGCCTGCTGTACGGGCTTGAGGAGGAGCTCGACAACCACTGACGGTAGCCCTACGAAGTGAGCGAGAATCGCAACAGTAGCCGGTCCTGACGACGGGTGCGCACGCCGATCTGGCGGTCGCCCTTCGAGGCGACCGTGAATCGCAACGTCACCTGGTTCTACGCCATCAATCCTGACGACACCTGGCGGTCGCTCTCCCGGGCGCCCGAGGATCGCGACGACGGCCTGTCAAGAACCTTGACCGGCCGTCCACATGGCGGTCGCCCCTCGGGATGACCGGGGATCGCAACAGTAGCCGGTCCTGACGACGGGTGCTTACACCGATCTGACGGTCGCCGCTCAGGGCGGTCGGCCGAGAATCGCAACGCGGTTGCGGTGAATGTTTCGAGGCAGAACAGCAAGCTTGCGGTCGCCCTTCGAGCTGACCGAGGATCGCAACACACCGTGGGGCTCCACAGCTCCAATCCGCACTACCTAGCGGTCGCTCTCCAGGGCGATCGAAGATCGCAATGGGTTGAGCGGCGATGACAAGGCGCAACGCCGGCGGTCGCCCTCAGCGCGGCCGAGAATCGCAACGGCACACAATCGGAAGACCTGGGCAATGCCCTCTTTACCCTGGCGGTTGCCCTCCGGGGCGACCGAGAATCGCAACGTGACGCTAATCAGGTCTGGGCCCCCAGCGGGGCTTGCTGGTCGCCGCCCTCCGGGGTGGCCGTGGATCGCAACGTACCGGAAGTCATCGGTGATGAGTTCCTCAACGGGTCCCTGGCGGTCACCCTCGGGTACGGCCGAGGGTCGCAACCCGACGCGAGGGTTCCGTCATGCGCTTGCGTTCGCCCTTCGGAGTGAACGAGGATCGCAACGTACCCAAGGGCGATCGCATAAATCATCGCTCGGGTGCAGGCGGTCGGCCCTCGCGGGCGACCGAGAATCGCAACATCGTCCAAACCCTGGGCAACCTGAATGGCCAGCTGGAGAGTCGCTCTTCGGGACGGCCCAGGATCGCAGCATAGCCAACGTGGCAAAGCAGTCGAAGGCGAAGCCGTGGCGGTCGCCCCCTGAGGGGACCGAGGATCGCAACGAGGTGGCAATCGACGCGGCGTCGAAGGCTGCCAAGGATTTGATGGTCACTCTCTATGTGTCAGAGGATCGCAACGGCGAGGCGTGCGAACGCGTTTTGCGCTTGGCTTTTCGTGGCGGTGCCCCCCAGACGGGCGGTTGGCGCTAACCGTGCTGTTGCCGGTCGCCCTCTGGGGCGACCGAGGGTCGCAACCGCATACTGCAGCCGCACGAAATCGGCCGGGCCATGTTGGCGGTCACCCTTCCGAGTGGCCGAGGATCGCAACCAGAAGGTGGCGGTGAGCATCGCGGTCACGGGCTTGCTGGCGGCCGCCCCTTTGGGCGACCGAGGATCGAAACAACCGCACGGGCACCACCCGTATCTACTTTCCGCCGCTGCGGTCGCCTTCCAGGGGACCGAGGATCGCAACGTCATCAGCGTGGACGAGCACCGGCAGACTGCCGACACGTGAATTGGTCTTGTTTGCCGTGTTGCGCCTTGTGAGCGCCGGGCTGGGCCCGACTTCGGCAGAGCGTTGAGCACGTTGGCCGTCTTGTGAACCCAGCGCCTTTGATGCCGGGTGGCGGGGAAGACCTCGGCCAGGGCCTTCCCGAAACCAGGAGCCCCGTCACCGAACCAGGACCAGGGTACGCGTCCCCGGGCGGGCGCAGTCGCGCAGCAGGTCCGCCCAGGACTCGCCCGACTCGCGGTAGCCGTCCTTGAACGCGATCAGTTCCTCACTGCCGTCGGCCCATACGCCGACGAGGACGAGTACGCAGGCTTTGACTTCCTCCAAGCGGACATTGAGGTGGATGCCGTCGGCCCACCCATATACGTAGTCGACCTCTGCGAAGTCGCGGTCCACGACCGCGGCGTGGTCGGCCTGCCGCTGCTGGGTCAGCCGCGTGACCGTGGCCGGAGACAGGCTGGCCGAACTGCCCAGGAATTGCTCCAGCACGGGCACGAAAGCAGGGATGGGCCCTCGTGACGACACCGGCGACCAAGATCCGGACCATATGCGGGCCAGCCTCCGTCCGACCTCCTCTGTGGCGGCCATTCGTGCTGGTCAACGGCTTACACCGCCTGTACCACCAGCAGACGAAGAACGTTCTTTGTTCTTACAGCCCTCAGAAGCTTGGGTTCTTCTAGAGCCTGCATTCGGGTTGCCTGGAGGTATTTTGCGCTCCAGGCGCCCCGACGTTATAGGTACCCACTGTAATCAATTGGGTTCTTCGAGCTACTGTCTGGCATCCAAAGGAGATCCCGCCGGACCAGTCGCGGACCAAGTAGCGCCTCGGGACATCACCTACGAGCCGCCCGGTCACGAGCGCAGCGACCCGCCGATACCCGCAAGCAGCGCCCAAACCGCCAGCAGGACTGGGAGAACTCATCGGACCTCATGACCGCCCTGAACGAGTCCCCACCCGAGCGAAGTCTCCTCGCGGCGAAAACGGGCCTGCCAAGGTTCACAAGCTGCCGAAGGCCACGAACGGGACAGCCCGGAAGGGCCAAGCCAGAAGGCCGCCGCGAGGAAGCCGCCCCAAGCTCGCGACGCGAACAAGGCTGTTGTCAGTGCCGCGTGCGATCCTCACCCCGGAAGTGGGCACTTCAGAAGGAGGCCGGGTGGCGACGGGACGTCCGCGGAAGGATCCACGCGATCCGGTGCTGATTATGCGGGATGCCGGGCTCGAACCACTGGAGCCCTATCCAGGAAGTGATAAGCCCTGGCGCTGCCGCCATGAAGCGTGCGGGAGAGAAGTGTCACCGCGGCTGGGCAACATTGCGGCGGGCCGGCAGGGCGGCTGCCGGTACTGCTCAGGCACGGCTCCGATTCCGCCGGAGGCGGCGGTGGCGTTGATGCGCTCGGCCGGCCTGGAACCGCTCGAGCCGTATCCCGGGGCGACACCCCCTTGGCGCTGCCGGCACGTGCCGTGCGGTCGGGAGGTCAAGCCGCGCTACTCGTACATCAAACGCGGAGGGGGACCGTGCCGATGGTGCGCGCCGAACGCGCCGGTCGATCCGGACCAGGCCGCCGCGCTCATGAGGTCGGCGGGTCTGGAACCGTTGGAGCCCTATCCCGGGACCGACATCCCCTGGCGGTGCCGCTGCACAACCTGCGGCACGATCGGGACTCCCACTCATGGGTCGGTCAAGGGCGGACAAGGGGGCTGCGGCCCGTGCGGGCGCAAGAACGCTGGGCAGGGCATCAGCCGGGCATGGTCGCGTCGCCGCGAACTGCCCCGCACGGACGGCGACCGGGCCGCAATGGAGGCGAAGGACTTCGACCTCGAGCCGGTGGAGTCCTACCCGGGACCGAGCGGGCTGTGGCACTGCCGCCACCTCCCGTGCGGCCGAGACGTCGAGATCAGGTTGAGTAACCTCAGGCGCGGCCTTCGGGCATGCCCGTACTGCCCTCCCTCCCTGGGTGGCCGACGCCGCTGGCCCGCGGACGAAGCCGAGGCCCTCATGCGTGCCGCTGACCTGGAACCGCTCGAACCGTACGCCGGGCGTCGTGACAAGGCGTGGCGGTGTCGCTGCAACGGCTGTGGGCGTGAGACGTCACCGAGTCTGGGCGGCATTCTGGCGGGCCAGGGCGGCTGTCGCCACTGTGCCGACGTCAGGGCGGCAGCGGGTAGAAAGACCGACCCAGATATCGCGGTGGCTGCCATGCGCGCGGCTGGGCTGGAGCCGCTGGAGCCCTATGTCACCTCGGTGACTGCGTGGCGGTGCCGTTGCGTAACCTGCGGCAACGAGGTCTCCCCGACGCTCATGAAGATTCGTGCTGGTGGAGGATGCAAGTTCTGTGCCCCCCACGGCATCGACCTGGCAGGACCGTCGAAGGTTTACGTGATCACCCACCAGGAGTGGAAAGCCGTCAAGATCGGAATCGGTGCCTGCACCGGCTACACCTCTCGCCTCATCCAACACGAACGCCAGGGTTGGCAACTGCATCAGGCCCGTGACTACACCACCGGCGCAGCCGCCTACGACGTCGAGCAGGCCGTGCTGGGCCGCCTGCATCAGGCCGGACTCATTCCTTTCCTCACGAGCGACATCATGCCGAACGGCTGGACCGAGACCTGCTCCGCAGCCTGCATCACGGCGGCCGAGGTCTGGGCCATGGTCGATGAGGAAACACGGAGCGCAGAAAAACCCTATGCGCCCCGAACTGGCGGCCGACCCCGCGCCACGGTCCTCATCAACGCGGAGGCCGCAGCCGCTGAGATGCGGACTGTGGGATACGAGCCACTCGTGCCGTATCCCGGCCGCACCAACGCGACTTGGCCCTCGCGCTGCATGACCTGCGGGCACGAGGGGCGTCCGACGTTCAATGCGGTCCGTAACGCGGGCCAGCGCTGTCGCGTCTGCCGGGCAAAGGAAACCCAGGCGAAACGCGCCGCCACGAACGCGCCGAAGGCCCAAGAAACCATGCGCGCGGCCGGACTCCAACCGCTTGAACGCTACCCGGGCAGCCAAACACCGTGGCGGTGCCGCTGCACCACATGCGGTCTCGAAACCAGCCCCACCTACTCCAACGTCAACAGCGGTTCGAAGGGCTGCCGGTTCTGTGCCCTCAACTCGGCAACCGACGGGCGTGCGTCCGCCGAAGTACGAGCGGCCGGGTTCGAGCCGCTGGAGCCGTACCCCGGCCGTACCACGGACCGTTGGCGCTGCCGCTGTTCCTGCGGAAACGAGGTCATGACGCGCCTGTCATCCGTCCGGTCGGGAACCACCGGCTGCAAGAAGTGCCCCCGATCCGGTGGCCGAACCGATCCCGCGACAGCCGCCGCGGAGGCACACGCCGCCGGATTCGAGCCGTTGGAGCCCTATCCGGGGAAGACCACCGACCGGTGGCGCTGTCGCTGCAGGTGCAGCACGGCCATCACCCTGACCCTAACCAGCATCAGAGGAGGCCGTACCGCGTGCGGAACGTGCTCCCGAGGCGCGACTCGATAACCGTCGGTCACGATGCACGCCGCCGCTGCACCCAGTAGTTCGCAAGCCCGGGTTCGTCGTACGAACCTTCTTGAGGAGATCACTGCCGCCCGACGGCATCCTCGGTATCGGCCCCCTTTGAAGATGCGTTCGGCGGATCATGAGCGCTTCGGCTTCCAGCGATGTGGCTGACGACCTGTCGACGACGGTCGACGTCAGCTGACATGGGCAGGCCGCACAGTCTTCAATGCCGTCATGGCCACGCCGATGCCAACACCCCCGCCCCCGCCCCCGCCCGCCACCCTGGAGACGATCGCGGGTAGCGCCACACTGGACGAAGTCCTGGAGTGTCTACGCGCGCGGCGGCCGGTATTCCACTCCGAGGCCGATCTCCAGCACAGTTTCGCCCTCGCTGTAGGCGAGGGCGCACCGGAGGTCAGGTGCCGTCTCGAGGTCCCGGTGCGTGGAAGAAACGCCTCGGAGTACCTGGACCTACTGTGCCTGGGGCCGGCGGGCCGTACGGCAATCGAGTTCAAGTACGTGACCCGACAATGGTCGGGTACAGCAGGGACGCCTCCCGAGGAGTACGCCTTGCGCGGACACAACGCCCCAGACGTCGCACGTAGGGACTTCCTGCGGGACGTAGCAAGGTTGGAACGCTTCTGCGACCGCGAGGACCAGAACGGGCTGGCCCTGCTCATCACAAACGAGGCGGCCCTGTGGCGCCCCAGGCAACGCAAGATGCCCACCAGGGACGAGGAGTTCCACATCCACCACGGGCGCCAACTGAGCGGCACCTTGCTGTGGGCCGGCGGTTCCTTCCCGGACAACACCCTAGTGTTGCGCGGCGCCTACACGCTCGCCTGGCGTCAGTACACCCAACTGGAGGGTTCAAGTGGCGAGTTCCGCTGCCTTGCGGTGTTCATCACTCCGAACGCCGCGCAGCCCCAGTGGCCACACGAGGCGTAACCAGCAGACTGCCTCCCATGTCTTTGATCACGGGAATCTGCCCTGATGGGAATCTGCCCTGGGTGAAGGCACTAGCCTCGATTCCGGAGACATCGAAACCTCCTCCACGACGCCGAGCACCACTTGGATCCAAACGTCGTCGAGCAGACCGTCGGGGGCTCATGCCGGCGGCCGGTGGAACGGCATGTGAGTGTCGATCACTTCCCCGACACCGAGACTGTGAAGGCAGTGTGAAAGCACTGGTCATTCGATATGGTGATCCCCTTCACCGCAAGGGGGGCGCAGTGCCGTACACCGCAGAGATCAGCCGAACCAATCCGGGTTGCTTCATCTTCCTCGTGGACCAGTCCGCCTCCATGAGCGATCCCATGGGCGCCGGTGAGGTCACGCGGCAGAGGGCCGAGGTCGTCTCCGACGCGATCAACCGGCTGCTGACCGAACTGTCCGTCAAGTGCGCCAAAGAGGAAGGCGTACGGGACTACTTCCACGTGGCCGTGATCGGGTACGGACACAATCACGTGGGCTCCGCGTTCCAGGGGGCGCTGGCCGGGCGCGACCTCGTTCCGCTGAGCGAAGTCGCCAACAACCCCGCGCGGGTGGAGAGCCGTACCAAGAAGGTGCCCGATGGCGCCGGCGGCCTGGTCGAGACCTCGGTGCAGTTCCCGGTCTGGATGGACCCGGTGACCAACGGCGGCACGCCCATGACACGCGCCCTCGGCTACGCTGACAGCCTCGTCGCGAACTGGGTCGAGGCCCACCCGAGCGGCTTCCCGCCGATCGTACTCAACCTCACCGACGGCGAGTCCACCGATGGCGACCCCACCAGCGCCGCCATCGCGCTGGCCTCGCACGCCACCGCGGATGGCGCGGTCCTCCTGTTCAACCTCCACGTGTCCGGCAGCGGCGGCACACCGGTCACCTTCCCGGACAGCGAGGAGGGGCTGCCGGACACGTACGCCCGGCTGCTGTTCCAGATGTCCAGCGTGCTGCCCAGCCACATGCGCTCCTACGCGGCCTCGCAGGGGCACCGGGTCAGCGAGACGACCCGGGGCTTCGTCTACAACGCGGACATCACCTCCATCGTGGAGTTCCTCGACATCGGCACCCGCGCCACCGAGCTGCGCTGACCACCGAGACGGAGCTGCGCTGACCATGGAGGACGTTTCGGCTCTGCCGGAATGCCAGCTACTGCGGGTACCCAAGGCGGGCAACACGCTCAAGGAGTGCGAGGACGCGGGACTGTCCTGGTTCGGCGACGCGCGGGCCGACGACGAGGGCCGTACCGTCCTCCCGCTGTACGCGGCAGTGTCCGACGGCGCCTCGGAGAGCCTACTCGCGGGCGCCTGGGCGGAGCGCCTCGCCGCGGACGCCGTCGAGTCGATGTCCCTCGGCCGTGACTGGTGGGACGACGTGGACAGGTTCGTCATCGACCTCATGGAGCGGTCCGCGCCTCGCTGGGAGGCGTACCTCGAGTGGTACCGGGCGGAGCGCGACGCCCGTGGCCGGCCCATCGCCTGGTACGAGCAACCCGGCCTGGAGAAGGGTGCGTTCGCGACCCTGTTGGGGGCGGAGGTTCGAGCCACCGTGCCCGGTAACGGTAGGGCCGATTGGTCTTGTCACGCCTTCGCCCTGGGCGACAGCTGCCTGTTCCATGTGCGGGACGGTGTCGTCCGGCGGGCCTTCCCCCTCGAGGACGTCGAGGGCTTCGGTATCACCCCCCAGCTCCTCGGGAGCCGTAACCACGACACGGCCCTGGTGGCCGAGCGGCTGCAGCTCGCCCACGGCACCCTGGCGCCAGGTGACGAAGTGCTGCTGGCCAGCGACGCGCTGGCCGCCTGGCTGCTGTCCCCTCACCACGGGCACCGCGCGCCAGGCACCGTGCTGGCCACGCTTGCCGAGTTGGGCAATGAGCCCTTCACGGAGTGGGTGGAGGACCAGCGGGTGCGCGGGCTCATGCGCAACGACGACGTGACGCTTATCCGGATACGGGTGAGAACGGAGGCGTGATGGCTGTGTCCTCCGGCGGTCGCCCCGCCACCGGGACCGGTGGGGTCCGGAAATGCCCTACGGGCGCAAACTACGCTGAGGCCCTGCAACACCCCGAACTCTGCTTCCGCGATCCTGATCTCCAGCACGGAACCGTCCAGCAGAGCCCCGTCCTCGGGCCCAAGGCGATCTCCGGCAACTTTGCCAGCGTCTTCTCCGTCACCGCGCCGGACGGGGAGCACTACGCGCTCAAGTGCTTCACCCGGGACACCTCCGCCATCGGTGCCCGTTACACAGCGATCAGCACTGCTCTGCGCGCGCTCGACACGGGCAGCCTCTCTCAACCGTGGCCTGTGCGCTTCGAGTTCTTGGAGCAGGGCGTGCTGGCCCTCGGCGACTGGTTCCCGGTGGTCCGGATGGCGTGGGTGCAGGGCACCGACCTCATGTCGTGGATCGATCGTCACCGCCACGACTCGGCTGCCGTCCACGCCCTCGCCGACCGCTTCCTCGCGATGGTGGGCGACCTGGAGGACCATGGCATCGCCCACGGCGACCTGCAGCACGGCAACATCCTCGTGGCGGACGACAGCACCCTGCGGCTTGTCGACTACGACGGCATGTACGTCCCCGCTCTCAAGGGCGAGGCGGCGACGGAGAACGGCCACCGCAACTACCAGTCGCCGCAACGCGGCGCCGCCGACTTCGGGCCCGCCATGGACCGCTTCTCGGCCTGGCTCATCCACCTCTCCCTGCTCGCCGTCGCTACCGACTCAAGCCTGTGGACTCAGCTTCACGACAGCCAGGGCGAGTACCTGATCCTCTCCGAGCCCGACCTCAAGGACCCGGCGACGTCACTGGCCTGGCCCCTGCTCCTCGGCCACTCCGACCAACGGCTCCGCGCGGAGGCCGCCCGCGTCCGGGGCTTCCTCGGGCAACCCTGCTCTACGCTGCCCCGCCTGACCGCCGACGCGCTCACGCTCCCCGCCCCACCCCGCAAGCGAAAGGGCGGCGCCGCGGCTCCGACGGCGGCCGGCGGTACGACGGGTGCCGCCGCCCCGGCAAATGCACCTTCCGGTGGCATCCCAGCCTGGCTGGTGGATCGCGTGGCGTCCGCCCCCGCCAGAGCGGTGCCGACTAGCGCGCCGGCCCCCGCCTCCGCGGGCTTCACCGGGCGCCGCCCTCGCGACCTGGCGGCCGCGGCCACCGCCGTACTGAGCACCGCCGCCCCCGCCGTGCTCGCGGTCACTGTCGGACAGCCGGCGGGCTACCTGCCCGCCGCGCAGGGGGTCGCCCTACTCGCCTCGGCCGCCCTGATCGGCGTGGGCCGGCGGCTCAGGCCAGAGTGTCGAACCGCCCGCCAACGGGTCCGGGGACTACGTCGCCGGGCCCGCGAACTCAAGGATCCGGCGGGCGCCCACCGGCGGCTGGAGCAGGAGATCCAGAAGCTGGATGCCTCCACTGCCAAGGATGGCGCGGCCACTGACAAGCGCATGCAGACCCTGCAGACCGACCTGCGCGACGGACTGGCTCGCATCACTATGGACCTGAACCGCCGCATCGACCAGTCCCGCCAGCGCAAGGCGGAGCTTCCCGCCAGAGAGCAGAGCATGATCGCCGCCGCGCTGGAACCGGCGGTGCGCCAGCATGTCGAGGCGAAGCTGCGCGCCACTTCGATTCAGGAAGCGCGGTCACTGTCGAACATGGGCGCCAAGACGGTCGGGGCTCTGGTGCAGGCTGGTATCCGCACCGCGGCCGACTTCACGGGGGTGTCCTACTCCCAAAGCCAGGGTTCCGGGAGCCGTGTCGCCTACTTCGTCCGCCCAGGCGGCCACCACGTCCGCGTAGCCGGCGTGGGCGAAGCCCGGGCGACCGCCCTCGACGCATGGCGCCGGTCCCTGGAGCAACGGGCAAGGGCTTCCGCACCCGCCAAGCTGCCTGGGTCAGCCCTGACGAGGATCCGCGCAGAGATCGCCACGCTGCGGGCGCAGTACGACCGGGAGGTAAAGCAGGCGGAGAGCAAAGCCCAGCAGGACAGGGACGTCCTCCAAAAGCAGATCACCGACGAACGGCAGCGGCTCACGGCCGACCGCCAGCAGCGCGCTATGGAGACCCAGCGCAAGCGTGCTGACCTGTTGCAACGTCAGAAGCAACTGAGCGGCGCCGAGGCGGAGCGAGCGAGGGTGACGAGCGAACTCACCACCGCACGGTCGGAGAACCGCCGCAACCTCGGTGTCCGGAAATACGTCACATTCCTGTTGACGGGCCACTGAACCAGGCCCGAGACGAGTATGCAGCGTGGGCAGGGCTGGGCGAGAGTTGGGCGCACTCGGGCAAGGTAGATGGCGGCACCAGGTAATCAGGAGCCCCAGAAACCACAGGTGAGATCTCCACGAACATGCAGGAAGCGGACCTGGTGCCTCGTCCGCCTCACTACGCAAGTCACGGTCGTAGATGGTTCTTCCCAGTGCCCGTGTGGCGGCTGCTCCAGCGCTCAGTGAGCTGGCCAAAGGTGAGCAGCCCACGCCCGCCCTGGTCCATACGCTAGGCACGGCGGAGGTGCTGGCGGCAATGCTCCGTTGCTCCAGGGCCGACAGCCTACCCGCCCACTGGCGAGGCAGCGTTGTTCATTTGGCGCTCGCCGCATATCACAGAGTCTCCATCGAACCTCAGAGAGATGATCCGTGAGTCGCCCACCCATTCCCGGAGGGTGTCGAGCGCAGCTGGGTCGAGCTTCGTGGTGAAGAGAAGGGCCAAGTGTTCTTTTGCCCGCGAACACGCCACGTAGAAGAGGTTCCGCGCCCTGACGAAGGCTTCCTGCTCCTTCCCCTGCAGTCCGTGACGCCGGGAGAAATTCGCCAACATCTCGGGGATCTGGAAGCGAGTGTGCCCCTTGCTGACGACGGCGAGCACCCTGTCGAACTCCTGGCCTTTGACTCCGTGCTGCGTCGCGAAGGGTGTGCCACCGCCCAGGTGGTCATGCAACGCCAGTAGCTGCGCGTACGGAACAGCACGCAGGGCCTCGTACTCTTCCGCTCGTGCCTTGGCCTTGTCGTCGCTTTCGGCCTGCGATTCGCTGTTGGCCAGTGGCACCGACTTACGGTGGCGTTCACGGACCTTTCCCAGTCCATCAAACAGCTGCTGGTTCAGGCAGAGGTCGAGAACGTCGCCAACAGTGCCATCCTCACGGGTCCTCTCGAGCTCTCTCAGGAGGGCCGCCCAGGCGTACTTGTCGGCGGGGGAGGTCAGAAGCGAGCGGTGGCCGAGCGCGTCGAACATCGCGCCGTAACGCTTGTTCCGGTGATGAAGCAGTGCGGGTTCCAGGACGTCCAGGAAGAAGGCCATGACGTGGTCCTCCTTCTTCACATAGGACTCATTGCGCCGGAAGGCTTGGTGAAGTCGCTGGTAACCCAGTTCGCCGGCGATCGTCTCGTGCGTGAGCATGAGGATCTTCGTGCTGGGCGCTGCCGTCCGCGCTCCGTCCAAGCCATCGGATACCTCGGTGTTCCACAGGCGTCGGCGGGCGTCTTCCAGGGCCCAGCTGCGGGCCGCATGCGCAGCATCCCAGCCTATCTGTCCCTTCCGGTGGTGGGTGAGCCTCGTACCGGCCCAGTCGTTGGTGTGGTAGACGGCGATGCTCCCCTCACCTGCTCCCGGGCTCGTGGTCTGCTCCAGTTCAGGGCGCATCGCGTTCAGGAGATCCACCACAGCGCGCTGCGACCGGCGGTTGCGCCTCCTGACGATCGGTTTCACGCGCGGGTCGTCGATGGTCCCGCACACCTTGTCGTAGATCTGCTGCCAGTGGTCGCCGAAGAATCCGCAGAGGGGACCACGGAGGGGAGTCTCTTCACCCGGCGTGCCCAACATGGCCTCCACCAGACCGGCGGGGGTGTCCTGGTACTCGTCGACGAACACGATGGGGAACCGGTCGGCGGCCAAGGCCCGGAACTTGGGGAGGGCGAAGAACTTGCAAGCCAGGGCGGGAAGGTCGTCGTGCGCCAGTTGCACGTGGAGTGTGTCGTGGTCCACCTTCCGGTAGCCGGTGCTGTAATCGACTGTGTAGCCGTCCAGTGATGTTCGCCCTTCCAGCCTGGACTGCATGGCGTCGACCTCGACGACGTAGCGCAGCAGGTACTTGGGGAAGGGAGAGAGCAGTTGCCACAGGAAGCCGTGGATGGTGTCGGCGAAGACGGACGGGCTGCCGTCGGTGCGACTGATGATCTCGTCGCGGGCCACATTGGTGTAGGTGACGCAGGCGACGCGCTGGTCCCGTCGCGGGAGGTACCGGTCTCGGTCGGTGAGGATGCTCTGAAGTGCCTCAATCAGCGAGCTCGTCTTGCCCGCACCCGCGCCGGCCTCCAACTTGAAATGGCTGCCCTCCCGCAATGCGGTCAGGATCGTCTCCCGTACCGTCTGCGCTTCCGACTCGGCCACGGTGACGACGCGCTTGCCGTGCACCAACTCTTCGGGACGTGCCGGCATCACTCGTCATCCGTCTTCGTCGCCGTCCCGTCCTGCGCCATGAGCCATTCGAGACCGCGCCTGATGTACTTCGGCACCTCCCAGTCGTGTTCGCCAAGGACGTGCTCGAGGGCGAAGTCGACCTTGCTGCCCTTGCCGTCCACCTTGTCGCGGGCTCTCTTTTCCAGGCTCGCGTTCGTGGTCGTGGCTCTACGCCGGGAGAGACCGAAGAGAGTCGGGTTGGCCAGTACGAAGGCGTCCTCGAAGGTACGGCCGCATGGATCTCCGGGCTGCTCGGGCACCTGGTAGGCGAGGCAAAGGTTGGCGGCTACGGGTGCATCTGCCTCGGCGCGTCTGAGTAGTTCGGCCACCTTGGTCTCGCCCGTCTCGTCGAACCATGCCCGGATGGACTGGTTGGACGTGTGTCCTCCTTCGGACACGCTGCATTTGCGGGTCTTGGGACTGCTTGCGTCAATGGGGTCGAGGTCAGTGATGATCAGGGTTGGGATGCCCAGGATTCTCAGCAGCGGATAGAACTTGTGGGCGTACGCGCCGCCTACCTCCATCAACGTCACATACTGATGCGAGAGAGCTGTGTCTGGCTTTCGCGCTGCAAGTTTTTCCTCGGCGGCTGGGACGAAGACACGCTCGCTGGCGCCCTCAACAAGAATCGCCTTGTCCGCGAAGTAGAGGTCGGCCCGGGTGAGGGTCAGGTACTTCAGCAGGAATTTCTCGTCGCGCGAAACCTGGGAGAGGTCCTTGATGGCCGTACGGGCCGGCCTCGGCTCATCTCCGGGCTCGGCAGCCTCTTCCTCCTTGCGGAAGTACCGGATGTTCGAGAAGCGCGCCCGATTGGCTACATGCGCCGAGTGGGTAGTCACCACGAACTGGGCGTTCCATGGCGATCCATTCTGGCTGCCGGAACCGGCCGCCTCCGTCACGCCGACCGATTGAGGGTTGTTCGCGCGCATCTGGGCATCGAGCCGTGGGAAGAGCGAGGGAAATTGAAGGAGTTGCTGGATGAACACCTCCTGCATTTGCGGATGCAGGTGAGCCTCCGGCTCCTCCAGGAAGACGAGATGAATCCCCAGTTCATTGGACTGGGCGGTGTGTTCGCGGTAGTAGGTGAAGAGTTTGAGGAGCATCATCACCAGGTTGCGCGTTCCGAGGCCGCTGTACGACTCCGGAAACCGCACGCCAGCCGCTCCCGGGTAGTGGATGCGCGCGAAGTTCCTGAGAAGCCGCCGGGAATCCAGGCGGGCAGCAGTGACGAACTCCTGGTTCCCCAGCCCCGGATATCCGAAGGCCGTCAATGCCGGCGCTACCTGGGTGCGGATCTCCTGCAGGCTGATGTCGAGATCGCTGGAGGTGTTCGTGAGCATCACGTCGATACGCGTGGCGAGATCCTCCAGCCACTCAACACGCTTGCTGCCCTTCGCTGAGGTGAAGAGCTTCTCGAAGATTGCTCCGATGGGCTGGGCGGCCTCCCGGTCCTCGTCGTCCAGTCCCCGCTGTGCATCGAGAAAGTCCACCTTTAAGAGCTTCTTGACGTCCGCCAGGTCGACTGTGCGGACGTTCGCGTCGTCAGTGGGGTCTACCGCCGTCACAGACAGCCCGAAGTGGGCCGGAATGCGTCTGGCGAGCCGCTCAAGAGGCGCAGCGTCCGCACTGCTGACCAGGTCGCTGAGGAACACGTCCAGGGCGCCGTCCTTCAATGCATAGGTGAGCCTGATCACGACCTCTGAGCAGTCGGGATCAAGGTCCACTATGAAGGAGGCCAGAGGGCCGTACTGTCCGCAGTTCGCGTCGTATGCGATATGGAGGGTCAGGGTGACCTTCGGAATCCGGCCGCGTGCCTGTTCCTTCTCACCCGCAACATAGAGGCGGTGCGCGTCGAGGAACTCCGCGTAGCATTCTGCAGAGAAGTCCTCGATGCGCAGCACGCTGTCTTTCTTCGTCAGGAAGAGCTTGAATAATTTGGCCAGCGAGGTCTTTCCCGTGTTGTTGCGGCCCACGCACAATGTCACGTCGTCAGTGAAGGACAGCTCGGTCTCACGCAGCAACCTGAAATTCTGGATTACAGCCTTGGTCAGCTGGGGTGGCGTGGGAGTCTTGTGGCTGGGCAACTCGCTTGCAGCCCGTTGGCCCGGAATGACACCACTCGTACCGGTTTGAGACACCCCAACTCCCTGCCGCGCACCTATGCCTACGAGGGCTTGAACTCGAGCACTCGACGAACGGACGAGCCCCGTACCGCACTCACGCCTCCTCAGCCCCTGGGGCTGCATCCTGCCATCGGAAACGCCTCCCGTTTCACACTTCCCTCATACCTGTCAATTTCGATCACACGTGATCATCAATAGACACAAAGCAGTCGACTGCTGAAAAGTGGGTCCGCTACTGCGGCCTTGAGGGGCAGCCTCAGTACCTACCCCCGCCGAGGAGCAAGGTCACGGATCGTCAGGAAGCGCGCTTCAGACGGTGGGCGGCTGGGGCAGAGAGCCCGTTGGGGAGGACCGGCATGCCGGAGACCGCGGCGTCGTCACAGGAGTGTCGCCTCACGATCTCTCGGCCCAAGGCCGCCTCGCTGTGGGGGAGTCTTCGCCGGGAGGGGCCCGGGCCGATCTCCATGACAACGCGCCGCACCGGACTGAGCCCGAAACGGGACCACCGGCCACTAAAGGGATCTCCCGGGACGGACTCAGCTCCGTGTGCGCTGGCGTCAGTGTGTCGTGCTTTGGATGCCGAGGACGTCGTAGAGGTGCTCGCCGTGGGCCCATCGTTTCAATTCCGTGCGGCCCATGAGGATGAGCTGGTGATGCTGGGCGAAGTCGATCGCCGGCTGCGTGAAGCCGTTGAGCGCGATCATGATCGGGAGGTCGGCTCCGTGGTGCGGGCGGGCTGTCCCGTTGAACTTCTGCACGTGGCCTGACCCGACTGGGCTCTGATACTGCTTGCACTGCACGATCAGGAGGCGGTCTTCGTCATCGCGGGCAGTGATGTCCACGCCGAGGTCACCGGCGCCTCCGACCCGCTTGGGACGCCGAAATCCGTCACGGGCCAGGAGATCAGTACACGCCTGCTCGAAACCCGTCGCGCTCATCGACGAAAGCTGCTTCATCTTGAAGGTCAGTGCGTCCGCTTCGATCACATCGCCAGAGGGAGCGACGAACGTGTCGCCCGCGTCGGCGTAGGTGTTGGCACCGAACAGGAATGACAGGATTCTGCCGAGCAGGAGCAGCATGAGCAGTCCGCCGACCACGAAGAGCCCGGTCCACCACGGGTGATCGGCTATCAGCCCCCACAGATCTACGGTGATCCACTGGCCGACGTCCTCGGTGAGCCACTCCCAGAGCATCTTGCCGACGGCCAGCGCGATGACCGCATACAGCAGGAACTTCAGCAGCGGGTCGAGCGACCCGTCCTCGTCGAACACCACACCTCCAGACGTCTTGGACAGCGATCACGATCTTTGCCAGTCATGCCGCACGCCTGAACCGGCTCGGGCGGCAGCGCGCGGACAATCCGA
This sequence comes from Streptomyces sp. NPDC006235, assembly GCF_040613735.1. Lineage (NCBI taxonomy): Bacteria > Bacillati > Actinomycetota > Actinomycetes > Kitasatosporales > Streptomycetaceae > Streptomyces > Streptomyces sp. NPDC006235. The sequence goes on from NZ_JBEXSR010000060.1 coordinate 22,119, forward strand.
GGAGCTCGTGCAGAGCTGCACCGTCCCCGGCCCAGCGCCGAAGCTTTTCCCGGTCGATCCAGTGGACGCCGTGCCGGTCACCCCACGCCATGGCATCGCGGGTGAAGGCTCCGTTGGTGACGACGACAGCGTGATCGGCTTTGTGGACCGGCCCGGCCGTCCCCTTCACCGCGTACATCACAGCTGAGCCCACCTTCCCGCCGACGCGGGTGTGCTTGGCCTGCACCACGATCCGGCCGCGCTGCGGATGGTCACCGATGACGTCGGCGGCCTGGTCGCCGCCGCCACCCACTCTGCGGGCCGCCCAGCCGTCGCGGACCAGCAGATCCCGCAGGGCGTACTCGAAGCGACGGTCGTCCATGGCGTCGAACTCCGCGAGCGTGATCCGCAGAGTGGCCAGCCGCTCCTTCTCCCGACGCCGCATCGTGGTCGCCTGCCTGATCCGCCACGCCGCGACGGCTCCCATGAGCAGGGCGAGAGCCAGCAGGCCAGGCCAGGCCGCCTTCAGTGCGCCCACCGCCGTGGCCGCCGTCCGCGCCACCAGGACGAGCACAGCCAGGGCGACCACAGCCGCTGCGACCAGTTCCGCGGCACCGCGAGGGCGCCGCAGACGTATCCGTCCCATCAGCGGTCGGCCGTCGCGCTGGCCGCCGGCTTCGGATCCGTCGGCGGTGTCGTGGCGGTGGACTCACTGAACCCGAACACCTGCCCCCACAGCCACACGCCGGCGAGTAAGCCGGCAATCATCCAACCGCTCATGCGCTTGGCGCTCCTGGGCTTCGGATTGCGACGGATGTGTCCGCGCACCCGGTGGAACCCGTCCGGCACCTTCGACATGTTTCCCCCTCCCGTCGGTGGGCCGCGGAGCGCGGCTCATCCCAACAAAAGGGTGTAGCAGTGGGCACTGACAGCAGCTGATGGGGCATCACGGCGCCACGCCCCGGTCGAGTCGCCATCAGGCCAGGAGGGCCCACACCGTCACGCCAATTCACGGGGCAGCGAGCATGAGGCAGCTCAGCTGGGCGAATGCCCTTCTCAGCTCCCAAGCGGTTCACCATGGCCCTTTCCGTCAGCCCTCACGCGGCGCGTAACCGTCCGTCTCTCACCTGCGGAAACAGCCCCGGTCACGCCAAGCGGAGCTCTGCCGACGAATGGCGAAAAGCAGCGGAAGCGCACTCACAGCCATAGTGCGCCGGCGCCGCCCCTTCGAACCCTGGTTCTGCGACCATGACCCGGGGGCGTCACAGGGGCGGGAGGCACTGGTAGGCACTGATCAACCCGCCGCCGCGACGCCTCGGCCAACCGAGCCCCCACGGGACGAATTCTCAACGCGGTGTCGTCGCGGTCCTGCGAGGACAGCGCCACGGTTGTAGGGCCGGGCCGAAGAAACCGCCGCTGGCCTCCGCCAGCGCCGGATCCAGCCTTGGTGCAGCCCGGTCAGGACAGTCTTCTGCGGCCCGTCGTCGCCTCTCGGAGCAGTGCCGAGGCCGTCATCGTCGTACAAGCGCAACATGCGGGCAGCGCTCATCACCAGGAACCTTCGAACCAAGATCCGGACCATACCCGGACCAGCCGTCCGCAGCTTGTGGCAATCGGAGCTGTTTTCGCTGGTCAAACTGTATCTGAGCCGTGTACCACCAGCAGACGAAGAACCTGCCAGGAATAATCCGACAGGCATCCCCTTCCGGTGAGCAGTACCGAGAGCGCTCACGGACACGCACACCTTGTGGAACTGCTATAAGACGACAGGCCGAGCGCCAGGTCCTGATCCAGAGTGTGACTCAGTCGCCCGCCAGGTCGGAATCCCTCAGTTGGCCACTCAGCCGGCGGTGACCACCCCACACCACTAAAGGAGAACACGAGCCGTCGACGGAACCTGATGACGCGTCAGTAGAGTTAGCAAAGGGTTAGCAAGAGTCCTGCCACAGCTGCCCACAGACACCCAGACTCTGGAACCGCCCAGCGCCCGAAACCGTAGCTGCGGCACACCCATCCGCTCCCCCGCGAGCGGCCGCCGAGCGGGAGCCAGCACCCGACAGCACGTCACCCGCCCGGCACCGAATGATCCGTCGTTTCCGCAGGTCAACGGGCTCTTCCTCGCGGCTTCAGAGGCGTCGGCGGCAGCTCGGGGGCCGGTAGGGGATCCCCGTCATAGCCCTTCACCTCTCCGAATCTCGACCCTTCCATCCAGTCCCGGCGGGCCTGTACGATCTCCTCCTGCGACCGTCCGATCCAGTTCCAGAACATGATCAGTTCCTCCTCGAACGGCTCGCCGCCCAGGAGCATCAGGCCCGCGTCCGACTCGGCCCGCAGCGGCAGTTCACTGCGGCCGCAGCCGAGGTAGAGCATCGAGCCGGGCAGGACCGGGACGCCGTCCACGTGGGCCTCGCCGGACATGGACAGGACGGCGTACTCGAAGTCCGGTTCCAGGGGGAGGCGTACGTCCGCGCCCCGGGTGAGGGCCAGGTCGGCGCCGGTGATCGGGGTGTACGCCGTGCCAGGCGAGGTCGCGCCGTCGAGGTCGCCGAGGATGAGCGTCGCCTTGATGCCGGGCGCCGTGACGACCGGCAGGTCGGCGTGGTGTTCGAAGCGCGGGTCGGTGTGGCGGTGGCCGTCCGGGAGGGCGACCCACAGTTGGGCGCCGTGCAGGAAACGGGCGTGCGAGCGCGGGCTCTCCTCCGAGTGGCTGATCGCCCGGCCGGAGGTCATCAGGCCCAGTTCGCGCGGCCGGATCGTCTGGAGGCTGCCGGTGGAGTCGCGGTGCAGCACCTCCCCCTCGTGCAGCCAGCTCACCGTCTGGAGGCCCATGTGGGGATGCGGGGGCACCTGCATGCCGGGTTCGTCGGCGATGTCGTCGGGGCCGTAGTGGTCGACGAAGCACCAGGCTCCGACCATACGGCGGCCGAGGTTGGGCAGCAGCCTGCGGACCTCGCTGGACTCGCCCAGCTTGACGTGGCGAGGACTGAGGAGTTCGCGAACCGGCTCGGCTACGACGAAGCCGCGGCCACCGCACGGGGAGGGAGCCGCCTCGCGCTCAAGATTGCTCATGGGTCACAACCTAGTCCGGCGGAAGAGCCCGTCGCGCGTCATTCGGGTCGCACCCGGGCGCCCGCGCCGGTCGGCCGCCCTCATCGAGGGGCGGTCCACTCTGTAGTGGAATATTAAACCAACCCGTTCGGTTGTCGGCCTCGAAGGAGGCACGAGTGAACACGACCTACGACGCGACGTACTACGCCCACGGGACACCGGCGGAGCGCTGGGAGCGCGCGCAGATGTTCTTCGACGCCAAGGACTACGCCGCCGCCGCGCGGGTCCTGGGCGGGCTGGTCGAGGAGGTGCCCGAGCAGACCGGGCCGCGGCTGCTGCTGGCGCGCTCCTACTATCACTCGGCCCAACTGGGGCGTGCGGAAGCTGAGTTGCGGGTGATCGTCGAGCGGGACCCGGTCGAGCACTACGCCCGGTTGATGCTCGGCCGCACGCTCCAGCGGCAGAACCGGCACGAGGAGGCGGAGTCGCACCTGCGGATCGCCTCCGCGCTCGCGGGTGACTTCGAACAGGACTGACCAGTACGTACCGGAAGGTGCCGGGCTCCCCATGGGGAGCCCGGCACCTTTGCGTCGGCGGGTCCGCTACTGCGCCGGTGTCCCCGCCCCGTACGTCCGCCGTCCCCGCCGGTAGGCGATCTCGCCCAGCAGGATGTCGACGGCCAGGAAGGCCGCGAGCGGGATGCCGAACAGGGGCAGGAAGTAGCCGAGTACGGCGACCCCCGCCAGGAGCGGTACCAGGATCTGTGGCGGCACCTGCTGCCAGGCGCCGCGTGGGACCGGGCGGCCGAAGGCGGTGCCACGACCACGCTGCCACCACATGCGGTAACCCCACACGATCAGCAGGATCAGACAGAGCGCGAGCAGCATCAGGGCGATCTGGTTGGCCAGGCCGAACAGGATGCCGGTGTGCAGGTCGATGCCCCACCGGGTGAGCTTCGCGAGCACCGGGTAGTCGGCGAACCGCAGGACGTCCACGACCTCACCACCGGCCGGGTCGATCGCGACGGAGTCCTGCTTCTCGGGCCAGCTGCGCTGCACCTGCCGGACGACGTACGCCGACTTCTCGTCCGCCGGCGGCACGATCTCCACCGGGTCGCCCAGTCCCTCCGCCCGGGCCGCCGCGAGGACCTTGTCCAGGCCCACCCCGTGCGCGGCGTCTCCGGCCTGCCCTGCGGCGGAGCCGTGGCCGGCGTGTTCACCACTCGCCGACGCCGACACCGCCGGGGTGGCCTGACCCAGCGAGGTCCGCAGCTCGTCGATGGTGGCTCCGGCGTAGGCCGACCAGGTCAGGCCGGTCGCCGAGAGGAAGAAGAAGCCGGCCGCCGCCCAGGCGCCGACGCTGCCGTGCAGGCCGAGAGTGCGGCGCCGTCCGTTCGTGCCCCGCACCTTGCGCAGGGCACGGCGGCGGGAGAACCACAGCACCAGTCCGCCGGCCGAGATCACCCACAGCCAGCTGGCCGCCAGTTCGCTGTACAGCCGGCCGGACTCGCCGAGGTGCAGGTCGCGGTGGAACTCGTCGATCCAGGTGCGCAGCGGCAGCGCGCCCGTCGAGCCGTACTGGTCGAGGGAGCCGCGCACCTGCGCGGTGTACGGGTCGACGAACACCGCGAGCGTGTGCCCCTCGTCGACGCCCGGGACACCGGACAGCATCACCCTGGTCGTCGCGTCCGCCTCGGGCGAGGGGCGTACGGCCGAGATCGTGCCCTCGGGGTGGACCTTGCGGGCGGCGGCCACCTGCTCACTGATCGGCAGCTTCCGCTCACCCGCCGGGACGGTCAGTTCATGGTCGTACACGATCTTCTCGGCCTGGAAGGAGGCGGCGTACAGCAGGCCGGTGGTGGCGGCGACGAGGAGGAACGGGGCCACCAGTACCCCGGCGTAGAAGTGCAGGCGGAGGACGATCGGGCGCAGGAGGGCCCAACTGCTCTTCGCCGGGGGTGGGGTGGCGGATTGCGGGGCCTCGTCCGTGGTGGTCGAGGGAGCGGTGGTCATCTGCGGGTTCTCCCGGGGACGTCTTCGTGGCCGTTGCGGTGCAGTAGTCGGACTGAAGGGGCGTCCAGTTCCCGGGAAGTGCGTGTGACGTGCCGCACACGAGGGTGGGGCGGGCCGTGTCATCCTGACGCGATGGGAACTCCGAGCGATCGCGCACCCCTGGCCGAACGGATCGAGGAACTCCTCGCCGGTGGCGGCCCGTTGACCATCGTGGCGGCCGGGGACCCGGTGCTGCGGCGCGGCACCGAGCCGTACGACGGTCAGTTGGGGCCCGCGCTGCTGACCCGGTTCGTGGAGGCCCTGCGGATCACCATGCGCGCGGCGCCGGGGGTGGGCCTGGCGGCACCTCAGGTCGGTGTGCCGCTGAGGATCGCTGTGATCGAGGACCCGGCACCGGTGCCGGACGCGGTGCGGCTGGCGCGCGGACGGGTGCCGCAGCCGTTCCGGGTGCTGGTCAATCCCGTCTACGAGCCCGTCGGCGGCGCGCGGGCCGCGTTCTTCGAGGGCTGTCTGAGCGTGCCGGGCTGGCAGGCGGTGGTGGCGCGGCCCGCCGAGGTGCGGCTGACCGGGCAGGACGAGCACGGGCACGCGCTGGACGAGGTGTTCGAGGGCTGGCCCGCGCGGATCGTGCAGCACGAGACGGACCACCTCGACGGGGAACTGTATCTCGACCGGGCCGAGTTGCGTTCGCTGTCGTCCAGCCAGGCGGTGACGGAGCGCTGGGCTCAGCCGACGCCGGAGGAGGCCGCGCGGGCGCTCGGCTTCGAGCTGCCGTAACGCCGACTGCCGCGGAAATCGGGAGGCGTACGGCAGGCGCCTCCGTTACCGTGACGTCCATGTCTACGCCCCGAATTTCCTAGCCGAGGACCCACTTCCACGCCACCCGTGTGTCCTCTTGCTTGCTCGGAGCGTTTTCTCATGGTCACTGTTCGTGACGTCGACGTGCGCGTGGGCGCGCGTCTGCTGCTGTCCGGCGTCTCCTTCCACGTCTCCCCCGGCGACCGCATCGGCCTGGTCGGCCGCAACGGCGCGGGAAAGACCACCCTGTTGCACACCCTGGCGGGCACCCTGCGGCCCGCCGCCGGGACCGTCGCCCGCACCGGTGACGTCGGCCACCTCCCGCAGGACTCGCGCGCCGCCGACCAGTCGGTCACCGTCACCGACCGGATCCTGTCCGCGCGCGGCCTGGATCACGCCGTACGGGAACTGCGCCGCGCCGAGGCCGCGATGGCCGAGGGGACGGAGCGGTCGATGAACGCCTATGTGCGGGCCGAGGCCGAGTTCCAGGCGCGCGGCGGTTACGCGGCCGAGGCGGAGGCCGCCCGGGTCGCCGCCGGAGTCGGACTGCCCGCGGATCTGATGGACCGGCCGCTGCGCGCCCTGTCGGGCGGTCAGCGCCGGCGCGTGGAACTGGCCCGCATCCTGTTCGCCGGGCACGGCACGCTGCTGCTGGACGAGCCGACGAACCATCTGGACGCGGCCTCGGTCGCCTGGCTGCGCGGGTTCCTCACCACCTACCAGGGCGGGCTCGTGATGATCAGCCACGACACGTCCCTGCTGGCCGGCACGGTGAACCGGGTCTTCCACCTGGATCCGGGGCGTGCCGCGCTCGACGTCCACAACACCGGCTGGGACGAGTACCTGGCCCAGCGGGACGCCGACGAACGGCGACGGGCCCGCGAGCGGGCGAACGCGCAGCGCAAGGCGGCGGCATTGCACGCCCAGGCCGACAAGATGCGGGCCCGGGTGGCGACCGCGGTGGCCGCGCGGAACATGACCCGCCGCGCCGACCGGATGCTCGCGGACCTCGAACCGGCCCGGCGCGCCGAGAAGACGGCCAGGATCCGGCTGCCCGAGCCGGCGCCCTGTGGCCGGATCCCCCTCGGCGCGGTCAGCCTGACCAGGTCGTACGGCGGTCAGCACGTCCTGCGGGGCGTCGATCTCGCCGTCGACCGGGGCAGCCGCCTGGTGGTGCTCGGGCCCAACGGCGCCGGGAAGACGACCCTGTTGCGGATCCTCGCCGGGCAGGACACGCCGGACAGCGGCCGGGTGGTTCACGGGCACGGACTGCGCCTCGGCTACTTCGCCCAGGAACACGACACGCTGGACCCGGAACTGACGGTACGTGAGCATCTGGCGGCTGCCGCCCCGCACCTCACGGACGGCGAAGTCCGCCGGGTCCTGGGCGCGTTCCTGTTCTCCGGCGACGACACCGGCAAGCGCGTCGGCGTCCTCTCCGGCGGCGAGAAGACCCGGCTCGCCCTGGCGGGCCTGGTCCACTCGGGCGCGAACGTACTGCTCCTCGACGAGCCCACCAACAACCTCGACCCGGCCTCCCGTGCCGAGGTCCTGGCCGCGGTGGGCACGTACCCGGGCGCGATCGTCATGGTCACGCACGACGAGGGCGCCGTCGACGCGCTGCGGCCGGACCGGGTGCTGCTGCTGCCGGAGGCGGAGGAGGATCTGTGGAGCGACGACTACCGGGAATTGGTGGTGCCGGCGCACGCGTGACGTTGCCAGAACACCATCGGCCCCCGGGTCGCTTGAGCCGGAGGTCAGGCGTCGCGGTAGGCCTCCAGCAGCCGCAGCCACACCTCGCTGATCGTCGGGTAGGACGGGACGGCGTGCCACAGGCGGCTGATCGGGACCTGGCCTGCGACGGCGATGGTGGCGGAGTGGATGAGCTCGCCGACGCCGGGGCCGACGAGGGTCACCCCGCGCAGGATCTCGTCCTCCAGGTCGACGACCATGCGGGCGCGGCCCTTGTAGCCGTCGGCGTACAGGCCCGCGCCCGCGACGGTGGACAGGTCCACGTCGACGGCCTTCACCCGGTGCCCCGCCTGCTCGGCCTCGGCGAGTGACAGGCCGACGGCCGCCGCTTCCGGGTCGGTGAAGACGACCTGGGGGACGGCGGCGTGGTCGGCGGTCGCGGCATGGGCGCCCCAGGGCTCGGCCAGGAGGTTCTCGCCGGTGGCCCGTGCGGCGATGGCGGCGCCGGCGATGCGGGCCTGGTACTTGCCCTGGTGGGTGAGGAGGGCGCGCTGGTTGACGTCGCCGACCGCGTACAGCCAGTCGTGGCCGGTGACGCGGAGGCTGTCGTCGACGTCGAGCCAGGAGCCGGGTTCCAGGCCGATCGTCTCCAGGCCGAGGTCGTCGGTGCGGGGTGCGCGGCCGGTCGCGAAGAGGATCTCGTCGGCCTCGACGCGGTCGCCGTTGTCCGTGACGGCGACGACGGTGCCGTTCTCGCGGGTCACCGATTCCAGCGATGTGCCGGTGCGGACGTCCGCGCCGGCTTCGGTGAGTGCCTCGGCGACGAGTTCTCCGGCGAAGGGTTCCATCCGGGGCAGCAGGCCCTTGCCACGTACCAGCATGGTGACCTCGGAGCCGAGGGCCTGCCAGACGGTGGCCATCTCGGTGGCGACGACGCCGCCGCCGACGACGATCAGGCGGCCGGGCACGTGCTGGGCGCTGGTGGCCTCCCGGCTGGTCCACGGCCGGACCTCGTCGAGTCCGGGCATCCCGGGCAGGGCGGCGCGGCTGCCGGTGCAGACGGCGACGGCGTGCCGGGCGGTCAGGACGCGGTCACCGCCGTCCGGGCCGGTGACCGTCACCGTGCGCGGGCCGGTGAGGCGGCCGTGGCCGCGGTACAGGTCGGCGCCGATGCTGTCGAGCCATCCGACCTGTCCGTCGTCCTTCCAGTTCGAGGTGTAGTAGTCCCGGTGGGCGAGGACCGCGGAGGCGTCGAGGGGGCCCTGCACCGACTGACTCAGGCCCGGCACGCGGCGGGCGTCCGCGCGGGCGATGACCGGCCGCAGCAGGGCCTTGCTGGGCATGCACGCCCAGTACGAGCACTCTCCGCCGACCAGTTCGCTCTCCACGACCGCGGTGGTCAGACCGGCCGCACGGGTGCGGTCGGCGACGTTCTCCCCCACGGGCCCGGCCCCGAGCACCACGACGTCGTACGCGTTGGTTTCCGTTTCCGTCATGGGGTCAGTCTGGTGGGTGGTGTGCGCCCTGGCCACACGGGTAGGGGCGCGGAATACCTACCAGGTCGGCCGTGTTGTGCCGACGGCTTGACCCACACCAGGAAGAGGGATTTACGCCATGAGCAGCACCGTGGAGCTCACCAAGGAGAACTTCGACCAGACGGTCACGGACAACGAGTTCGTCCTGATCGACTTCTGGGCGTCCTGGTGCGGGCCGTGCAAGCAGTTCGCGCCGGTCTACGAGAAGGCGGCGGAGGAGAACCCGGACCTCGTGTTCGGCAAGGTGGACACCGAGGCGCAGCCGGAGCTGGCCGCGGCCTTCGGTATCCAGTCGATTCCGACACTGATGATCGTCCGTGACCAGGTCGCCGTGTTCGCGCAGCCGGGCGCCCTGCCCGAGGCCGCCCTGACGGACGTCATCGGGCAGGCCCGCAACCTCGACATGGACGAGGTCCGCAAGGCGATCGCCGAGCAGCAGGCTCAGGAGGGCCAGCAGGCGCCGCAGGGCTAGAACGGATACGGAGCCACGTCTCCGCGTACCGTCGTCCAGCGCAGTTCGGTGAAGGCCTCCAGGTTGGCCTCGCCGCCGAAGCGGGCGCCGGTGCCGGAGGCGGCGACTCCGCCGAAGGGTGCCACGGCCTCGTCGTTGACGGTCTGGTCGTTGATGTGGACGATGCCGGTCGGAATGCGCTCGGCGAGGTCCAGGCCACGGGCCGGGTCGCGGGTGACGATGCCCAGGGAGAGTCCGTAGGGGCTCTGCGCGGCCAGGGCCGCCGCCTCGTCGGTGGTGGTGAAGGAGCGTACGGGCGCCACGGGTCCGAAGACCTCCTCCGTGTACGCCGGGGTGTTGTCGCCGACGTGGGCGAGGACCGTGGGCCGGTAGAAGAGCCGGTCGTGGGTGCCGCCCGCGGCGAGTTTGGCGCCGGCGGCCTTGCTGGACTCGACCAGGCCGCTGATCTTGGCGAGCTGGCCGGAGTCGATGATCGGGCCCAGGTGGACCTGTTCGCGGTAGGGGTCGCCGACGGCGAGCGAGTCGGCCTTGGCGGCCAGCCGCTCGACGTACTCGTCGTACAGGGACGCGTGCACCAGGTGGCGGCCGGTCGTCATGCAGATCTGGCCCTGGTGGAAGAACGAGCCCCAGGCGGCGGTGGAGATCACCGCGTCGAGGTCGGCGTCCGGCAGCACGATCATGGCCGAGTTGCCGCCCAGTTCCAGGTGGGCCCGCTTGAGGTGGCGGCCGGCGGCCTCGCCCACGGCCCGCCCGGCCGGGGTGGAGCCGGTGAAGGAGATGACCGGCACGCGCGGGTCGGAGACCAGGGCCTGTCCGACGTCCGGGCCGCCGGGGAGCACGTGCAGCAGGTCCTGCGGCAGGCCCGCGGCGGCGAAGACCGCGGCGAGGGACAGCCCTCCGCAGACGGCGGTGCGCGGATCCGGCTTGAGGACGACGGCGTTGCCGAGGGCCAGGGCCGGTGCGACGGAGCGGATGGACAGGATCAGCGGGGCGTTGAACGGGGAGATCACGCCCACGACACCGGCCGGGACGCGCCGCGTGTACGACAGGCGCGGCGCCTCGCTGGGCAGGACCTGGCCGGCCGGGCGGGAGGCGAGTGCGGCGGCCTCGTAGCACTCCTGGGCGGCGACGTGCAGTTCGAAGTCGGCCTTGCCGGGGACGGAACCGGACTCGCGGACGAGCCATTCGCGCAGTTCGGCGGCGTGTGCCGTGAACAGGTCGCCGGCCCTGCGGAGCACGGCGGCCCGGGCGAAGTGCGGGGAGCGGGCCCACTCGCGCTGGGCGACGGCGGCCCTCTCGGCGGCGGCCTCGACGTCCTTCGGACCGGCGAGGGCGAGGGTGCCGAGGGCTTGGCCGGTGGCGGGCTCGGTGACGGTGTACCCGGGGCCTGTCAGGGTCTGGGGCTGCCAGGTCCTGGTGTCGAGCAAGGGCATGACGCTCTCCGATCGATCGGTCACCGGCTGACGGGTGAGCGGGACTCCCGTGAGTGTGCGGCCGGTTCGGCGGTCACAGGGCGGGACGCGCCGACCGGGCCGCAACCACGCGGGTCGCGGCGGCGTGCGTACGCGCCCCCGTTTTGTTGAGCATGCAACATCCTAGCCATGCCACGGGCTGCCGAGCGGCCGACCGGGCTCCGCGGGGGCCGCGTGGTCGGGGCGGGGGCCGTGCGGTCCGGGCCGGGACCCATGCGGTCCGGGCCGGGACCCATGCGGTCCGGGCCGGGACCCATGCGGTCCGGCCCAGGGCCGTGCGGTCCGGCCCAGGGCCGCCCCCGGGCCGCGGCCCCCGGTCCGCTCCGGGGGCCCGGGCGGATCGAGGGGCCGCGCAGTCCCGATCGGTGGCCCCCCGGTCCGGATGTGGGCCGCGCGAACCGACCGGCGATCCCGAGTGGCTGCCGAGCCGTGGCCGCGCGAACCCGACAGGTCGGCGCGGCAGACCCGCTCCGCGCAATCCCGAGCGGCGACCGCAGCATCCCGACCGTGGCCGCGGGATTCCGAGCAGCTGCGGCGCGAACCCGAATGGCCGCCACGCGAAGCCGAGTAGCAGCCGCGCGAACCCGACCGGCTGCCACGCGAAGCCGAGTGGCCGCCGCGCGATCCGGAGCGGTGGCCACGCGCACCAACCCAGCCGCTCCCGCCACTCCAGGCACTCCGGCCACTCAAACCCCAGCGGGCTACCACGCGAACCCGAGCGCCGGCCACGCGCACCCGATCAGCCGCCGCTGAGCCGGACCCGGCAGGGCCCGGCTAGCTCGACTCGCGGTGGAGCACCGTCGCGCCCAGGACCTTGTGCGTCTCCGGCTCGGTTCCGGGCTTGCGCACGGCTCGGTCAACCAGTTCGGCCAGTTCGCGGCCGGAGGGCAGTTCGAGGCGGACCGTGCTGAGCCTCGGCCGGAGGAGCCGGCCGAGCATCAGGTCGTCGGCGCCGATCACGGCCGTCTCCTCGGGGATGCGAATGCCCTCGTCCTTCAGGGCCCGCGTGAGCAGCATCGCGTACTCGTCGTTGTAGGTGAACACGGCGTCCAGGCCGAGGTCCCGCCAGCGGGCGGCGAGGCGCGCGGCGGCCTCCTCGTCGTAGGCGAGCGGCAGCTCGGTCACCGTGGCGTCGGTGCCCCGCACGGACTGGCGCACACCGTCGAGCCGGGGCGCCGAGAACGCCTCCAGGCCGGGCTCCTGCGGGACGACGACGCCGATGCGGCGCCTGCCCCGGTCGTAGAGGTGAGAGCCCGCACTGTGGCCGACCACGTCGTGGTCCATGAGCAGGGCGTGCGCGCCCTCGATGGTCTCGGGGCCGAGGGTGACCACGGCCCGCGCCCCCGAGCGCTTGAGCACCGCCACCCCGCGCGGGCCGAGCCCGGAACCGGGTACGAGCACGGCCACGGGCCGCAACTCGGCCCAGGCACGGGCGGCTTCGTCGCCGTGCGGGCCACCGGTGCCGTACTGCACCACCGTGTAGTCCAGGCTGCCGAGCGCACCCTGGAGGTCGGTGAGGAACCGGTTGTAGAGCGGGCCGACGGGGAAGGTCGGCGCGGGGATCAGGACCATACGGCTGTGCCCGGCGCGCAAGCTGCGGGCCGCCGCGTGCGGGACGTAGCCGAGTTCCTTCGCGGCCTCGTGGACCCGGCGGCGGGTGGGCTCGCTGATCCGTACGGCGCTGGTGTTGTTGAGGACGTAGGAGACGGTCGCGCGCGAGACGCCGGCCAGGCGGGCCACATCGGCGCTCGTGGGCACGGAGCGCAACGGTGCGGGCGACGGGGGCGCGGGCGTTTTGGGTATCTGCACCATGACGTACGGCATCTTGGCAGAAGCCCCAATGCGCCGATCGGGCGGGGGAGTTGTGAGGAAGCCGTGAGCGGTCACGGGGCCCCGGACGGGCGCTCAGCCGGCCGCGGCCGTGCCCGTCACCCGGTCGACGAGGTCGACCCAGGCGTCCTCCAGACGAGCCATGGGTATCCCGCACTGCCTGGTCAGGTGGTGGATCAGAGCCGGGTCGAGCTGGCCCATCAGGGCGTGGGAGAGCAGTTCGCAGTCCGCTTCCGGGACGACCTGCCGCAGCAGCATGGCCACGTGGTGGTGGCGCACCCGGCGGGGCGGCACGGTGAAGCGGCGGCCGGCGTCCGGCTCGGCCGCCAGTTGCAGCTCCAGTTCGTCCGTGGAGCGGCGCAGCGACGCACAGCCGAACGCCCGCAGCCGCTCCACCGGGGGCGCTCCCGGGCCGAGCGGCGGCGGCCCGGTGAGGAACGCGGCCTGGAACTTCTTCTCGGAGTGATCGAGCAGCGCCGTCAGCAGACCGGTGCGGTCGCCGAACCTGCGGAAGACCGTGCCCTTGCCCACACAGGCCTCGGCGGCCACCGCCTCCATCGTGACGGCGTCCGCGCCGCGCTCCGCCACCAGCCGCGCGGCGGCCTCCAGCAGCCGGGCCCGGTTGCGCGCGGCGTCGGCCCGCAGGCAGGGCTCGTCGGGCTCCAGGGCGGTGCCCAGCTGGAGCAGCTCCGGGTGGCCGACGGGCTCCTGAGGCGTCGGGAAGGGGGGCGGGACGGTGGCCATGAAGCCAGCGTAAAGCATCGGGAACAAAACTGGACCGCGGTCCGCTTAGGTGCTACAACATTAAACGGACCTCGGTCCGGATCGTAACGGCAGTGTTTCGGAGCCGTCCTTCACTACGTGGGAGTCAGCATGTCTGTTCGTATCCTCGCCCTCGTCGGCAGCCTTCGCGCGGGTTCGCACAACCGCCAGCTCGCCGAGGCCGCCGTCAAGCTCGCCCCCGAGGGTGCGGAGGTCGAGCTGTTCGAGGGACTGGCGGAGATCCCGTTCTACAACGAGGACATCGACGTCGAGGGCAGCGTCCCGGCCGCCGCCGCGAGGCTGCGCGAGGCCGCCAACGCCGCCGACGGCCTGATCCTGTTCACGCCCGAGTACAACGGCACCATCCCGGCCGTCCTGAAGAACGTCATCGACTGGCTGTCCCGCCCGTACGGTGCCGGTGCCCTCAGCGGCAAGCCGGTGGCCGTGGTCGGCACCGCGTTCGGCCAGTACGGCGGCGTCTGGGCGCACGACGAGACCCGCAAGTCCGTGGGCGTGGCCGGCGGCAAGGTGCTGGAGGACGTCAAGCTGTCCATCCCCGGCTCGGTGACCCGCTTCGCCGAGACGCACCCGGCCGACGACGCCGAGGTCGCCGCGCAGCTGACCGAGGTCACCTCGGTTGCCTCGCCGTTCAGGGCGATGGCGTACATCTCGTCCGCGTCGAGGCGCCGCAGCTCCTCGGCGATGAGCTCGGAGGTGGCACGGACC
>NZ_JBEXSR010000061.1:0-36131 GCF_040613735.1 Streptomyces sp. NPDC006235
ACAAGCGCGACTACATCTTCAACGGCACCCTGACCGTCACCGCGATCGTGATCTGGCTCCGCGACACCGTCCAAGAGCCATCAGAAACGGCCTAGGACGCCCACGAGGGCTTTTCCATCGCGGCGTTGCTCCCATCGCCGGATAGCTTTGGTGCGTTCGCTGAAGCCAAGCCTCGCCTCTCACCGGGAGCCGACCGTGAACCGCCGCCCCACTTTCCTCGCAGCGCTCACGCTGACCGCCGCTGCGGCCCTGACGCTGTCCGCTTGCGGGAGCGATGACAGCTCCCAGGGCAAGGACAACGACAAGATCGCGGGAGCCGATACCGGTGCCGGCAACGCCTCGCCCAGCGCATCGGTCCAGCAGGCCGCCGGTCGCCCGGAGATCAAGCTGCCGTCCGACCTGACCATGACCTTCGAAGGCGGCAAGACGGATGACGCCGTCAAGGACGCCGTACTCGCTGACAACGCCGAGCGTATGCGCTCGGTCAACGCGGCGATTGCGGGAACGGACCCCAAGGCCGAGGCGCTGAACTTCTACAACACCGGCAGGGCGCTGGAGGCGGCCGCGGTCTGGGTGGACAAGTTCAAGAAGGCCGATCTCGGCATCACGGGCACCATCCGGTACTACGACCGGACCGTGACACTCGATGGCAGCAAGGCGGCCTCGGTCGTGTTCTGCGCCGATGAGAGCAAGGGCTACGCCAAGGACCTCAAGACGAACAAGCCGAAGGTCACCACACCCTCCGATGAGGACTTCATCCTTTACAACACGCGGTTGGAGAAAACCAGCGACGGGGTCTGGCAGACCACGCGCATCGTTTCGACCGCAGGAGCGAAGCAGTGCCTGAAGTGAAGCGGAGCGCGCTCGGAGGCCTGGGGGTCTGACCAGGACGACTCCGTTCCTCGCCCAGTTCGCCGATGAGGTAGCCGCGGCTGCCGGGCGCATGGTGCCAGCGACACGAGGGAATACTGCCTGCCGAACACCGGAGCCGAGGCACGCACGCCGGAGCACAGCACACGGGGGAAGTCCATGGCCGCGACGGCAGCACGCGGACTGCGCAGAAGTGGAGTTGTACTCGCCGCACTGATCGCCTTGACGGCGGCGGCCGGCTGCGGAAGCGACTCGGACGAGCCCGCGAAGGCATCGTCGTCCACACCCGGTGAGCGGCCGTCAAAGACCGATCCCGCAAAACGACCCGAGCGCACGCCCAAGCCCTCGGTGTCCGCCGCGGACGGCCGTGACATCACCGCCTGCGCGGACGGCAACTGCGAAATCGCGGTCTCCGAGCCGGTGAAAATCCCCTTCAAGGGTCCGCGCGGCCCGGCCACCCTGTCCGTCACCGAGGTCGGCCCGAACGCCATCGCGTACACGGTGAAGTCGGGCAACGGCCAGTCCAAGGGCAGCGCGAGCGGCCCGGGGCAGGGCTGTATCACCGTCCTCCGCAGCAACGGCAGCGGCAACTCGTGCGGCGGCCTCGGGGACGCTGATCGCCCGAGCCCGCAGCCGGACGCGGTGGTGATCCAGGCGGCGGCCGGGGAGGACGGTACGGCCGTCCTCCAACTCGTGTCGGACCGATGACCGTGCGGCTTTCCGCGCTTCATGGCTTCATCCTGAAGGCCCTGCCGGCCTGAGCTGCCGGGCGACCGAACGTACGCGTCGGGCGGGCCGCCGTGCCCCAGGCCAGATCTGTCCCGGGGCCCGGGCCGTGTCGAAGCAAGCCCCGGCCAAGAAGGTTGAAACTCGACATCTACGTGGAGGACGCCTGGTCAACAGGAGAGCCTGTCCGCGCCCGGCTGGGGGTGAAGTGTTAAGTGATGACCTCGACCGACACACCTCCCCGCACCCCCCACCCCGCCATCACCCCTGCCTCCGCCTCCACCACATGCCGGGCCCGCAGCCGCGGCATCCCCAACCGCCCCGGCCGCATGGTCCGCACGGCGATGACGCGAAGGTGCCGATCGAGATAGGCGACATCGATCGGCATGCGCATCCGAAAGGTGTGCACGCTGTTGGCGGGGGAGAGCAGGATCGCCCCCTCGACGGAGTCCCGCCCCAACAGCCCCTTCGTCCGGGCGCGGTAGGAGGTGGCGATCTCCAAAGGAACAGTGACAGGCCCTTCACCACCCCCATGTACGACCAGTTCCCCGCGACCGTCCCGCCAACGCCGCCCCATCCGGGCCCCCTCCGACCGCGCCGCCTGCCACTTGCCAACGGCTGTATGAACCCGAACGTATCCATGGAGGCGCAGGCCTCACATGGGTCCACGGGCCCACGCCCTTTGCTGGTTTCTGAGTGAAACGCCCGGCATGCCGTCACGCCTGACGGACGGATTGGCGCGTTATGCAACCGTTACGGCTTGAACTGGTCAGCGAAACGTCGATTCCTCCGCATACACCCCGTGAGTTGACAACCTTCACTCTGGTGCGGCTCCACACCGCTGTATAGCTTTGGTTCGCTCAAGAGAAGCCTCGCCTCTTAACGGGAGCCGACCGTGAACCGCCGCCCCACCCTCCTCGCAGCGCTCACGCTGACCGCCGCTGCGGCCCTGACGCTGTCCGCGTGCGGGAGTGATGACAGCTCCCAGGGCAAGGACAACGACAAGATCGCGGGAGCCGACACGGGTGCCGAGAAGTCGGCCTCCCCGAGCACGTCGGCACCTGCCTCCGCGGGCCGGCCGAAGATCGAGTTGCCGTCGGACGTCACGTACAAGTTCGAGTGGAAGAAGACCGGCGACCCGCAGAAGGACGCCGTGCTCAACGATGCCGAGCAGCGCATCAAGGCCGTGGACATGGCGATCGCCAAGCAGGACCCACTGGACAAGGCCTATCGCTTCTACTCGGAGGGCACGGCCGCCGCCGGAAGCCAGGAGTACATCCAGGAGTTCGTAGACCACAAGGCGCGCACGACCGGACTGACCCGGTACTACAACGAGCGCGTCGACCTCAAGGGTGATGGAACCGCCGCGCTCGTGTACTGCGAGGACCAGAGCAAGGCGTTCAACAAATTCCTGAAGACCGGTAAGACCGACATCACGCCGGTGACGAAGGACAGTTACGTCGTCTACGCCGGCACGCTGCGCAAGAACGACAAGGGCGTCTGGGTCACCGAGCGATTGATTTCGGAGCGGGGGAGCGCGAAGTGCCGGCCTTGATGAGAACCAATCGCCTGCTTTTCGTCGCGGGTCTTACGGCCCTCGCGCTGGCTGCCGCCGGCCCGGCCTCTGCGGAAAAGGGCTTCGGCGGCACGGACGGTCAATCGAACCAGGCCGCCAACGCCGGTAAGGACGGCACCCTTTCCGTCACCGCGGGCGGCGTCGTCTTCGACCGTTCGAAGAACGGAAGCGGTAACTCCGCGGGCGCGCTGACGTCGTCCACGTCCTGGACGCCCCCACCGTGCTGGTACGCGCCGAAGTACACCCCGGAACAGCTGCAGGAGTACCTGGAGCCGACCTGGGAGGCTGGTTCGACGGGCTACGAGTGGGACGCCAAGCAGCGGGACCGCTACGTCAAGGGGCATCCCTACAAGGACTTCAACAAGGACAAGACCGGCAAGGGCTACTTCTGGGACTCCTTCGTCAACAAGGACTTCCCCCCGGGCTGGGACTCCTGCGACGAACCCATCTTCTGGGTGGACCAGGGCGACCCCCCGCCCGCGAACATCAAGAATGCCGTCACCCCGAAGATCCTCGCCGAACTCGCCTACGCGGAGATCCGCGTCCCCAGCACCAAGGTGACCCTGGCCCCCGCCCAGGCGACCAAGGTCAACCTGCCGACCTGGGCCTGGCTGGACGGCGCCGAGTTCCAGCCGGTCTCCGTGACCGCCTCCGTCCCGGTGCTGGGCATCCAGGCGACCGCGACGGCGGAACCGGTGTCGCTCAGGATCGAACCGGGCACCAAGGACGCCGTGACCTACCCGGCCTCCGGCGTCTGCGACATCGACAACGGCCGCATCGGTGAGCCCTACGCCAAGGGCAAGGCGGACCGGACCCCGCCCTGCGGAGTGAAATACCTGCGCTCCTCGGGCGACGGCACCTACCCGCTCCAGGCCACCGTCACCTGGGAGATCCGGTGGACCGGCACCGGCGGAGCGGGCGGCGACCTGCCCGACGGCACCTTCGGCGCCACGCAGAACGTGGTCGTACAGGAGGTCCAGGCCGTCAACCGCTGACACCGAGGTCTGGTTCGCCGGGGATCCCCGCTTCGCGGCGTCATTGCTGTCCCCGGACGTCGACGCCTCTATGTCATCTGCCAGCGCTCGAGCTACGGAGGCATTCCTGCAGGAGCACAAGCAGCCGGCCCGCAGGCTGTCGAACGCGCCCGTCCCGCAGGTATCCGGGGGCGAGGGTGCGTCCTCGATGATGTCCACATCATCCTTCACGGTCATGCGCGGTCCGCATGGTGGCGCCGTCGTCTCGGGCGCGGTTATGAGATCGAGAAGACAGCCCAGGTGGCCGACATCTGGTCCGCGGGTGACCCACGATTTGCGGAGTCATCGCGGTACCCGGTCCCAAGCGCCTCTTCGTGCTTTACCAGCTCGCCGGGCTGAACGCCCGTACCGACGGGGAGCGGAGCGCTTCTCCCGAAGCGCTGGCGCGGGCCCGCCCTGCCGGAGTACGTCTCTCCACCTGACGTCGGCGTCCACAGGGCCCTCTCCTCACCTCGTGGAGGCGTTGTTCGTCGTCTTTCGGACTGGGTATGAAGGGCCCCATGACCACACTCGGCGCCGTCTTCCGACCCCAACTCGCCCCCGAGCGCCTGCGATCGGTCTGCGAAGTCGCGGACAGTGCGGGCCTCGAAGAGCTCTGGCTCTGGGAGGACTGTTTTCGGGAGGGGGGTATTTCGACCGCTGCCGCTGCCCTCGCCTGGACCGAGCGCGTGCGGATCGGTGTCGGGCTGTTGCCCGTGCCGTTGCGGAACGTTGCCATCACCGCCATGGAGGTGGCCTCGCTGCACCGGATGTTTCCGGGGCGGGCCATCGTCGGGGTGGGGCATGGCGTGCAGGACTGGATGGGGCAGGTGGGGGCGCGGGTCGAGTCGCCGGTGACCTTGTTGCGGGAGCATCTCGTCGTGCTGCGCGCTCTGCTGGGCGGGGCGCGGGTGACCACCGACGGGCGGTACGTCAGGCTCGACGATGTCGCCCTCGACTGGCCGCCGGAGGGCGGCGGGGGAGGGGTGCTGGCCGGGGCCACCGGGCCGCGTTCGCTGCGGCTCACCGGAGAGGCCGCCGACGGCACCATTCTCACCGCCTCCACCAATCCGGAGGGCGTGCGGAAGGCGCGGCAGCTCATCGCGGAGGGCAGGGAGGCGGCCGGTCGGGGGGCGGGGCGGCATCCTGTCGTCGTGTATCTGCTCACCGCCACCGGGGCCGACGCCGGCGACCGGCTGCGTGCCGAACTGGCCGACGAAGGGCTCGAATCCGTTCCGGATCTCGGTGTCGCCGGGGACGCCGGTGCCGTGGCCAAGGCCGTCGAGCGGCTGGCCGAGGCCGGGGCCGACACGGTGGTCCTCCAGCCCACCGGTGACGAACCGGACCCCGAAGGTTTCGTGCGGTTCGCCGCCGAGGAAGTACGGCCGCTCGTTCCGTAGGCCCAAGACACCGGCAGCCCTGAGGCAAGGCAGACCGCTGCAGTGCGACGGCTTCCGCGGTGTCGTTGTCAGTGGTCGGTGCCACACTCATCGGCATGACTACCGAAGACGTACGGCTGCGCGATGTCGTGGAAGACGATCTCGAAGCGTTCTGCGCCTACGAGCAGGATCCCGAGGCAGCCCGGCGGTCGAGGTTCACGCCCCGGCCGCGGGAGGCCTTCATGGCGCACTGGAAGCAGCGCGTCCTCGGCGACGACGCCAACTGCGTGCAGACCGTGACCGTGGACGGTGAGGTCGCCGGCAGCTTCGTCGCCTGGTGGGAGGAGGACCGCCGCTTCCTGGGGTACTGGCTCGGCCGCGCATACTGGGGACGCGGCATCGGCACCAGAGCCCTGGAACTCTTCCTGGAGCGGGAGCAGAACCGGCCCCTGCACGCCGATCCCTTCAGCGGTAACACCGCTTCCGTACGTCTCCTCGAGAAGCACGGCTTCCGTCCCGCCGGCACCGTCCAGTACGAAGACGACGAGCACGTCCTGCTCGTTCTGACGTGACCGTGCACCGCACCTTCGAAGACCTCGTCGCCGAAGGCGCCCGTGTCCCCACCGAAGGCTGGGACTTCTCCTGGTTCGAGGGGCGGGCCAGCGAAGCCCGGCCCTCCTGGGGGTACGCGACATCGGCGGCCGCACGGCTGGGGCGGGCGTCTGCCGTGCTCGACATCCAGACCGGCGGCGGGGAAGTGCTGGACTTCGCTCTCGCCCAGGCCCCGAAGCGGCCCCCGCTCGTCGTCGCCACCGAGGGCTGGCCGCCGAACGTGGCCAAGGCGACCGCCCTGCTCCGTCCGCGCGGAGTCGCGGTCGTCGCCGCGCCCGAGGACGCCGCGTTGCCCTTCGCCGACGGCGCCTTCGACCTGGTCGTGAGCCGGCATCCCGTCCGCCCGCACTGGGGCGAGATCGCCCGCGTCCTCCAGCCCGGAGGGACGTACTTCGCCCAGCACGTGGGACCGGCCAGCGTCTTCGAGCTCGTCGAGCACTTCCTCGGGCCCCAGCCGGACGAGGCGCGCAGCGGCCGGCACCCCGAGCGCGAGCGGGCCGACGCCGAGGCCGCGGGGCTCGACGTCGTCGATCTGCGGGCGGAGCGGCTCCGCATGGAGTTCCACGACATCGGCGCGGTCGTGCACTTCCTGCGGAAGGTGGTGTGGATGGTGCCCGGCTTCACCGTCGAGGCGTACGAGCCGCAGCTTCGCGCACTGCACGAACGGATCCGGTCCGACGGGTCCTTCGTCGCCCACAGCACCCGGCACCTCTTCGAGGCCCGCAAGCCGGGCCATCCCAGCGCCCCACCCACCTGACTCAGCCGCGCCTCACCGCAGCCGTCCCTCACGCATGCGGGCCCACCTTCACCTCTCCCACCACCAACTCCGCCTTCGCCTCCAGCACCTCGCCCACCCGCTCCACCTGCTCACCCAGCTCCCGTTCCTGCCGTGCCGTCAGCCGGACGAGTGGCTCGACGGTGACGGTCGTACGACGGCCCTGACGCCGCTGGTGCCAGACGCCCGCCACCACCCCGTCGACCAGCAGCACGGGATGGTTACCCGCCTGGCCGCCCGCCAGGGCACGCTCGTAGGCCGCACCGGGGAACAGCCGCTCGCGGGGCTGCCCGGCGATGACGTACGCGTCGAAGTACGGCAGCAGCCGCACGCCCCGCGCGGGCCCGTCCGGGAAGCCGGTGTCCCCGCCGGCCACCCACGCCCGCGCGCCCTCGAAGTCGACCTCTTCGATGCCACCCTCGGCGGCCAGCTCCTTGAACACGGTGCCGGCCCAGCCGGCCGGCGCCGCCAGCCACTTCGCGAAGTGCTGCGGGGTCGCCGGTCCGTACGCATACAGGTAGCGGCGTACGAACGTCCCCAACGCCCCGCCCGTCCCCCCGCCCGTCCGTCCGGTCGTCCCTCCGCCCGTCCCTCGGGCCGGGTCCGTGGCCGGGTACATGGCCGGGTCCACGGTCGGCGGGCGCGTGTACGTCGCCTTCCGGCCGCGGTTCGGGCCAAAGCACAGCGTGCCCGCCCAGCCCGCCCGGTGCAGCACCTGCCGCCAGCGCGGCCAGAGGTCCTGGAAGGCCGGCATCACGCGGTCGCCGGCCCACGGGCCCGTCCGCGCGACGATCTCCTCGGTCAGTTCGTCGAGCGTCAGGCACGTGTCCTCGAGTGCTTCCCCGATCGCCGCCACGACCTGTGCGGACTGTTCCTCGGTGAGCCGTACGTCGGGCGGCAAAGGGCTCGGCCCGGTCGGGATCGCGGTCAGCGCGGCCGACCAGAGGGGGATTTCCCGGGCCGGGAGGAGATGCACGGTGCCGCGTGGACCGTATGTCTTGATCAGTGACCGTTCGTCCCAGAGAGCCGTCCGTACGTCCGTCCTGGTCAGCCCGGACACCCGCACGCCCACCGACACCTCGGCCGCGGACAGCACCTGCGCGTGCGCCCCCATCAGCGCCCCGACCACCTCGGCGACCGGCGTCCCGTCCCCCGCCGGCGCGGCCAGGAACTGCCGCTCGGCCCGCCGTGCGCTCGCCGCGTCCCATGTGATCCCAGAGATCGTCGTCATGGCACGACGCTAGACCCGCAAGAGGACAGAAGCTGACCTATTTAGGGGCGGGGGGCAAGGGCATGTTGGGGGCGACGTCACCCGTTGGGGGCATACGGGGACAAGTCGGCGAGTGCGCCTCAAGATGTCGGCACATCATCCGGATCCTCTCTCAGGGCGCACGATTTCCCTCCGTATGGGCAGCGTGCGGGCTGTGTGGGGGCTGCGTTTCGGACAGAGGTGAGCTGTGAGGCGAGCGGTTCCGCGGGCATCAGCCCGTCGTCGGGCGGCTTCGGAGAGTAGTTGTGGCACGCCGATGCACGCAGCATCACTTACAAAGGGTTATGGTGGAAACCCCCCCTCGGGCCGGTCCGTCTCCCCCCCACGGACCGGCCCGTTTTTTTGTGCGCCGAGGTCGCCCGGAACACCGGCCGGAATTCTGCGTTCCGCACCCGTGGGCGGCCCACGGCGCCAGCAGGGGTAGGCTTCGCCTCCGGGGACTGCCACACGGACAGGGACCGCCCGCGGCCACGACCGGGCCGCATGCCGCGGCCTGTCCGATCCGTACGGAGGGGCTGACGATCACGTGAACCTGCGCGACAAGCTGCGTGGCCTGCTGGTCAGGCTGTACGCACGCCGGGTGGAAGGCCACCTGGACCACGCTCAGGTGCCCAAGCACATCGGCGTCATCATGGACGGCAACCGGCGCTGGGCGAAGGCCGCCGGTTCCAGCACCGTCCACGGCCACCGGGCCGGTGCCGAGAAGATCGAGGAGTTCCTCGGCTGGTGCAGTGAGACCGACGTCGAGGTCGTGACCCTCTGGCTGCTGTCCACGGACAACTTCGACCGGCCGCAGGAGGAGCTTGTCCCCCTGCTCGGCATCATCGAGGATGTCGTGCGCACCCTGGCCGCCGACGGCCGCTGGCGCGTGCACCACGTGGGCACGCCCGATCTGCTGCCCTCCGGGATGCAGACGGTGCTGAAGGAGGCCGAGGAGGCCACCGCGCACGTCGACGGGATAGTGGTCAACGTCGCCATCGGCTACGGCGGCCGCCAGGAGATCGCCGACGCCGTGCGCTCCATGCTGCTCGACGCCCAGGACCGGGGCACCTCGATGGAGGAGCTCGCCGAGGCCGTCGACATCGACATGATCGGGCGTCACCTCTACACGAGCGACCAGCCCGACCCCGACCTGGTGATCCGCACCAGCGGTGAGCAGCGCCTGTCCGGATTCATGCTCTGGCAGACCGCGCACTCCGAGTACTACTTCTGCGACGTGTTCTGGCCGGCCTTCCGCAAGGTCGACTTCCTGCGCGCCATGCGCGACTACGCCGCCCGCCACCGCCGCTTCGGCGGCTGAACCGCGCTACGCCGCCCGCCCTCGGCGGCCATGAGGCCGGAACGGCGCTACGCCGCCCGCTCGCGGCGGCCACGAGGGCTGGACCCCGCCGCCATGCCGGCCCTCGGCGGGGATGACGGCTGGACCCCGCCGCCATGCCGACCCCTCGCGACGACGGCTCGACCCCGCCATGCCCGGCCCCCTCCCGGCGCTTCGGCGGCTGGACCGCTTCACCGCCCGCCCCCGGCGCCCACGGCAGCCGACCCGCGTTTCACCGCCCGCCCCCGGCGCCCACGGCAGCCGACCCGCGCTTCACCGCACTCTCCGGGCGGCGACGAGGCTGAACCGCGCTACGCCATTGGCTGAACCTTGCTATGCCGCCCGCCCCCGGCGCCCACCGCAGCCGACCCGCGTTTCACCGCCCGCCCCCGGCGCCCACCGCAGCTGACCCGCGCTCCGGCGCGCGCCGCCGGACGTGGGACTTCGCGGGGCCGCGCGGGCCGCCGGGTACCGCGGTCGCGGCACGTCGCAAACCTTCCCGGTACCCCTCCGAAGGCGCGCGTAACGCGGAATTCACCGGACCGCCGTCATATGCCGTGGCATGGCGACGCCCGTTCGAGGGCATAAGCCAGTCAGGTCGATGCCCGATCCCCGGGTGTCGGATCTCAGCGGACGGCACGGGGCCGTCCGCCCGGGAGGCCCTTTGCACCAGCCCGATCGTGCGGTCACAGCACGGACGAAGAGGCGGAGGGCCGGTTCTCGGCCCGCGCAGGGCGGCCGACGACCGGTCCAGCTCCACTCCGTCGCTCCCCGACCTCATCCGAGGGGGTACGTCCTTCCGTGGTGACCAGCACAAAGCGCCACAAGCCCGACCGGCGCACCTATGTTCTCGACACCAGCGTCCTGCTGGCCGACCCGAACGCCCTGAGCCGCTTCGACGAGCACGAGGTCGTGCTTCCCATCGTCGTGGTGACGGAACTGGAGGCCAAGCGGAACCATCCCGAACTCGGCTACTTCGCCCGGCAGGCCCTGCGCCTGCTCGACGACTACCGGGTGCGGTACGGCCGCCTCGATGCCCCCATCCCCACCGGGGACCTCGGCGGAACCGTCCGTGTCGAGCTCAATCACTCGGACCCCAGCGTGCTGCCCAGCGGCTACCGCCTGGGGGACAACGACTCCCGCATCCTCGCGGTCGCCCGCAACCTCCAGGCCGAGGGGTTCGACGTCACCGTCGTGTCCAAGGACCTCCCGCTCAGGATCAAGGCGTCCTCGGTCGGGCTCCTGGCCGAGGAGTACCGCGCGGAGCTCGCCATCACGGACTCCTCCGGCTGGACCGGAATGTCCGAACTGACCCTGACCGGCGAGCAGGTGGACATCCTCTTCGAGGAGGGGCACGTCTACGTCCCCGAGGCCGCCGACCTGCCGGTGCACACGGGTCTGATGATCCAGTCGGAGCGCGGCAAGGCGCTCGGGCGGGTCACGGCCGAGGGGAACGTCCGTGTCGTACGCGGGGATCGTGAGGCGTTCGGCATCAAGGGCCGCAGCGCCGAGCAGCGGATCGCACTCGACCTGCTGCTCGATCCGGACGTCGGGATCGTGTCGATGGGCGGCCGGGCCGGCACCGGAAAGTCGGCGCTGGCCCTGTGCGCGGGTCTGGAGGCGGTGCTGGAGCGCCGTCAGCACCAGAAGGTGATGGTCTTCCGTCCGCTGTACGCGGTGGGCGGCCAGGAGCTCGGCTACCTGCCCGGCTCCGAGGCGGAGAAGATGAGCCCCTGGGCGCAGGCGGTGTTCGACACGCTGTCGGCGGTCACCAGCCGGGAGGTCATCGAGGAGGTCACCGCCCGAGGGATGCTGGAAGTGCTGCCGCTCACCCACATCCGCGGCCGCTCGCTGCACGACGCGTTCGTGATCGTCGACGAGGCGCAGTCGCTGGAACGGAACGTACTTCTTACCGTTCTGTCCCGTATCGGAGCCAATTCACGGGTGGTTCTCACCCATGACGTGGCGCAGCGGGACAATCTGAGGGTCGGCCGATACGACGGAGTCGTCGCCGTCGTCGAGAAGCTGAAGGGTCATCCGCTTTTCGCGCACGTGACCCTGACCCGGTCCGAGAGGTCGCAGATCGCTGCTCTTGTGACCGAAATGCTCGAAGACGGACACATCTGACCGTCCTGCCCTGAACGGGGGCGGTTACGCAGTAGTTGGCGCCGTCCGGAAAGGCGAAGAGCCTAGCCGGGCGGCGCCTTCGTGTGTGGGCTTTTCTGTGAATCTCCCGCGTCAAACGGGATGTGAGCTTTCACACGCAACTCGGAATTGCCTTGCCCCGTCGAGTTGCGGCAGAGTCTCACTCCTGTCAGGCCCCGCATACGACACACCTGTACCCCCAGCGGTACGGCACCACTAAGAGCACAGCTTCAACTTCATAGCGATGTCGTATGCCGCCCGAGCATTACGCGGCGCTCCCGTGAGGGAGTTGCCCACCGGGCCCGTGCCTCCCGTGACCCGCAGTTGGGGAGGCCAGTGCCAGGGGCACGATTGCGTCCGCGAGGGTCACCGAAGCGGGCGATGCTGGAAGGAAACCGTGTGAGCCGGATCTCGGTCCGGGGATTCGCAGTGGCTTCGGCCACGGCGGTCACCGCTGTCGGAAGCGTCGTCGGTGTTGCCTCGGGCAGCACCGCGCAGAACAACGACGCCGAAGCGACGGCCAGCGGCACCACGCTGCTCGCAGACATTCCCGCGGGCCAGCAGGCCCAGGTGCAGACGGCGTCGCTGACCCAGCAGGCCGACGCACAGGCCATCGCCGCCGACGCGAGCGCGAAGAAGGACGCCGAGGAGGCCGCCCGCAAGGCTGCCGCCGAGACGGCCATCGCCAAGAAGAAGGAAGCCGCCGAGAAGGCCGCCGCGGCCGAGAAGGCCGCCAAGGAGCGCGCGGAGGCCAAGGAGGCCGCCAGCCGTTCCAAGGACATCTCCGACTTCCCCGTCGCGACCTCCTACTCCATCGCGCAGATCCAGGCGATGGCGCGGCAGATGGTGCCGGCGGGTCAGTTCCAGTGCTTCAGCAACATCGTGGACCACGAGTCCGACTGGAACTACAAGGCGGTCAACCCTTCCTCCGGGGCCTACGGCATGTTCCAGGCGTTGCCCGGTACCAAGATGTCGTCGGCCGGTGCCGACTGGCGGACCAACCCGGCCACCCAGATCAAGTGGGGCCTGAACTACATGAACGACCGCTACGGCAGCCCGTGTGACGCCTGGTCGTTCTGGCAGGCCAACAACTGGTACTGAGCCCGCGGCCCTGAGCCGCATCCATCCTCAGCGCAAGCCCCTCACCGTCGTACGGTGAGGGGCTCGCGCCATGTACGGTCTTGACGGACGACTCCAGGGGGGAGTGGTGCGGAGAGACGGGGGAAAAGGACGGATCATGTCGCGAGTGCCAGGGTGGCTCGGCCGGCTCGGTGCCGGACTGACCGAGATGAGCGAGCGGTGGAACGAACGCCGCGCCGAGGCCGAACGGGAGCGGGACGAGACCGAGTCCCGGACGTCGTCCGACGAACACGTGCCGCCGCCCTCGGACTACGCGCCCGACGTACCCGCCCGGCCCGACCCCGCGCTGGCCGTGCCGTGGGGGGTGCGCGTCGCGGCGGAGGCCGGCTGGCGGCTGCTCGTCCTCGCCGGCACGCTGTGGGTGCTGATGCGGATCATCAGCGCCGTCCAGCTGGTGGTGCTGGCGTTCGTGAGCGCGCTGCTCATCACCGCGATCCTCCAGCCGACCGTGGCGCGGCTGCGGCGGCTCGGGGTGCCGCGCGGGCCGGCCACGGCGCTGACGGCGATCCTCGGCTTCGTCGTCATGGGACTGATCGGCTGGTTCGTGACCTGGCAGGTCATGGAGAACATCGACGACCTCTCGGGCCAGATCCAGGACGGCATCGACGAGTTGCGGAACTGGCTGCTGAACAGCCCTTTCCACGTCACGGACAAGCAGATCAACGAGATCGCCAAGAACCTGCGGGAGGCGGTCGGCGCGAACACCGACCAGATCACCTCGGCGGGGCTGGAGGGCGTGACGGTCGTCGTCGAGTCGCTGACGGGGATTCTGCTGGCGGTCTTCTCGACGCTGTTCCTGCTCTACGACGGCAAGCGGATCTGGGAGTGGACGCTGAAGCTGGTGCCGGCGGCGGCGCGGCCGGGGGTGGCCGGGGCCGGGCCGGCGGCGTGGCGGACGCTGACGGCGTAT
Source organism: Streptomyces sp. NPDC006235 (assembly GCF_040613735.1). Classification (NCBI taxonomy): domain Bacteria; kingdom Bacillati; phylum Actinomycetota; class Actinomycetes; order Kitasatosporales; family Streptomycetaceae; genus Streptomyces; species Streptomyces sp. NPDC006235. Next base: position 13,735 of record NZ_JBEXSR010000061.1, read on the forward strand.
GTGCGGGGCACGGTGATCGTCGCGCTGATCGACGCGATCTTCATCGGGCTGGGGATCTACTTCCTCGACGTGCCGATGGCCGTACCGCTGGCGGTGTTCATCTTCCTGTTCGCCTTCATCCCGCTGGTGGGTGCGGTGGTGTCCGGGGCGCTTGCGGTCGTCGTGGCGCTGGTCACCCAGGGGGTGTTCACGGCTGTCATGACGCTGGTGGTGGTGCTGGCGGTGCAGCAGATCGAGGGCCACATCCTGCAGCCGTTCATTCTGGGGCGGGCGGTGCGGGTGCATCCGCTGGCCGTGGTGCTGTCCGTGGCGTGCGGGGGGATGGTGGCCGGGATCGGGGGTGCGGTGGTGGCCGTGCCGTTGGTGGCCGTGACGAACACGGTGGTGGGGTATCTGCGGGCGTATTCGCGGAAGTCGGCGTTGCGGCATTCCGTCCGCCCACGGGGTGCTACGGCGATGAGTGCGGAGCCCCGACAGGAGCCACCGTCGGAGTAGCCCGGCTCCCAGGGGGCTCCGCCCTGGACCCCCGGACCTATGCCCACCCCCCGCCCGAAGCGGTCGGACAAGAAGACGAACTCGAAAAGCGGGCAGGGCCCCCACCCACCGGTCAAGTGGGCGGGGGCCCTGCAATGCGGGGCGTACAGCCGGGGGTTACTCGGCCAGTACCGCCTCGGCGTCCAGCGTCACGCCGACCGCCTGGATCACGGACGCGATCTTGAACGCCTCCTGGATGACCTCGCGGTCGAGGCCGGCCTTGCGCAGGACCTGCTCGTGGGAGTCCAGGCACATGCCGCAGCCGTTGATGGCGGAGACCGCGAAGGACCACAGCTCGAAGTCGACCTTGTCGACGCCCGGGTTGCCGATGACGTTCATCCGCAGGCCCGCGCGCAGGTTGCCGTACTCGTGGTCCGACAGCAGGTGCCGCGTGCGGTAGAAGACGTTGTTCATCGCCATCACCGCGGCGGCGGACTTGGCGGCCGTGTACGCCTCGGGCGACAGGTTGGCCTTCGCCTCCGGCTCCAGCTCGCGCAGCACGATCGGGGAGCGCGAGGCGATCGCGGTCGCCAGGACCGTGCCCCACAGCTGCTGGGCCGGGAGGTCGGAGTTGCCGATGACCGAGCCCAGGTTGAGCTTCAGGTCCTTGGCGTAGTCCGGGATGCGGGACTTCAGGGAGTCGAGGGACATGCCTCACTCACCAGCCAGCAGCTTGACGGGGTCGAGGGTCTCGTCGCCCTTCGACCAGTTGCAGGGGCACAGCTCGTCCGTCTGGAGGGCGTCCAGGACCCGCAGGACCTCCTTCGGGTTACGGCCGACCGAACCCGCGGTCACCATCGAGAACTGGATCTCGTTGTTCTGGTCCACGATGAACACCGCGCGCTTGGCGAAGCCGTCCTCCCCCTCGATGCCGAGGTCGCGCATCAGCTCGTGCTTGGAGTCGGCCATCATCGGGAACGGCAGGTCGCGCAGGTCGTCGTGGTCCTTGCGCCAGGCGTGGTGGACGAACTCGGAGTCGCCGGAGAAGCCGAGGACCTGGGCGTCGCGGTCGGCGAACTCGTCGTTCAGCTTGCCGAAGGCGGCGATCTCGGTCGGGCACACGAAGGTGAAGTCCTTGGGCCACGCGAAGATGACCTTCCACTGACCCTCGTAGGTCTTGTGGTTGATCTGCTGGAACTCCTTGCCCTTCTCCAGCGAGACGCAGGCGGTCAGATCGAACTCGGGGAACTTGTCACCGACAGTGAGCACACGCTCTCCTTGCAGCGAAGAAACACCCGGATTGCGGGTGTTTCCCATGGGTTGGACGTTATTGATGTTGGCACAGGGTCGATTGATTACGGAAATAGCTACACTCGGTCGAGTTGATCGGAGGTAGTTATCAGTGACTGTGGGTAATAAGCGCAGGCAGCCCAGCCTCGCCCAGCTGCGGGCCTTCGCAGCGGTCGCCGAGCACCTGCACTTCCGGGACGCCGCCGGGGCCATCGGCATGAGTCAGCCCGCTCTCTCGGGCGCCGTCTCGGCGCTGGAGGAGACACTCGGAGTGACGCTCCTCGAGCGTACGACGCGCAAGGTGCTGCTCTCACCCGAGGGCGAGCGGATCGCCGTACGGGCCAAGGCGGTACTGGCCGAGGTGGGCGCGCTCATGGAGGAGGCCGAGGCGGTCCGGGCGCCGTTCACGGGCGTGCTGCGGCTGGGGGTCATCCCGACCGTGGCCCCGTATCTGCTGCCCACCGTCCTGCGGCTCGTCCACGACCGGTATCCGCACCTCGACCTCCAGGTGCACGAGGAGCAGACCGCCAGCCTGCTCGACGGCCTCACCAGCGGCCGGCTCGATCTGCTGCTGCTCGCCGTACCGCTGGGCGTGCCGGGCGTGGACGAACTACCGCTGTTCGACGAGGACTTCGTGCTCGTCACCCCGCTCGACCACCCGCTCGGCGGACGCGAGGGCATCGCGCGCGAGGCGCTGCGCGAGCTGAACCTGCTGCTGCTGGACGAGGGGCACTGCCTGCGCGACCAGGCCCTCGACATCTGCCGGGAGGCCGGCCGCGAGGACGCCCCGGTCACCACGACCGCCGCCGGGCTGTCCACCCTGGTGCAGCTCGTCGCGGGCGGGCTCGGTGTCACGCTGCTGCCGCGCACCGCCCTCAAGGTCGAGATCTCCCGCAGCAACCAGCTCCTGACCGGGTACTTCACCGACCCGGCCCCCACCCGCAGGGTCGCTCTGGCGATGCGGGCGGGGGCCGCGCGCGGCGCGGAGTACGAGGAACTGGCGGCGGCGCTGCGGCAGGCCCTGCGGCCCCTGCCCGTACGGGTCCTCGACCAGGACGCCTGAAGGACGGTGCGTGCGGCTACTCCGTGCGCAGTCCGTCCGGCCGCATCATCCTCAGCAGCGGCGGCAGGCTCAGCAGCGTCACCACGAGGACGACGCCCGCGCCGATGCCGGTCATCGACAGCACGCTCGGCCAGTCCACCCGGACCGACGTGTTGGTCATCCGCAGCAGGACCGCGCCCAGGGCCATGCCCACCGTCGCGGCGAGCAGCAGGCCCAGTCCGATCGGGATCGCCGTCTGCCACAGCACCGACAGGCTGAGGGTCCGGCGCCGGGTGCCGAAGGCGACCAGCGACGACAGCAGCTTGCGGCGTTCGCGCAACTGCTCCAGCTGCGAGACCAGCAGGCTCGCCCCGATCAGCGCCAGCACGCAGGCGGCGCCGACGGACAGGCCGGTGCGGATGGTGGCGTAGCGGTCGTTGCTCTCGATGCTGTTCCAGGTCATCGGCTGGGCCGTCGGGTCGAGCCGCGTGGCCGTGTTGCGCACGTACTCGTACGCGTCGGGCACGGAACGGTCGAGGCTCAGGTAGAGCTGTGTGGAGGCGAGCGGACCGAGCTTCCCGGGCAGCGCGCCGGGTGTGATCAGGATGCCGCCGCGCTCGTACCCGGTGGGATCCTCCCGGGCCTGGGCCTGCCGGATGTCCTGCGGCACGGTCCAGGAGACCCGGCGGTCGTCGGAGCGGGAGGTGTCGGCCGGGTCGGCCCACAGGGTGGTGCCGGGCTTGGCCATCGCGTCGGTTCCGGTGTCCTCCTCCGCGCCCTGGACGGCGAAGACGTCACCGTCGCGGCAGGACGGCAGCGTGGCCACCTCGCGCAGCGACGCGCAGTCGGCGACGGTGAAGCGGACGTAGGTGTCCCCCTCGCCCCGTCGGTCGCCGAGGTAGCCGTCGGACAGTACGGTGACCCTCCGCACGCCCTCGGTGGTACGGAACTCCTCGGCGACGGAGGCGGGTTCGGCTCCGTCCGGCACGTTCACCTGCATCTGGGCCCGGGAGACGTCGTACTGCGACGCCCTGGTGTAGTTGCCCTCCACACCGGCGAACAGCATCTGCAGCGCGATCGCCCCGGCCACCGCCACCGCGATGCCGTTGACCATCCGGGCCGCCGCACCGCTGCTCAACTGAAGCCTGCGCACAGCCAGTTGCCAGGCGACCCCGCCCGAGCCGAGCCGGGCCACGACCGTCTCCACCACCCAGGGCAGCAGGGCCGTGACACCGACCAGGAGGAGCATCACGCCGCCGACGACGAGGTACTGATTGAACTCCCCACTGTCGTCGCCCTGCCCGATCATCGGGAAGAGCAGGGCGAGCCCGCCGAGCGGCAGCAGCAGCCGCCACCACAGCCGGCGCCGCGCGGGCTTGGCCGTGCGGACCACGCCGAGCGGCTCGATGACCACCCCGCGCAGGGCGAGGATCGTCACCACGACAGCGGCCGCGGGCACCACCAGCGCGACCAGAAGGGCCAGCCCGGGCGAGGGGTTCAGATAGCTCGGGAACACACTGACGTGGAACACCTCGACGGAAGCCGCCAGTTGCCGCCCCAGCAGGAAGAAGCCGGCTCCGAGGACGAGTCCCAGCACCGAACCGGCGAGCGCCTCGCCGGCGGCGATCCGCCGGGTCATCCGGCTGTCGGAACCCACCAGCCGCAGCGCCGCGAGCCTGCGGTCACGCCGTTCGCCGCCGAACCGTACGGCCGCGGCGATGAACACGGCGACCGGCATCAGCAGCACCACGAAGACGACCAGGACCAGCAGGAGCAGCACCGGGTCCCAGGGATCGGACGGCGCCAAATCCGGGTTGCCGAAGCTGTCGATCCGCGCCCCACTGGCGAGGCCGTCCAGCAGCTTCTCGAGCCCCGTGCCGCCCGCGAAGTAGGCGAGTTCCTGGGAGCCGACGAGCCCCTGCTCGCCGATGGTGCCCGCGATCCGGTAGTTCAGCCGCTCCCGCAGCAGCTTGCCGTCGTCGGAGGCGAGCAGCTCCTTCAGCGCGGGGGAGACGACCATCTCGCCCGCGGCCGGGAACCGCGCGACCCCCGGGGGCAGCGGAGCCCGCGGGCCCTCCGCCTCCAGCATCCGGCCGCGCACGTCCTGGTCCCGGAACGTGGTGTCCGAGTCCAGGACGATCAGGGTGTCGTCGGCCTTCGGTATCTTCTGCTGGCTGAAGGTGTGGTCGCTGCGCGCCTCCTCGCGCCGGCCTCGTTCCGCCAGCGCGTTCGGGAGGGCGGTGGTGAGCAGCAGCAGTGCCACGCCGAGCCCGACGCCGACGGCCGTCAGCAGCGCCCGGATCCACCCCTCGCGTCCGCCCGCGAAGGCGAACCGGACCCCCATGGAAAGATCCCGCGCCCACTGACCGGCGCTCATACGACGCGCTCCATGTCCCGGGACTTGCCGTCGCGTACGACGATCTCGCGGTCGGAGTAGGCGGCCACCCGGGCCTCGTGGGTGACGAGCACCACGGCCGTGTTGGCGGACCGGGCGGCGTCCGTGAGCAGCTCCATCACGCGCTCGCCGTTGAAGGAGTCGAGCGCGCCGGTCGGTTCGTCGGCGAACACCACGCGCGGGTTGGTGACCAGCGCGCGGGCGACGGCGACCCGCTGCCCCTGGCCGCCGGACACCTCTCCGGGCCGCTTCTTGCGCAGCTCGTCGACCTCCAGCCGCTCCATCCACGCCAGCGCGGTCCGCTCGGCCTCCTTGCGGGACGACCCGTTCAGGCGCATCGGGAGCGCCACGTTCTCCACGCAGGTGAGTTCGGGCACCAGCTGGCCGAACTGGAACACGAACCCGAACTCCGAGCGCCTGAGCGCACTGCGCTCGGCGTCGCTCATCGCCGTCACCTCACGCCCGTTGTACGTGATCGAGCCCGAGTCGGGCGTCACGATCCCGGCGAGGCAGTGCAGCAGCGTCGACTTGCCCGACCCGGACGGGCCCATCACGGCGACGACCTCGCCCGGGTGGATGGAGAACTCGGCACCGTCGAGCGCGGTGGTCGGCCCGTACGCCTTGCGCAGGTCCTGGGCGGTGAGCAGCGAACCAGCGGGTATCGTCACCGGGTCACCGCCTCACGGAGCTTGTCCAGGCGGGCGGCGGTCAGTTCCAGCCAGCGCAGGTCCGCCTCCAGGTGGAACAGGGCGTGGTCGCAGATCAACTGGTCGGCCAGATCGCCCTTGCGCTTGCGGTCGGTGAGGATCCGCATGCTGCGCAGGTGCTCCGAGCGCTGCGTGTCGAGGATGTCGGCGGCGTCGCGGTGGGTGAGCAGCGCGAGGACGACCTTGGTGTAGAGGGTCGACTGGAGGTACGGCTCCGGCTTCTCCGGCGTCGCCAGCCACCGCTCGACGTCGGTGATGCCGGCCTCGGTGATCGCGTACCGCTTGCGCTCGGGGCCGCCGCCGGTCTCGATGCCGTCGACCTCGACGAGCCCGTTCTTCAGCAGCCGGGACATCGTCGAGTAGACCTGGCCGTAGTGCAGAGGCCGGTCGTGACCGAACTTCTCGTCGAAGGCCCGCTTCAGGTCGTAACCGTGGCGCGGGCCGGACTCCAGGAGCCCCAGGAGAGTGTGACCGATGGACATGACCAGGACTGTACACGGGGTGTATACGCGGCATGTATACGCCGAGTGTGCAGTTCATGGCGTGTGGTACGACCTCGCAGGTCGGGGGCTGTTGTCACGGTTCCGCAACAGGCTATTGCTCAGAGCCCCCGGGCGGCCTGCCCCGCCGGGGCATCGGCCCGGTCTCCCGCGGCAGCCGGCCCGCCTCGGCCAGCGCCTTCCGCAGCAGGAACTCGATCTGCGCGTTGGCCGACCGCAGTTCGTCCCCGGCCCACCGCGCCAGCGCCTCGTACACCGCCGGGTCCAGCCGCAGCAGCACCTGCTTGCGCTGCTGCTGCGGCCGGCGCCGGGCACCCGGACCCTCGGACGGCTCCGTCACTGGTACAGCGACCCGGTGTTGAGGACCGGCTGCGCGGCGCGGTCCCCGCACAGCACCACCATCAGGTTGGAGACCATCGCCGCCTTCCGTTCGGAGTCCAGCTCCACGATGTCCCGCTCGGTGATCCGGGCGATCGCGGCCTCGACCATGCCCACCGCCCCGTCGACGATCTGCCGCCGGGCCGCGACGACCGCTCCGGCCTGCTGCCGCTGGAGCATCGCCGAGGCGATCTCGGGGGCGTACGCGAGGTGCGTGAAGCGGGACTCGATGATCTGCACCCCGGCCGCCTCCACACGCGCGTGCAGTTCGACGGCGAGCTTCTCGGTGATCTCCTCGGCGTTGCCGCGCAGCGAGAGGCCGTCCTCCTCATGGGCGTCGTAGGGGTACTCGATGGCGATGTGCCGCACGGCCGCCTCGGTCTGCGTGGAGACGAACTCGACGTAGTCGTCCACCTCGAAGATGGCCTGGGCGGTGTCCTCGACGCGCCACACCACGACCGCGGCGAGTTCGATCGGGTTGCCGTAGGCGTCGTTGACCTTCAGGACGGCGGTCTCGTGGTTGCGGACGCGCGTCGAGATCTTGGTGCGCGAGGTGAGGGGGTTCACCCAGCGCAGGCCGTCCTGCCGGATCGTCCCGCGGTAGCGGCCGAAGAGCTGGACGACCCGGGCCTCGCCGGGCGCCACCATGTTCAGGCCGCACATGGCCAGGAACGCCGCGAGCCCGACCAGGATGCCGCCGATGATCAGCGCGGCCTTGGCTCCGCCCCCGTCGACCGACGTGGCGGCCGCGATCAGCCCGGCGCCGGCCAGCAGGCCGAGCAGACCGAGCAGCAGGGCGAGCCCGCCGCCGATGCTGTGCGCGGTGAACTCCCGCACACGGGGCGCCGGCATCTCGGGCACGTCTGCGGTGACCTGCGGCTGGTGTATGGACATGGGTGATCCCCCGTTCCTCCGGGAAGCCGACTCCTGCCTAGCTTCCATCTATCTAAGTGATATCACTTTTCCACGTCCTGGCAACCCTACGCGTGTCTCGAACGTCGGTTCCGTTGGGATGGGTGCTGATTGTCACGTCCGTAAAGGGCCGGATCGGCAGCCCTCTCTCTTATCTCCCGGTGTTAGCTTTCTGAGCTGACCTGAGCGGCGACCTGTGTGACATGTGAGCACACACGAACGAAGCGGAGCGGATCGGACCCATGGGACGAGCGGAAGAAAGACGCGCCAGACAGCGCGGTGGGCGCCGGGCGGCACCCAAGCGCCGCCGTTCGTCGGGCGCTGCCGGGAAGAGCGGCATACGCAGGCTCTTCACCTGGAAGAAGATCCTCGGCACCTTCCTCGGCCTGTGCCTGCTGGGCATGGGGGCCTTCATCGTGCTGTACATGATGATCGGCATCCCCGAGGGCAACGCCGACGCCAAGCGGCAGAGCAACATCTACAAGTACAGCGACGGCGCCATCATGGCCCGCGACGGCAAGGTCAACCGCGAGGTCGTCGACCTGTCCAGGGTCTCCAAGGAGGTGCGGCTCACCTTCGTCGCGGCCGAGAACAAGACCTTCTACAAGGACGCCGGCGTCGACCTCAAGGGCACCGCCCGCGGCCTGTTCAACACGCTCGCGGGCAGGGGCGCGCAGGGCGGTTCGACGATCACCCAGCAGTACGTCAAGAACTACTACCTGACGCAGGAACAGACCGTCTCCCGCAAGCTGAAGGAACTGGTCATCTCCCTGAAGCTGGACCGGGAGAAGTCCAAGGACTACATCCTCGCCGGCTACATCAACACCAGCTACTACGGCCGCAACGCCTACGGCATCCAGGCCGCCGCCCAGGCCTACTACCGCACCGACGCGGAGAACCTCACGGTCGCACAGGGCGCCTACCTCGCCGCGCTGCTCCAGGCCCCGAGCCAGTACGACTGGGCGGCCGCCTCCCCGACGGGTAAGAAGCTGGTGAAGGCTCGCTGGAACTACGTCCTGGACAACATGGTCGACGAGGGCTGGCTGATCCAATCCGAGCGCGCCGGCATGAAGTTCCCGGTGCCGAAGGAGCCCAGGCCCGCCCCCGGCATGGAAGGCCAGAAGGGCTACCTGGTCAACGCGGCCAACGCGGCACTGGAGAAGCAGCTCGTCGCCGAGGGCACCGCGAGCAACGCCAAGGAAGCCGAGGCGATGGTCAGCGCCGGCGGCTGGACCGTCACGCTCAACATCGACAAGAAGAAGCAGGCGGCGCTGGAGAAGTCCGTCAAGCAGCAGCTGACCAGCAAGCTGGACCCCGAGAAGCGCAAGGTCGACGGGGACATCCAGGCCGGTGCCGCGTCCGTGAACCCGAAGACGGGCGCCGTGGTCGCGATGTACGGCGGCGTGGACTACTTCAAGCACTTCACCAACAACGCCACCCGCTCCGACTACCAGCCCGCCTCCACGTTCAAGCCGGTCATCCTCGCCGCGGCCCTGGAGGAGCAGGCCAAGACGCAGGACGGCAAGCCGATCACCGCGAGCACGGTCTACGACGGCACGAGCAAGCGCCAGGTCATGGAAAACGGCAGCAAGGTCGGCTTCGCCCCCGAGAACGAGGACGACAGGAACTACGGCCCGATCTCCGTCCAGACGGCGATGAACAAGTCCGTCAACTCCGTCTTCGCGCAGATGGGCGTCGACGTCGGCATGACCAACGTGGTCGACGTCGCCGGCAAACTCGGCATGGACACCAAGAACATGGAGGCCGTGCCCGCCCAGACCCTGGGCAGCATGGGCGCGAGCCCCCTGGAGATGGCGGGCGTCTACGCGACCCTCGCCAACCACGGCAAGAAGGTCACTCCGGCCCTCGTGAAGTCGGCGGAGCACCTGAACAAGACGGTCACCATGCCCGACCCGGTCGGCGACCAGGCCGTCAGCCGCCAGGCCGCCGACTCGGTGACCTCGGTGCTGACCGGCGTGGTCGACGACGGTACGGCGCAGAAGTCGGTGCGTGACAACCCCGGGCGCGACGGCCAGCAGGTCGCGGGCAAGACGGGTACGTCCGACAACAACAAGTCGGCCTGGTTCACCGGCTACACGCCGAACCTGGTCACCTCCGTCGGCCTGTTCGGCGAGGACCCCAAGACCCACGCCCAGGTCCCGATGTACAAGGCCGCCGGCGAGCCCCGGATCAACGGCGGTGGCTTCCCGGCGCAGATCTGGGCGTCGTACACCTTCGGCGTGATGGGTGACGTCAGCAAGTTCGACCTGGACACCGAGCAGGGCGCGGCCGTCCAGCCGACGTGGACGCCGACGCCCACGCGGGAGCCCACCAAGGAGCCCACGCAGGAGCCGACGACCGAGGAACCGTCGTCGTCACCGCCGCCGACGACGGAGGAGCCGAGCAGCTCGCCGCCGCCGAGTCCCTCGACGACACCGCCCACCATCACCCCGCCCACGCCCCCGCAGACGACACCGCCGGACGACGGTGGCGGCGACCCGTTCGACCCGGTCAAGCCGGGCGACGACCGACAGGACGAATAGCAGCAGGCACGCCGAAGGGCGCCCGGCGAACACCGGGCGCCCTTCGGCTCGTTCGTACGGCGTCTCAGTTGCGGTTGAGCTCGAACCAGACGACCTTGCCCGTGCTGAGCCGGGTCGCGCCCCAGCGCCGGGCCAGGCGGTTCACCAGGTACAGCCCGCGTCCGCCCTCGTCCGTGGCGCGCGCCTGCCGCAGGCGCGGCAACTGCGGGACGTCGTCGCCCACTTCGCAGCGCAGCACGTCCGTGCGCAGCAGCCGGAGCGTGACCGGCCGGGAGGCGTACCGCACGGCGTTCGTCACGACCTCGCTGACCAGCAGCTCGACGGAGTCGCTGAGCTCCTCCAGGCCCCAGCGCTGCAGTGCGCGCCGGGCCAGGCGGCGGGCCCGGCCGGGAGCGGCGTCCTCCGGCTCCAGGAACCAGTACGCCACGTCGCTGGGCGCGATGCCGTCGAAGCGGGCGGCGAGCAGCGCGATGTCGTCGTCCCGGTCGCCCGGGCCGAGCATGTCGAGCACCTCGTCGCACAGCGCTTCCAGGGGCGGCGGATGGTCCGGCCCGGTGAGCTGCGCGGTCGCGGCGAGCTTCTCCCGCAGCTGCTCGATGCCGGTCCACACGTCCCGCAGCCGGGACTCGACCAGGCCGTCGGTGTACAGCAGCAGGGTCGCGCCGGCGGGCGCGTCCAGCTCCACGGCCTCGAAGTCGACGCCGCCGACGCCGATGGGGGCACCGGCCGGCACGCGCAGCACCTCGGCGCGGCCGCCCAGGTGGAGCAGGACGGGCGGCGGGTGACCGGCGTTGGCGATGGTGATGCGGTGCGATACCGGGTCGTACACGGCGTACAGGCAGGTCGCCATGCGGTCCACGCCGAGGCGCTGGGCCTGTTCGTCGAGGTGGTGCAGGACCTCCTGCGGCGGCAGGTCCAGACCGGCGAGGGTCTGGGCGGTGGTGCGCAGCTGGCCCATGATGGCGGCCGAGGTCATGGAGTGGCCCATGACGTCGCCGACGACCAGGGCGACCCGGCTGCCCGGCAGCGGGATGGCGTCGTACCAGTCGCCGCCGACCCGGGCGGTCTCCGCCGCCGGCAGGTAGCGGGAGGCGAGCCGCACGCCCGTGGGGCGGGGCAGCGTCTCGGGCAGCATCGTGCGCTGGAGCTCGTCCGCGATGTAGGCCTCGCGGCCGTACAGCACGGCCTTGTCGATGCCCAGGGCGCTGTGCGTGGCGAGCTGGGCGGCCACCAGAAGGTCGTCCGGCTCGAAGGCGATGCGTTCGGGACGGCGCAGGAACAGGGCGGCACCGATGACGCGGCGCCGGCCGCGCAGCGGGGCGAGGATCGCGCGCTGGCCGTCCGGCACGGCGAACTCGCCGCCGTCCCCGAGCAGTTCGGGCAGCGCGGCGTGGGCCGCGGGCGCGTCCGTGAACACCGGGCGCACACCCCGCAGCACCTCGGCGAGCGCGCTGCCGGGCCGCACCTCGCACAGCTCGGCGCCGACCGCGTCCAGCTCGTTCGGCTCGGGCTGCGTGGCCGGCAGGAAGCCGTTCTCCGTGTCGCGTTCGGCCGGTATCCGGTCCGTGCGGCGCAGCCGCAGCACCAGCGGGCCGGTGGGCCGCTCGTCGCCGACGGGCAGCGGGTCGCGCAGATAGACCAGGATCGCGTCGGAGAACGTGGGCACGGTGGCCCGGCACAGCCCCATCACGATCTCGTCGAGATCGATGCCGCGGGCGATCCGCCGGGTGGCGGCCCCCACGAAGCGCAGCCGGTCGCCGTCCCGCCGCATCGGCGTGGGCCGGCCGGGCGGCAGGCTCTGGCCACTGCGGCGCTCCTGCCCGTCGGGGCCGGGCGCCGGGCGGTCCTGTTCGTCGGCCGGCTGGACCGGAATGCCCTCGGGGGCGGGCCGCGGCCGAGGGGTGTCGCGCTCGGCGGTCTGCTCGGTACCCGGCTGGGAGTGCTCGGAGGCGGGGTCGCTCACGGTGTCCTTGCCCTTGCCGAACGGCGTGGAGGTGCCCGGCTCCGACGTGCCCGGCGTGGTGTGCGCCGTCGTGAGCGGAGCGGTGACGTCGCCGCCGCAGCGGCCCTGTACCGGTAAGGCGCCCGCGCCGGGCGCACGCGCCGGTGTCGGGGTATGCAAGAGCCCCCCGCGGGGGTCCGCGGGGTCGACGCCCGGTTGCGGGCGTTCGAAGGAGGTCGGCTGCTCCGTCACGCGTGTCGCATCCATCCGTCCGGGGCTGCACGCCAGAGGTGCAGTGGGTCCCGCCGAAACTCCGATACCCGGAATACGTGCCCCAGGAACGGAATTCCCGCGTGGTCAGAGGTTGTTCCTGTGCCCCCGGCGGACCGTCTGCGGCCCCCAGGGGCCTTCTGCCGGCCCCTGGGGCCCGCGGCGCAGGCCCTGCCGGTGTTGCCCTCGTACCCCTCGCTCACGTCCTGCCGCCCCTCGGTGACGATCGGTCAAGCCCAGCGCGTGCTCCGTCAGTTGCCGCCGCGCGCCCTTGCGGAGGACGATCCTACGTTTCTTGCCCGGGGGCGCATCAAGGGTCTCATGAGGACACATGCGCGGGCGTACGGTCCCAGTCCTCCGGCAGTGACGGTACAGCCCAGGACGGATCCGGGCGCCAGTGCTGCCAGCCTTCCGAGAACGGCGGCCCCCACGAGCGGATCACTTCCACGGCGGCCCGCCCGGCCGCCCGTACCCTCTCGGCCTGCTGATCGTCCATCAGCCCGTCCCGCAGGGCCTGGGCGAACTCGTCCTCGTCACGCCAGTGCCATGTGCGGTCCGGGTGCACGGAGATGTCCAGGAAGTGGTCGACGGAGTCCACACCGCCCTCCCAACGGGCCAGCGGATCCTCCAGGTTCACGTACCAGTTCTTGAACCGCCAGCCCGGCTCCCAGAACAGCCACACCGACCAGGGCTCGCCGGGCCGCGCCAGCTTCAGCACGCCCGTGCCGAACCAGCGGTCGCGCTGCACGGCCCGCGGCTTGGTGTAGCGGGACTCCAGCGGCTCCAGGTGCACGGGCGTGCCGTCGGCGAGCACGGGCCGTACGCACTCCGTGCCGGGCGCCAGCCACACGGCGAGCAGCTCCGCGTCGTCCCGTACGACGGTGACCGGACGCGCGATGTGGAAGCGCGCGCCGCCGTTCTCCCGGTACCGCCACAGGATCTCGCTCCCGGGCTCCCAGAAGCCTGCCGCACCACCCGTTTCCACGCGTCTCACCGCTTCACCGTCTGCCATGCACAGATATTAGGTGCCCTGGGCAGGCGACGCTGCGGCACGTGTCACGGTTCACGCGCCGGGCGCGCCAGGGCGGCGGATCGTCACGGATGTGTCATCCGCAGGACATCCAGCGCCTCGTCGAGCTGCTCCAGGGTCAGGTCCCCGCGCTCCACGTACCCGCTGTCCAGGACGACCTGACGGATGGTCTTCCGCTCGGCCAGCGCCTTCTTGGCGACCTTCGCGGCCTCCTCGTAGCCGATGTACTTGTTGAGCGGCGTGACGACGGACGGGGAGGACTCGGCGTACTCCCGCGCCCGCTCGCGGTTCGCGGTGATGCCGTCGACGGTCCGGTCGGCGAGCAGTCGCGTGGCATGGGCGAGCAGTCGCACGGACTCCAGCACGTTCTTCGCGATGACGGGCAGCATGACGTTGAGCTCGAAGTTCCCGGCGGCGCCGGCGGTGGCGACGGTGGCGTCATTGCCCACGACCTGCGCGGCGACCATCAGCACGGCCTCCGGAATGACCGGATTCACCTTGCCCGGCATGATCGAGGAGCCGGGCTGGAGGTCGGGCAGGGCGATCTCGGCGAGGCCGGTGCGCGGCCCCGAGGACATCCACCGCAGATCGTTGGCGATCTTCGTCAGCCCGACCGCGATGGTCCGCAGCTGCCCACTGGTCTCGACGATGCCGTCCCGCGCGCCCTGCGCCTCGAAGTGGTTCCGGGCCTCGGTGAGAGGCAGCCCGGTGGTCCGGGCGACCTCCTCGATCACGGCGGCGGAGAAACCGGGCGGGGTGTTGATGCCGGTGCCGACGGCCGTACCCCCCAGCGGCAGTTCGGCGAGCCGGGGCAGGGACGCCTCCAGCCGCTCGATCCCGTACCGCACCTGGGCGGCGTACCCGCCGAACTCCTGCCCCAGCGTCACGGGCGTGGCGTCCATGAGATGGGTCCGCCCCGACTTCACGACATCGGAGAACTCCCCGGCCTTGCGCTCCAGGGAGGCGGCCAGGTGGTCCAGGGCGGGGATCAGATCACGGGTGACGGCGGCGGTCGCGGCGATGTGAATGGAGGACGGAAACACGTCATTGGACGACTGGGAGGCGTTGACGTGGTCGTTCGGGTGCACGGCCCGCCCGAGCCGCTCACTGGCGAGGGTCGCGATGACCTCGTTGGTGTTCATATTGGACGAGGTCCCGGACCCGGTCTGGAACACGTCGACGGGGAAGTGCTCGTCCCACTTCCCCTCGGCCACCTCACCGGCGGCCTCCTGGATCGCGCCGGCGATGTCCTTGTCCAGGACCCCCAGCTCGGCGTTGACCTTGGCCGCCGCCCCCTTGATCCGGGCCAGCGCCTCGATGTGCGCGCGTTCGATGCGCTGCCCGGAGACGGGGAAGTTCTCCACCGCCCGCTGGGTCTGGGCCCGCCACTTGGCGTGGGCGGGCACCCGCACCTCGCCCATCGAGTCGTGCTCGGTGCGGTACTCGGTCCTGTCCTGCTCGTCGGTCATCGACGATCACCTCCACGTGTCACAGCGTCAGCGCCGCGACCACTGTTCCCCGTGGAGGCGAATCGTCACCGCCGTTCTCAGGCGAGTCCGGGGCCCCGTACCGGAATGGACGTGAACGTCGGGGCCGGCGCCGGATCCTGGAAGAAGTCGTTGCCCTTGTCGTCGACGACGATGAACGCCGGGAAGTCCTCGACCTCGATCTTCCAGACGGCCTCCATGCCGAGCTCCTCGTACTCGACGACCTCGACCTTCTTGATGCAGTCCTGGGCGAGCCGGGCCGCAGGACCGCCGATCGAACCCAGGTAGAAGCCCCCGTGCGACGCGCACGCGTCCGTGACCTGCTTGCTCCGGTTGCCCTTGGCCAGCATCACCTTGGACCCGCCCGCCGCCTGGAACTGCTCGACGTAGGAGTCCATACGGCCGGCCGTCGTCGGACCGAAGGACCCGGACGCGTACCCCTCCGGCGTCTTGGCCGGACCCGCGTAGTACACCGGGTGGTCCTTCAGGTACTGCGGCATCTCCTCACCCGCGTCCAGCCGCTCCTTGATCTTGGCGTGCGCGATGTCACGGGCGACGACCAGCGGACCGGTCAGCGACAGCCGGGTCTTGACCGGGTACTTCGTCAGCTCGGCCAGGATCGTGTCCATCGGCTGGTTGAGGTCGATCTTGACGACGTCACCGGCCTCGTCGAGGTGCTCGTCCGTGGTCTCCGGCAGGAACCGCGCCGGGTCCGTCTCCAGCTGCTCCAGGAACACGCCCTCGGCCGTGATCTTCGCGACGGCCTGGCGGTCGGCTGAGCAGGACACGGCGATGGCGACCGGGCAGGAGGCACCGTGCCGCGGCAGCCGCACCACGCGCACGTCGTGGCAGAAGTACTTCCCGCCGAACTGCGCCCCGATCCCGATCTTCTGCGTCAGCTCGAAGACCTTCTGCTCCAGCTCCTTGTCCCGGAAGCCGTGCCCCAGCTGCGACCCCTCCGCCGGGATCTCGTCCAGGTAGTGCGCGGAGGCGTACTTCGCGGTCTTCAGCGCGTACTCGGCGCTCGTACCGCCGACCACGATCGCCAGGTGGTAGGGCGGGCACGCCGCCGTCCCCAGCGAACGGATCTTCTCCTCCAGGAACTTCATCATGGAGGACTCGTTCAGGACGGCCTTCGTCTCCTGGTAGAGGAACGACTTGTTGGCGGAGCCGCCGCCCTTCGCCATGAACAGGAACTTGTAGGCGCCGCCGTCGGCCGCGTACAGCTCGATCTGCGCGGGCAGGTTGGAGCCGGTGTTCTTCTCCTCCCACATGGTGAGCGGAGCCATCTGCGAGTAGCGCAGGTTGAGGTTCTGGTACGCGTCGTAGATGCCGCGGGACAGGGCTTCCTCGTCGCGCCCTTCCGTCAGCACGTTCTGGCCGCGCTTGCCCATCACGATCGCCGTGCCCGTGTCCTGGCACATCGGCAGGACACCCGCCGCCGCGATGTTCGCGTTCTTCAGCAGGTCCAGCGCCACGAACTTGTCGTTGCCCGACGCCTCGGGGTCGTCGATGATGCGGCGCAGCTGCGCGAGGTGGGCCGGGCGCAGGTAGTGCTGGATGTCGTGGACGGCCTCCTCGGCGAGCTTGCGCAGCGCCTCCGGCTCCACCTTGAGGAAGGTCCGCCCGTCCGGTCCCTCGACCGTGGAGACGCCCTCGGAGGTCACCAGCCGGTACGGCGTGGTGTCCTCCCCTTGGGGAAGCAGATCGGTGTACGCGAACTCAGGCATCTCAGCCCATTCCTCACTCGACAGACGGCGGCCCGCCTCCTTTGGCGAGCGCCAACAGCCTAGAACCTGCCTCCGGCAGTGGCCCCCTGAGGTAAGGCTCAGTTCGTCACACTCGGCCGCGGCCCCCCCGTGACACAGAGGCGTCGCGGGGGTGTCGCGATCTATCGTGTTTCGGTACGCTGCTGCCGTGGACCTTCAGAAGCAGACCGCGCCCGCCGTATCCGAGCTCCGTGCTTCCGACGCCGAGCGCGACCGCATCGCCGACATGCTTCGCGACGCCCTCGCCGAGGGCCGTCTCACCGCGGACGAGCACGCCGAGCGCGTCGAGGGGGTGCTGCGCGCCAAGACGGTCGGCGAACTGGACGTGTTCATACGGGATCTGCCCGCCGCCCACCGCCAGGGCCCCGGCCCCTCGCCGGCCCCCGCTCCGTACCGCCCCACGGTCGGCGCCATCCCGATCGACCCGGACGATAACGTGGTCGCGATCTTCAGCAGCGCCGTCCGCAAGGGCCGCTGGCGCACGGGCCGCCGTATCCACGCGTACTCGATCTTCGGCAGTGTCGAGATAGACCTCAGCGAAGCGCTCTTCGACCACCAGCAGGTCATGATCAAGGCGTTCTCGGTCTTCGGCAGCGTCGAGATCCGCGTCCCGGAGAACGTGTCGCTGCGCGGCATGGGCGGCGGTGTGCTCGGCAGCTTCGAGGTGGACACGCTCGACTCGGGCGACCCTGAGGCCCCGATCGTCTACGTCGACGGCTGGGCCGTCCTGGGCAGCGTCGAGGCGCGGCCCCGGCGCGGCAAGGTCGTCGCGGACATCCTCGACCGGGTGCAGCGCAAGGTCGACAAGAGTTTGCGCAAGCATCTGAACCATTGACAGTCGCGAATCCACCGGGGTCCGGGGCAAATCGGCCCACCGGTGACGCCGCTCGACGGAACGCGGAAGCGGGGGCGAAACCAGCGCTTCGGAACTCAGTGCATAGGCGCGCGCACAGCGGGTAGGCCTTGCTGCATCGTCTCTCGCTCGCGAAGCCGTCGTCAGGAGTAGACCGTGCTGCAACCGCCGCATTCGTCCCTGGTAGCTGCCGTTCCGGCCCCGCGGGTGCCAGCGCGAGACAGGGACCAAGACGCCCCGTGGCACACCGAGGCGGTGTGCCGGCGCGACGAGGCGGGCCTGTTCTTCGCCCCCTCCAAGGAGCCGACCGCCGCCCGGCTCTCCCGGGAGGAGGCGGCGAAGCGGGTCTGCGCCCGCTGCCCGGTGATGGTCGAATGCCGCGAGCACGCCCTGCTCCAGCCCGAGCCCTACGGCGTCTGGGGCGGCCTCACCGCCGCCGAACGCCGCGTGGTCCTGGCCCGACGCCGCCGCCGGGACCTGGAGTTGAAGAAGGCGGCCCGCTCGGCGAGCACGATAGCCGCGGCAGGCTGACCGGCACGCACGACGAAAAGGGCGCCCCCACCGCACCGGGGGCGCCCTTTCGTCGCGGGGTGAGCTGACCGAGCCCCACCCCCTCTACGGCTCTACGGCGCTACTTGCCCTTGTCGAAGTCGATCGCGCTGTAGGCCCGCAGCTTGCTCAGCCGGTGCTCCGAATCGATCCTGCGCACCGTCCCCGACCGCGACCGCATCACGATCGAGTCGGTCGTGGCGGTCTCGGCCCGGTACCGCACGCCCCGCAGCAACTCCCCGTCGGTGATCCCGGTCGCCACGAAGAACACGTTCTCCCCGGTGACCAGGTCCTCCGTCATCAGCACCCGGTCGAGATCGTGGCCCGCGTCGATCGCCCGCTGCCGCTCCTCGTCGTCCTTGGGCCACAGCTTGCCCTGGATCGTGCCGCCCAGGCACTTCACCGCACAGGCCGAGATGATGCCCTCCGGCGTACCGCCGATGCCGAGCAGCAGGTCGACGCCGGTGCCCTCGCGCAGCGCCAGGATCGAGCCGGCCACATCGCCGTCGGAGATCAGCTTGATGCGCGCGCCGGTGTCCCGGATCTCCTTGATGATGCCCTCGTGCCGCGGCCGGTCCAGGATCACCACCGTCACGTCCTCGGGCGCGGACCGCTTGGCCTTGGCGACCCGGCGGATGTTCACCGACACCGGCGCGTTGATGTCGACGAAGTCGGCCGCTTCGGGCCCGGTGACGAGCTTGTCCATGTAGAAGACGGCGGACGGGTCGAACATGGACCCGCGCTCGGCGGCGGCCAGCACCGCGATCGCGTTCGTCATGCCCTTCGCGGTCAGCGTGGTGCCGTCGATCGGGTCGACGGCGATGTCGCACTCGGGTCCCGTCCCGTCGCCCACGCGCTCCCCGTTGAACAACATGGGGGCTTCGTCCTTCTCGCCCTCGCCGATGACGACGACGCCGTTCATCGAGACGGTGGAGACGAGGGTCCGCATGGCGCGCACCGCGGCACCGTCGGCGCCGTTCTTGTCACCCCGCCCGACCCAACGGCCTGCGGCCATCGCCGCTGCCTCGGTGACCCGGACCAGTTCCAGGGCGAGGTTGCGGTCGGGGGCCTCGGAGGGCACATCGAGTTCGGACGGCAAGTGATGATGCTCGGTCATCGGAGCGCACCTTTCTGTACGACGACGGCCGGATGAGGGCTTTGTCGCCCGACTCTATCGCCGAGACGGCAAAATGAGCAGGGGCCCCCACGGATGAGCGCACCGGAGACCTGCGACGATAGGGGGCGTGGCAGGCACGAACGGCAAGCAGAAGACGGCGCGGGACATGATCCTCTCCCTGGGAGTCATCGTCCTCGTGGCGGGCGTCATATACCTCTTCATCCCGCACGACGACAGCGCGCCCGACCTCAAGCGCGTCGACTACCGGGTCGAGCTGCTCACGGCACGCCGCGCGGCCTCGTACCCCATTGCCGCGCCGCAGGGCCTGCCCGACACCTGGAAGGCCACCTCCGTCCGTTTCCAGGGCGACGAGTTCGACGCCTGGCACCTCGGCTTCCACGACCCCGAAGGGGAGTACGTGGCCGTCGAGCAGTCCACTCAGCGCCGCCCCGTCTTCGTCGACGAGGCGACCCAGGGCGCGCGGGAGACCGGGAAGACCGAGAAGATCGACGGCCGGACCTGGACCCGCTACGAGGGCGGCCGGTACGACGCGCTGGTCCTGGAGGGCACCAAGGGCTCCACGACGGTCGTGACGGGCACGGCGTCGTTCGCGCAGCTGACGAAGATGGCGGACGCGCTGAAGACGGAGTGAGGCCCCACCCATGACGAAGGCCCCCGGCGTGTACCGGGGGCCTTTCTCGTGTCTTTCTTGCGTCCGTTCCTGCGTCCGTCGGTCAGACGGTCGTGACGACCTGGTCGAACTCCAGGCGCGGGGAGCGCGGGTACCAGGCGTCCGGGCCCGGACGGCCGATGTTGACGACCATCAGCGGGGTGTGGTCGTCGTCCAGGAACTCCTTGCGCACGCCCTCGAAGTCGAAGCCGGTCATCGGGCCGGCGGCGAGACCGGCGGCGCGGACGCCGACGATGAAGTAGGCGGCCTGGAGGGCGGCGTTCAGCGTGGCGGCGTTCTCGCGGACCGGGCGCTCGGCGAAGAAGAGGTCCTTCACCTGCGGCATGGCCGGGAAGAGGTGCGGCAGCTCCTCGTGGAACTCGTTGTCCGCGGAGAGGATCGCGACCAGCGGGGCGGCGGCCGTCTTGGGCCGGTTGCCCTCGGCCATGTGCCGCACCAGGCGCTCGCGGGCCTCGGGGGAGCGGACCAGGGTGATGCGCAGCGGGGTCTGGTTGAAGGCGGTCGGGCCGTACTTGACCAGGTCGTAGATCGCCTGCACCTGCTCGTCGGTCACCGGCTCGTCGGTGAAGGTGTTGGCGGTGCGGGCCTCGCGGAACAGCAGGTCCTGCGCGGCGGGGTCAAGGGCGAGAGACATGGATGAACCTTCTGAACCTTCTCGAGCGGGTACGTCGGATGTCCCCGACCGTACGACAGTGAAGTTCAACGTTCAACCAAATCCGGGGTGTCGTGTGCCACCTCACAGTGAACCGCCCGCACCGCCCCGCCCCCGCTTCGCTACTCGGCGTCCGTCCCGTCCGAGGTCTCCTCCGCCAGCGCCGCGTCCAGCCGTGCCCGCGCCCCGTCCAGCCAGCGCCGGCACACCTTGGCCAGCTCCTCGCCGCGCTCCCAGAGCGCGAGGGACTCCTCCAGCGTCGTACCGCCCGCCTCCAGGCGGCGCACGACCTCGATCAGCTCGTCCCGCGCCTGCTCGTACCCGAGCGCCTCGGTCATGCCCGGTGTCTCATCAACCTCGCTGGTCATCCACCCACCCTATGTGTCCACTCGTACGGAGAACTCACCCTCGGAGACCCGCGCGCGCAGGGCCTCGCCGGCCGCCACCTCGCCGGGGTCGCGGACCGCGTGCCCGTCCGCCTTCTGGAGCACGGCGTACCCGCGCTTCAGGGTCGCGGCGGGGGAGAGCGCCACCACGCGCGCGTGCGTGTGCGTCAGCTCCGAGTCGGCCCGGTCGAGCTGGTGCCGCAGACAGCGCCGGCCCCGGTCGAGCAGGTCCGCCACGTGGTCGGCACGCTCGTCGATCATCCGGTGCGGATCCTCTATCGACGGCCGCGCCAGTGCGTGGGCCAGCCCGCGCTCCTCCCGCTCCACCAGCGCCGCCACGCACCGCCGCGCCCGGTCCCGCAGCAGCCGCACACGCTCGTACTCCTCGCCGACGTCCGGCACGACCTTCTTCGCGGCGTCGGTCGGCGTGGAGGCGCGCAGGTCGGCGACGAGGTCGAGGAGCGGGTTGTCGGGCTCGTGCCCGATCGCGGACACCACGGGCGTACGGCACTCGGCCACCGTCCGGATCAGCTGCTCGTCGGAGAACGGCAGCAGGTCCTCCACGCTGCCGCCACCGCGCGCCACGATGATCACGTCCACGGCCTCGATCGCGTCGAGTTCCTTCACGGCCTGCACGACCTGCGGCACGGCGTGCACGCCCTGCACGGCGACGTTGCGCACCTCGAAGCGCACGGCCGGCCAGCGGTGCCGGGCGTTCTCCAGCACGTCCCGCTCGGCGGCCGAGGCCCGTCCGCAGACCAGCCCGACGAGCTGCGGCAGGAAGGGCAGCGGCTTCTTTCGCTCCGGCGCGAACAGGCCCTCGCGCGTGAGGGCCTTCTTCAACTGCTCCAGGCGGGCCAGCAGCTCACCGACCCCGACGGGCCTTATCTCGGCGGCCCGCAACGACAGCTGCCCCCGCGGGGCGTACCACTCGGGCTTCGCCAGGACGACGACCCGGGCACCCTCGCTCACCACGTCCGCGACGGCGTCGAACACCTGCCGGTAGCAGGTGACGCTGACCGAGATGTCGTACGACGGATCCCGCAGCGTCAGGAACACCACACCGGCACCCGGCCGCCGCGACAACTGCGTGATCTGCCCCTCGACCCACACCGCCCCGAGCCGGTCGATCCACCCCCCGATCAGCCGCGACACCTCACCGACGGGGAGCGGGGATTCCGGAGACGTGTTCACAGCCATGCCGCGAGCGTAGTGGCCGCCGCTGACAACACGCCTCACCCACCCGGCGACGCGGGCGGGTACCCGGCACCGCCGGCGCACCGCTCTTCATCCCCGGCGTCACCACCGACTACAGCTAGGGCCTGTCGTTTGGATCACGCCGCAGACGCGGGGTCTGGCACGCGCATCTGCGGCGTTGTCGTCGGTTGTCGATGCTCCGCATCGACGCCC
>NZ_JBEXSR010000062.1:0-35487 GCF_040613735.1 Streptomyces sp. NPDC006235
CGCTACGAGAAGACCGCCACCATCTACCTGGCCGGACTCCACATCGCGGGCATCTTCCTCTGGTCCGCCCGATGATCCAAACGAAACCGCCTAGGCGCAGCGCTGAACTACGCGTCCCGGACGGCGCTCGTTTCGACAGCCGTCGAGCCCCTGAACCGCCTTTCCATGAGTCGGCATGGTGGCCACACGCATAGCCACCCCTCTAACTATGTTGCCCCGCCACATGTGCGCCTGACCTGCGGATTCCTACGGTATGGCGACACGGAAACGTCCCCGCCAACTGCCAGGAAGTGGTGCCGATGCCTTCCCCCGCGACCGCTCCCCCACCCCCCGCCAGCCTCAAACGCATCGTCACGGCCAGCCTCATCGGCACCACCATCGAGTGGTACGACTTCTTCCTGTACGGCTCCGCCGCCGCGCTCGTGTTCAACAAGCTGTTCTTCCCCGACTCCGACCCGCTCGTCGGCACGCTGCTGTCGTTCCTGACGTACGCGGTCGGGTTCGCCGCCCGGCCGCTCGGTGCGCTGGTGTTCGGGCACTACGGTGACCGGCTCGGGCGCAAGAAGCTGCTGGTGCTGAGTCTGCTGCTGATGGGCGGGGCGACCTTCGCGATCGGGCTGCTGCCCACGCACGCCACCATCGGGACGGCCGCGCCGGTCCTGCTCACCGTGCTCCGGCTGGTCCAGGGGTTCGCGCTCGGCGGCGAGTGGGGCGGTGCCGTGCTGCTGGTGTCGGAGCACGGGGACGCGCGGCGGCGCGGGTTCTGGGCCTCGTGGCCGCAGACCGGCGCACCGGCGGGGCAACTCCTCGCCACGGGTGTGCTGTCCGTGCTGACCGCCGTGCTGTCGGACTCCGCGTTCGGCAGCTGGGGCTGGCGGATCCCGTTCCTGCTCTCCGGGGTGCTGGTGATCGTCGGTTTGTGGATTCGTCTGTCTGTCGATGAATCGCCGGTCTTCAAGCAGGCGTTGGCGCAGGCCGAGGCCCGTAAGGCGGACCGGGCCGCGGAGGCCGAGAAGCTGCCGCTGGTCGCCGTGCTGCGGCATCACTGGCGTGACGTGCTGGTCGCGATGGGGGCGCGCATGGCGGAGAACATCAGCTACTACGTCATCACGGCGTTCATCCTCGTCTATGCCACCACCTCGGCCGGCGTCTCCAAGCAGACCGCTCTCAACGCCGTACTGATCGCCTCGGCCGTGCACTTCGCCGCCATCCCGGCGTGGGGCGCGCTCTCCGACCGAATCGGCCGCCGTCCCGTGTATCTGATCGGTGCGGTCGGGGTCGGGCTGTGGATGTTCCCGTTCTTCTCGCTGATCGACACCGGCGGCTTCGGCAACCTGATCCTCGCCGTCACGGTGGGGCTGGTGCTGCACGGGGCGATGTACGCGCCCCAGGCCGCGTTCTTCTCCGAGATGTTCGCGACGCGGATGCGCTACTCCGGCGCGTCCATCGGCGCCCAGTTCGCCTCGGTCGCGGCCGGTGCGCCCGCGCCGCTGATCGCCACCGCGCTGCTGTCCGACTACGGCAGCTCCACGCCGATCGCCCTGTATGTCATCGCCGCCGCCGTGCTCACGGTGATCGCGGTGGCGGCGGCCAAGGAGACCCGCCACCGGGACCTGGCCGACGTCGCCCCTCCCGCCGGCCCCGACCGGACGACGGCACCGGCGGCGGACGCCCGCACTCTCTGAGCCGTCCCGGCACCGGCCCCCGTGCGTCCTCCTCACCGCGTACGGGGGCCCGCCTACGGGTGTCAGTGCCGCGCCGACAACCGGTGCAACCGCAGCGCGAGTTGGATCTCCAGGGCGCGGGCCGGGCTCTGCCAGTCGTCACCGAGGAGGCGGCCGACGCGTTCCAGGCGCTGGGCGACCGTGTTCACATGGACGTGCAGTTCGTCCTTGGTGCGGGCCGGGCTCATACCGCAGGCGAAGTACGCGTCGAGCGTACGCAGCAGCTCCGTGCCGCGTCGCCGGTCGTAGGCGACGACCTGGCCGATGGTGCGCTCGACGAAGCCGGGGATGTCCCGGTCGCCGGCCAGGAGCAGCCCGAGGAAGCCGAAGTCCTCGGCGGCGGCCCCGTCCCCGAAGCGGCCGAGGAGCCGCAGGGCGTCGAGGCAGCGCCGGGCCTCGGCGTAGGCCGTGGCCACGGAGTCCGTTCTGGTGGCGAGGTCCTCCGCGGGTGCCGAGGCGCCGACGGTGACCGGTGCGTGGACCGCTGAGCCCAGATGCCGGGCGGCGCGGCGGGCCAGTTCGGTGGCGGTGTCGCCGGGGCCGAGAGGCAGCAGAAGAACCGTGCCGCCGTCGCGTGCGGCGGCCAGGCCCTGCCGGGTCGCGGCGAGGTGGGACGCGGCGGCGGCCAGGCGTCTGCGGGCGTCCGCCTCCTGGCCGGCGTCGGGCGCGTCGCCCTCCAGTCGCGCGGCCAGCACGACATGGACCGCGTCGAGGTCGGCGTCGAGGCGGGCCGCGCGCTCCCGCAGCAGGCGCGGGTCGCGGTCGCGGGCGTCGAGCAGGTCGTCCAGAAGCTCGCCACGGACGCGTTGTTCGGCCTCGGCCGCGGACCGGCGGGCCAGGAGCAGCAGGGAGGTGACCATGGCGGCGCGCTCCAGGGTGCGCTGGTCGACGGGGTCGAGCCCCGGGTGGCCGCGCAGCACGAGTGCGCCGAGCAGTTCTCCGCCCGCGGCGACGGCCGCGATCCAGTCGTCCTCGTGCCGCACCGCGTGGCCCTCCGCGCGGGACGCCTCCAGGGCCTGCCCCGGGGCCGCGGCGGCTTCCGTGAACTCGACCGTGCCGTCGAGGACTTCGGAGACGGCGGCGGCCACGTCGTGGACCCCGCCGCCGCGCAGGACGAGCTCGGCGAGCCGGTCGTGCACGTCGGAGGCGCGTTCGATGACGCCGCTGCGGTCCTGGATGATCTCGTTGGCCCGCTCGAGACCGGCGAGGGCCGACCGGGTCTCGGCGAGCAGGTTGGCGGTGTCGATGGCGGCCGCGGCGAGGGCGGCGAAGGAGCCGAGCAGGGCGATCTGCTCCCGCTCGAAGACCCGGGCGCGCCGGTCAGCGGCGAACAGCACGCCGATGACGTGGTGCCCGAGCGTGAGCGGCACGCCGAGGATGGCCACGAGTCCCTCGTCCCGCACGCCGGCGTCGATGGTGAGGGTGTGCTGGAACCGGTCGTCCTTGAAGTAGTCGTCGGTGACATAGGGGCGTGCGGTCTGTGCGACGAGGCCGCCGAGGCCCTCCCCCATGCCGAGCCGCAGCTGCTGGAACCGGGCCGCGACCGAGCCCTCGGTGACCCGCATGTAGGTGTCGCCGCGCGCCGGGTCGTTCAGGCTGAGGTAGGCGACGTCGGTGCCCAGCAGCGAGCGGGCGCGCTGCACGATCGCCTGGAGTACGGCGTCCAGGTCGCGCAGCCCGGCGAGGTCGTGGGCGGTCTCGAACAGTGCGGACAGCTCGGCCTCGCGGCGGCGCCGTCCCTCCAGTTCCTCGCGCACGCGCAGGGCGAGCGGCTTGGCCTGCTGGAGTGCGGCGATCCACTCCGCCGGGCGGCCTTCGGCGCGGGCGAGCAGCACCGGCTGCTCGTAGGCGTCGGCGGACGCGCCGCGGGCCAGGAGCTCGAGATACGGCGTCTGAGCGGCGGCCGGTGGCGGTTCGGCGAGGCCGGCGGAGCGCTCGGCCGGCTGCACGTGATCGCTGGGCATGCTCACAGGATTCACCATGATCGGGCCGTCCCGTCAGCCCTGTGGACAACTCGGGACCGACGAGGCCACAGGCTCAGTGGGCGGTCCAGCCGCCGTCGAGCACGAGTGAGGTACCGGTCACGAAGGACGCCTGCGGACCGCACAGATACGCCACGGCCTCGGCGACCTCCTCCGGCTCGATGAGCCGCTTGACGGCACTGTCCTGGAGCAGCACCTCGGACAGGACACGCTCCTCGGGGATGCCGTGCGCCCGGGCCTGGTCGGTGAGCTGTTTCTCGACCAGTGGGGTGCGCACATAGGCGGGGTTCACACAGTTCGAGGTGACACCGTGGGACGCGCCTTCGAGGGCGGTGGTCTTGGAGAGTCCCTCCAGCCCGTGTTTGGCGGCCACATAGGCCGACTTGTAGGCCGAGGCGCGCAGTCCATGGACGGACGACACGTTCACGATGCGGCCCCAGCCCTGTCCGTACATGTGGGGCAGGGCGCCGCGGATGAGCCGGAAGGGCGCCTCCAGCATCACGGTGAGCACCGTGTGGAAGACGTCGGGCGGGAACTCCTCGATGGGGCGCACGAGCTGGAGCCCGGCGTTGTTGACGAGGACGTCGGTGCCCGCGGCGGCGAGTTCGGCGGCGTCCAGATCGGTGAGGTCCAGGATGTGCGGTTCCACGGTACCCGCGAGGTCGCGGCCCTGTCCGGCGAGCGCCTCCAGTCCCGCGGCGTCCCGGTCGACCGCTCTCACCTTCGCGCCGGCGGCCGCGAGCCGCAGCGCGCAGGCGCGGCCGATGCCGCCGGCGGCACCGGTGACGAGAGCGGTGCGGCCGCCGAGGTCGAGCGGCAAGGCGTGGTGAGCCGGAAGGACATGGGGCGCGGTCATGCCTCGACCCTAGGCAGCACCATGGGCGGGCCCCATGTGGTCACGCCCTACAGTTCAGCCCGATGCAGTGGGGTCGAACCATGTGGGGGCGTCCGACAGGGCCTGCTTGATCCGGAACAGCCCGAACTCGTCCAGCCGGGGCAGGGCGTCGATGTCGAACCAGGCCACATCCAGCGACTCGTCGTCGTTGACCCGTGCCTCGCCGCCGACGGCCCGGCAGCGGAGGGTGATGTCCATGTACTGGCAGATGTCGCCGTTCCCGTAGGTGACGGGATCCATGGCCTGGACGAGGACGACGCGTTCGGCGACACAGTGCACGGCTGTCTCCTCGTAGACCTCCCGCACGGCGCAGGCCGCGGGCTGCTCCCCCGGGTCCGGGATACCGCCGATCACGGACCACTTGCGGGTGTCGGACCGGCGGTTGAGCAGCACTCTGCCCTCGTCGTCGAAGACGAGGGCGGTGACTCCCGGGAGCCAGAGCAGCTGGTGACCGGCCGAGGCCCGGAGGGTGCGGATGAAGTCGGGAGTAGCCATGGCCCGACCCTAATAGGCGGGTTGCGGCGCCCCGGCGGGTTTCAGGAGGTGTGCGACCGGCGTACGGCTACACGCCAGCGGCGCGTCGCCCGCGCAGACCGGCGCCGACAGCCCAGCCCAGTCCGCCGGCCGCGACCAGCACGAGGGCGATCTCCGGCAGGATGCCGAGCTGTGTGGCGGGCGTCTGCGAGGAGCGCAGCGGCACCTTCTGCACCAGTGAGTCGGCGACGAACATGCCGGTCCTCTGCGTGATCTTGCCGTCCGGCATGATGATCGCGCTGACGCCGCTGGTCACCGGCACCGTCACGGTCCGGCTGTGCTCCACCGCGCGGACGCGGGACATGGCAAGCTGCTGGTAGGTCATCTCACTGCGGTCGAACGTGGCGTTGTTGCTCGGTACGGAGATCATCTGGGCGCCGTCGGTGACCTCGGAGCGCACGGTCCAGTCGAAGGCGGCCTCGTAGCAGGTGACGAGACCGACCTTGGCGCCGTCCATGCTGAACACGCCCGGCTTGGTGCCCCGGCTGAAGTCCTGGCGGACCATCGCCGTCCAGTTCTCGTTGATCGCGCCGATGAACGAGCGCAGCGGGAGGTACTCGCCGAACGGCTGGATCTGGCGCTTGTCGTAGGTGTCGACGGGGCCCTTCGCCGGATCCCACAGGATCTGCTCGTTGTAGAGCTTGCCGTCCCGTTCGACGACGCCGCCGACCGAGATGGGCACGCCGACGGCCTTGGCCGCCGTGTCGATCACGGCGCGGGCGTCGGGGTTGGCGAAGGGGTCGATGTCGGAGGAGTTCTCCGGCCACAGCACGAAGTCGGGCCTCGCGACCTTGCCGGCCTTGACCTCCGCGGCCAGGCGTTCGGTCTCGCGCGCGTGGTAGTCCAGGACGGCCCGCCGCTGGGAGTTGAAGTCGAGACCCGCCCGCGGCACATTGCCCTGGACCACCCCGACGGTGACGCTGCCGTCCTCGGCCTTGTCGCTGACCAGCGGCCGGGCCGCTACGGCCGCCACGACCGGGACGGCCAGGCTCAGCAGACCCACGGCCGCCGCGGCCCTGCGCACCGTGCCGGTGCGGCGCCACACCCCGGCCAGGCGGACGACCTCGTACAGCCCGAAGCCGCACAGCACGACCGCGAAGCCGAGCACCGGGGTGCCGCCCACCGCGGCGAGCGGCAGGAACACACCGTCCGCCTGCCCGAACGCGATCTTTCCCCAGGGGAAGCCCTCGAACGGCACGCGCGCGCGTGCCGCCTCACCGGCGATCCACACAGCGGCCGCCCACACCGGCCATCCGGGCAGCTTCGACACGGCGGCGACACCGGCGCCGACCAGCGCGACGAAGACCGCCTCGATCGCCACGAGGGCGAGCCAGGGGCCGGGACCGACCTCCACCCCGGTCCACACCAGCAGCGGCAGCAGGAAGCCGAGGCCGAAGAGGTAGCCGAGACCGAGCCCCGCCTTCCAGCCGCGGTCGCGCAGCACCCAGCCGAAGATCGCGAAGGCCGGCACGGCCAGCCACCACAGGGTGCGGGGCGGGAAGCTGACGTAGAGGAGCAGGCCGGAGAGCGCGGCTGCGGCGGCCGGGAGGAGACGCACCAGACGCCGGGCCCAGGTCCGCGCCTCAGGCGCGATCTGCGGCTCCAGCTGATCCGACTCGCCGACGGAGGTTGCGGTGACGGTCACTCCCGGAGTGTAAGGCGAGCGACCTTGACACCGACAGCGCGGTCCACGGGGCGGCCGCGTCACCGCCGCACCGGGTATCTGCCGCAACGTTCCTGCTCATTTCGTCACGACACATCCACAAACCGTCCACCAGCGGCTACGGTGTGCCGAAGCCTCAGTCGTGCGGCCCGTGGCGGCCCATGCGACCGGGGTCTTCACAGGTCGGGGGCGACGTGGCGCGGGGGGCGGGCGGGGTGGGTTCCAGCGGGCTGACGTCCGCGTCCGGGCAGGACGCGGACGGTGAGAGACGAATCGTCGTGGACGGGACCGGCGTCGTGGTGCTGGGGGCCTGCGCCGGCTGGTCCCTGGTCACGGCCGCGCTGCACGATGGCCGCCCGGAGGGTGTGCTGCTCGCGGTGCTGGCCGTGGCGGCCGGGTACGCCGCCGGGCGGATCAGCGGGGCGTTGCTGCCGGTCGGCGCGCCCTGTGCCGGGGCCCTGGCCGGTATCGGGCTGACCGTGGCGGTTCCGCACCTCGCGCCGGGCCCGCAGATCACCACCCCTCTGGGGCATGCCGGGGCGACGGCCGCCGTGCTGACGCTGTCGTCCGGTGCCGCGTGCTGCGCGGCCTGGGCCGCTCGCGCTCCTGCCGTGCGGTTCGCCCTGCGGCTGCAGGCCGCCGGGGCCGCGGTGCTGGCGGCCGTGCTCGGCTCGGGCACGGGATGCGTCGCCTGTGTCGCGGTGCTGTTGTGCTCGCTGGCCGCCGGCCGCACCCGTCGCCGCGGCGCGGGCCTCGCGGCACTGGGCGCGGTCGCCGTCCTGGTGACCGGCCTGACGTGGGCGGTCGCGGCGCGGGCCGTACCGAACGGGCTGGTGGCCGCCCTCGAAGAGCGGCTGACACCGCACCGCGTGCGGCTCTGGCAGGACGCCTGGCATCTGCTGCGCGACGACACCGCCCTGGGCGCGGGCCCGGGGCGCTTCGGGGAGCTGAGCGCGACGTCCGCGCAGTCACTGCTGTCCGACGGCAAGCCCCACTCGGCACCCCTTCAGCAGGCGGCCGAACAGGGGATCGTGGGTGTGGCCCTGCTGGCGGCGGCGTTCGGCTGGGTGCTGTACGCGCTGTGGCGCAGCCCGCGCCCGACCCCGGTGGCGCTCACCGCGGGCGCGGCCCTGACGGCGCTCGCGGTCATCGCCGCGATCGGCAACGCGCTCAGCTTCACCGCGGTGTCGGTGGGGGCGGGGCTGCTGGCGGGGATGGCCACGGCCCGGCCGCTCACCGACGAGCCCTCGAGCCGCACGCCGGACGCGCGTTCCCGGGGTGCCGGACGCACCCCGGCGTGGTGACCGGACGCCCTCTCAGTGCGCGGGGGCACCCGGCTGGGTCCGGCCCAGCCGCGCCTTGATCACCTGTACGGCCGCCTCCGCGTCGTCCACGGTGACCGTGAAGGTGTGTCCGTCCCACAGCTCCAGCACGACACCCTCACCCCGCCGCACGACCACCGCGGTGCCCTTCTCCGGCCGCCATCGATAGCCCCAGCCGCCCCAGTGACGGGGAGTGACGTGCGAGATGTACGTCGCGCCCGCCACCTGGGAGAGCGGGATACGGCGGCGGGGCACTCCGATGTGTCCGCAGCGCACCTCCAGGTGCTCCTCGTCGACCCGCAGGGCGACGTGCACGAAGGCGAGTGTTCCGAACAGGACCAGCAGCCCGGCGGCGATGCAGCCGACCACGGCCATGGCCAGCGGGGCGATGCCGGACGTCCAGGCCGAGTCGACGGCCAGTTCGATGCCCAGTGCCATGCAAGCGGCGCCGATGAGCGCAAGCAGCCACTGGACGCGGTTGGTGGCCCGGCCGGTCCAGACGTCGGTGTGCGCGTGGGGAGCGTTCTCGCCGTGGCGGTGGTCCCTCATGCCTATGAGGTTACTCAGGTTTCGCTCCGCTGGTACCTCGTGGCGGAGCGTTACTGCGCCGGCCGGGCGGTGGTCAGCCGGCCGGCGTGACCGCCTGCAGCAGCCGCCCTTCGGCGTAGGCAAGGGCGGGTGGGGGCAGGGCGCCCTCGCGTCCGCTCAGCAGGACGGTGAGGGTGCCGTGGGGCGCGGCGCCCGGGGCGGGCTGCTCGCCGAGCCGGCGCAGGGCCTGAGCGGCCACGGCGCCCGCGGAGCCGTGCAGCACGAGGGGCGGGCGGCCCGGGCGCTGGACGGCGGCCCGGATGCGCTCGGCGACCAGCTCGTAGTGGGTGCAGCCCAGGACGACGGTGGTCACTTCGTCGGGGGTCAGTGCGGCGGCCGCGGACACGGCGGCGTCGATCGCGGCCTCGTCCGCGCGTTCGACGGCCTCGGCGAGGCCCCAGCAGGGCACCTCGGTGACGGGCACCCCGTCGGCGAAGTCCCGGATCAGGGTCCGCTGGTAGGTGCTGCCGGTGGTGGCCGGGGTGGCCCAGATGGCGAGGTGCCCGCCGCCGGCCGCGGCCGGCTTGATCGCCGGGACGGTGCCGATGACCGGAATTCCCGGCTCGAGGCGGGCGCGCAGGGCGGTGAGCGCGTGCACGGTCGCGGTGTTGCAGCCGACGATCAGGGCGTCGGGGCGGCGCGCGGCGGCCGCCTCGGCGACGGCCAGGGCGCGCTCGGTCAGGTCTTCCGAAGTCCGCGGGCCCCACGGCATGCCGTCGGGGTCCAGGGAGAGTACGAGATCGGCGTCGGGGCGCAGCCGCCGAACCGCGGCGGTGGCCGCCAGCAGACCGATTCCGGAGTCCATGAGCGCGATCTTCACCCGATCACGATAGACGATGAGCGGTCCCGGGCCGTTCCGGTGGGGCAGACTGCGCGCGTGAGCGCCATTGTGTGGACTGCCGCTGGATCGCTTCTCGCCTGGCTGTGGCTGCTGCTCTGTCAGGGCTTCTTCTGGCGCACGGACGTGCGACTGCCGCCGCGCCGGGAACCGGACGCCTGGCCGTCCGTGTGCGTCGTCGTCCCGGCCCGCGACGAGGCGGCGGTGCTGCCCGACGCGCTGCCGTCGCTGCTCGGTCAGGACTATCCGGGACGGGCGGAGATCTTCCTCGTCGACGACGGCAGTACGGACGGCACCGGTGACCTGGCGCGTGAACTGGGGCGCCGGCACGGCGGGCTGCCGCTGACGGTGGGCTCGCCGGGCGAGCCGCCCGCCGGCTGGACCGGCAAGCTGTGGGCGGTGCGGCACGGCATCGGCCTGGCACGCGCGCGTGACCCCGAGTACCTGCTGCTGACGGACGCCGACATCGCGCACGCGCCGGACAGCCTGCGGAAGCTGGTCGCGGCAGCTCGTACGGGTCGGTTCGACGTCGTCTCGCAGATGGCCCGGCTGCGGGTGGAGAGCACGTGGGAGCGGCTCGTCGTGCCGGCGTTCGTCTATTTCTTCGCGCAGCTCTATCCCTTCCGCCGGATCGGCAAGGAGGGGACCCGGACGGCGGCCGCGGCCGGTGGCTGCGTCCTGCTGCGGGCTCAGGCCGCCGAACGGGCGCGGATCCCGGATGCGATCCGGCACGCCGTGATCGACGACGTGGCCCTCGCGCGGGCGGTGAAGGGCGGCGGCGGCCGTGTCTGGCTGGGGCTGGCCGACCGGGTGGACAGCGTCCGGCCGTATCCGCGGCTGGGTGACCTGTGGCGGATGGTGTCGCGCAGCGCCTATGCCCAGCTGCGGCACAACCCCCTTCTGCTGGCCGGGACGGTCGCCGGGCTGGCGCTGGTGTATCTGGTGCCGCCCGTGGCGGTCGTGGCCGGGCTGGCGACGGGGAACGCGGCGGCAGCGGTCACCGGAGCGTCGGCGTGGGTCGTGATGACGGGGACGTACGTCCCGATGCTCCGCTACTACCGGCAGCCGCTGTGGCTCGCTCCCCTGCTGCCGTTCACCGCGTTCCTCTATCTCCTCATGACGGTCGACTCGGCGGTGCAGCACTACCGGGGACGCGGCGCGGCCTGGAAGGGCCGCACCTACGCCCGTCCGGACGCCGTGCCCGAGGAGAGCTGACGGCCGCGCTCACGCCCCCGGAGGGGAGTCACTTCCTGCCGGGGGTCCAGTTCATGCCCCACCCGTAGGCGTGGTCGACGGTCCGCTGCGGGCTCACCCCGCGCTCGGGCACGAGATAGCGCGCCTCGCGCTGTACGACGAGGTCGTTGCCCGTGTTGGTGATGAGGGCGAGCGCGCACACGGGCGAGGGGACGGTGCACTCGTCGAGGAAGAACTCGACAGGGGCGCCGTGCTGCGGCTGGAGGGTGACGGTGGCGTTCAAGTCGGCGAACGAGCGGGCGCCTTCGTAGATGGTGACGAAGACGAGGATGCGCCGGAAGGCGTTCTTGTGGTCGAGATTGACGGTGAGGTTCTCACCGGTCGACACGGCGCCGGTGCGGTCGTCGCCGTCGAGGTGGATGTACGGGGGCTGGTGCAGCGCCCCGAAGGCGTTGCCGAGGGCCTGTACGACGCCTTTGCTGCCGTCGGTGAGTTCGTACAGCGCGCACAGGTCGAGGTCGAGGTCGGAGTGCATCGCGGCCGGGCGGCCGAACTTGCTGCTCCAGCCCGAGAACTGCTTGTGCACCTGCCAGTTGAGGTTCACGTGCAGGGCGCCGGAGGTGCCGCCCTGCTTGGTGAGCGACACGGAGGGGGCGGCCTTGGTGAGCGTCACCTTGGTGAGACGGACGGGTGCGGGCGGTGCCGCCGGGGGCGCGGCCGGCGGGGGCGGGGCCGCCGACCGGGTGGGCGGCGGAGGCGTGTACACCGAGGGCGCGGCCACGGGCGGCACGGGAGACGGGGCCGGTGTCGGTGTCGGTGTCGGTGTCGCCTGCTGCGGTTCGTCGACCGTGATGCCGTAGTCCGTGGCCAGTCCTTCGAGGCCGCTGCTGTAGCCCTGGCCGACGGCGCGGAACTTCCAGGCGCCCTGGCGGCGATAGAACTCACCGAGCACGAAAGCGGTTTCAGTGGTGGCGCCCGGGTTGTCGAAGCGGGCGACCGGCGTTGCCCGCGCGATGTCCTGGACCTCGATGTACAGCCCCGGGACCTGCCCGAACGCACCTCCGTCGGAGGAGGCGGCGAGGACGATCGTCTCGATCTGGGGCTCCACGCGCGTGAGGTCGACGAGGAGCGTGTCGGTCACCCGGCCGTCGGCGGTCCGCTTGCCCTCGTGCCGGATCGCGCCGGAGGAGTGCGCGGGCTGGTTGTAGAACACGAAGTCCGCGTCCGAGCGGACCTTTCCGCTTACCAGTAGCAAAGCGGAGGCGTCGGCGTCGGGCACCCCCGGGCCGGCCCGCCAGCCCAATTCCACGCGCAGCGGCGAGGTGGGCACCGGAGTGTTTGAACCTTTCAGCATTTGCATGTCCGCCCCCATTGCGTGTCACCGCGCCAGGCACATCCCGGCCGTCCGTCGAGTTCCGCCCGCACAACCTATTCCTCCCCGCGCCGAACTCCCATGCACCGTCACAGGAAGACCGATGGCCAACCCCTGGTAATGCGCCCGGAACTCGGCCTTTACACGATCGGAGCCTTGTTCGGTGCCCCATTTTGCCGAGTTCGCTCGCATTGGGGATACCGGGTCACTGCGGACACGGAAAACAACCCTCTTATCGGTCTCCCCAACCAGCACATCGTGGGCTTAACTTATGTGCCATGACCTCCCCCCGCTCCACCTATGGCGGCGGCTACTACTCCGCCTCCTTCCCGGACACCCCGATCTACGACAAGCTCGTCGCCGAGCGGGGCACCCCGCAGATCGCCCCGATCCGGGTCCCCGCTCAGTACGACACGCCGGGCGGCAGCCTGCCCGCCCTCCCGTCGGCGCTGCCCGCTCTTCCGGCAGCCCCGTCCCAGCCCGCCTACGGTTATCCGCAGGCGCAGCAACCCGCCCCGCTCCAGCAGGCGCCAGCGGCCTACATCCCGCAGCAGGCCACCGCACCGCGCGGATACCCCGGCCCCCAGCCGCAGCAGCCGCGCCCGGCGGCACCCGCGGGCTACGAGGCGATGCGCCCCGCGGCTCCCCGGCCCGCCCAGGCTCCCTATCAGGACCCGTACAACAATCAGCAGTACCGCGGTTACTGATCCGCCCGCCCGGGGGCTGTCGGTGCCGGCTGGCACGATGGCCCCATGGGGAACGCGCATCTGCACTCGATCCACGTCCATCCGGTCAAGGCGGTCCGGGGCCTCGCGCCCCGGGAGGCCGCCGTGGAGCCCTGGGGGCTGGCCGGAGACCGGCGCTGGGCGCTGATCGACGACGGGGGAAAGGTCCTCACGCAGCGTCGGGAGCCGCGCCTCGCTCTGGCCGCCGCCGAGCTTCTGCCGGACGGCGGCGTCCGGCTGTCCGCGCCCGGCATGGAACCCCTGACGGTGAGCGTCCCAAGGACGTCGGGCACAGTGCCGGTGGAGATCTTCCGCGACAAGGTCGACGCGGTCCCCGCCGAGGACGAAGCCGCGCACGCCTAGTGCAGCGCCTATCTCGGCATCGGCGTGCGCCTCGCCTACATGGACGACCCGGCCACGCGCCGGCCCGTCGACCCGGAGTACGCGCGTCCCGGCGAGACCGTCTCCTTCGCCGACGGCTTTCCGCTGCTGCTCACCACCACGGCCTCCCTGGACGCCCTCAACGCCCTTGTCGCACAGGGGGACCACGCGGACGAGGGCCCGCTGCCCATGAACCGGTTCCGGCCGAGCGTGGTCGTGGCGGGCACCGCCGCCTGGGCCGAGGACGACTGGTCGCGTCTCGCCATCGGGGACGTGTCCTTCCGCGTGGCCAAGACCTGCGGCCGGTGCGTGGTGACCACCACCGACCAGGGCACGGGCGAGCGCGGCCGGGAGCCCCTGTACAGCCTGGGACGGCATCGGCGGCTCGACGGCAAGCTCGTCTTCGGGCAGAACCTGGTGCCCCTGTCCCGGGGCACGATCCGGGTCGGCGATCCGGTCAGCATCCTCGAATAGCCGGGCCGGCGGTCGCCGCCCCCGGGCGGGAACCGCCCCAGACGCCCGGGCGTTGGGCCTGTGTGAGAAGTTCATGAGAGTCGCCGGTGAGAGGTGATTTCGCTCTCTCTTCGCCCGGTCGGCGCGTGGACGGCTCCGCAGGGGGTTATCACGGAGCGGGAAGGGGGTGCAGGCGGTGCGAGCGATCAGCGGACTCTGGCGCTGGCGGCGCAACCCGCTGTGCCGCGCCACGGATCTGGCCGAGGCCTGGGTGGCGCTGGCGGCCCTGGTGCTGATCCTGCTGGCCGCCCCGGTGGCCGGTTCCCTCGTCGGTGGCGCCGCCCAGGACGCCCTTCAGCGCTCCGTCCGCGAGCAGCACCAAGCGCGGCATCTGGTCACGGCCACCGTGGTCCGCAAGCTCGACCGCTCCCCGCTGGACGCCGACCCGGAGACGTCCACGGGCCGGGATCTGCGCACCCGTGTCCTCGCCGACTGGACGGCGCCGGACGGCACCGCGCGGCACGGCTCGGTGCTGGCGAGCCTCAAGGACCCGCAGCAGGGCGACGAGTTCCGGATATGGACCGACCGGCACGGCCGGATGGTGGCCCGCCCCCTCGACTCCGCGACGGCGTCGACGCACGCGGTCCTCGCCGGCTTCGGCGCCGCCCTGGCGGCCGGCGGTCTCATAGAGGGCGGCAGACGGCTGATCGTCTGGCGCATGGTCCGCCGCCGGTACGCCCGTTGGGACCAGGCATGGGACAAGGCGGGCCCGGACTGGGGCAGGACGGGCACCGGCAGCTGACAGCCTTCCGGCTCTGGTCAACCCACCACCCGCGCGCACGCTACGGTGGTCCGGCCGAACCGTTCGGCACAACCCGCGCGCGAGCGAGCAGGAGGGGCGCGCCGGTCTCGATGCCGCGTGCGCGCACAGGCCCCACGGGCCCGGCCGGGCGCGGTCCCGACACCGGCGGGAGCGTCCCGAAGGCGAACGAGCCATCAGTACGACCGAGGTGGGGGCACAGCTACACCATGGCACAGGGCACGGTCCAGGTGACGCACACCGGCACGTCACGGTGGCGGCGCCGCACGGGTGAGTACGCATCGCTCGCCGCTGCCCTGGAGGCCGCGGCCGACGGAGACGTCCTCACGGTCGCCTCCGGCACCTACCGGGAGAACCTCGTCGTGCAGCGCGCGGTGACGCTGCGCGGCCCCGAGGGCTCCCCCGGCTCGGTGCGGATCGCGCCCGTGGACGGCGTGCCGCTGACCGTGCGCGCCTCGGCGGTGGTCCAGGACCTGCACGTGGAGGGCCAGGACGCGGCGGCCCCCGCGGTGCTGGTGGAGGAGGGCACGCCGGAGCTGAGCAACGTACGGGTGGTCACGCGGTCGGCGGCCGGGATCGAGGTGCGCGGCAGCGCCCGGCCCACGGTCCGGCGCTGCGCGGTCGACAACCCGGCGGGCATCGGCATCGCCGTACTCGACGGCGCGGGCGGGGTGTTCGAGGAGTGCGAGGTCGTCGCGGCCGGCCAGGCGGGTGTGGCGGTGCGCGGCGGCGCCCACCCACGTCTGGAGCGCTGCCGGGTGCACCACACCTCGGGCTCGGGCCTGTCGGTGACCGGGGAGAACTCGGCGCTGGAGGCGGTGGGCTGCGAGATCTACGAGGTGCGGGGCAGCGGTGTGCAGATCACCGGCCGGGCCACCGCGCACCTCACGGACTGCGATGTGCACCGCACGACGGCCGACGGGGTCACGCTCGACACGGACGCGGTGCTGACGCTCGCCGACTGCCGTATCCACGACATCCCGGAGAACGCGGTCGACCTGCGGTCCCGCTCCGTCCTCACGCTGACCCGCACCACGGTGCGGCAGTTCGGGCGCAACGGCCTGTCGGTGTGGGACCCGGGCACCCGCGTGGACGCCAACCAGTGCGAGATCTTCGACAGCACGGGCGACTACCCGGCGGTGTGGGTGAGCGACGGTGCCACGGCGGTGCTCGACTCGTGCCGGGTGCACGACGTGCCGGACGCCCTGTTCGTCCTCGACCGCGGCTCGCGCGCGGACGTCGTCGACAGCGACCTGTCGCAGGTGCGCAACACGGCCGTGTCGGTGAGCGACGGTGCGACCGCGCAGCTCGACGACTGCCGGATCCGGGACGCGGCGACGGGCGCCTGGTTCCGTGACCACGGCAGCGGCGGCACGCTCAGCAACTGCACGCTGGACGGCACCCAGACCGGCGTGATCGTCACCAAGGGCGCCGACCCCACGGTGGAGCGCTGCACGA
The DNA here is from genome assembly GCF_040613735.1 of Streptomyces sp. NPDC006235. NCBI lineage: Bacteria > Bacillati > Actinomycetota > Actinomycetes > Kitasatosporales > Streptomycetaceae > Streptomyces > Streptomyces sp. NPDC006235. The sequence continues at coordinate 15,950 of NZ_JBEXSR010000062.1, forward strand.
TCGACTCACCGGCGGAGGCGGGGGTGTACGTCTCGGCCGGAGGCCGCGGCAGCTTCCACAACTGCCGGGTGACGGGCAGCGGCGGCTACGGCTTCCATGTGATCGACGGCAGCCGTACGAGCTTGCGGAAGTGCCGCACGGAGCGGTGCGCGCGCGGTGGTTACGAGTTCGCGGACAGCGGCGCGGACGCCTCCGGGGCGGGGCCCCTGGTCGAGGACTGCACCAGCGACGAGAGCGCGGGGCTGCGGGCACCGGCGGCGCGGGAGACGGCCGTGCAGACGGTGAGCCACTCCCCCGGCCTGCTGGGCGCGGTCCCGGGTCAGCGCACCGAACCGCAACCCCCGGCCCCGGCCCCGGTCGCGGAGCCCGAGCAGTCGGCCCGGAGCTCCAAGGACGTCCTCGGTGAACTGGACGCGCTGGTCGGCCTGGAGAGCGTCAAGCGCGAGGTGCGCGCCCTCACCGACATGATCGAGGTGGGCCGGCGCCGGCAGCAGGCGGGCCTGAAGGCCGCGTCGGTCAAACGGCACCTGGTCTTCACCGGCTCCCCCGGCACGGGCAAGACGACGGTCGCGCGGCTGTACGGCGAGATCCTCGCGTCGCTCGGTGTGCTGGAGAAGGGCCACCTGGTCGAGGTGTCCCGGGTCGACCTGGTGGGCGAGCACATCGGCTCGACCGCGATCCGCACGCAGGAGGCCTTCGAGAAGGCGCGCGGCGGTGTGCTGTTCATCGACGAGGCGTACGCGCTGTCCCCCGAGGACGCGGGCCGCGACTTCGGCAAGGAGGCCATCGACACGCTGGTGAAGCTGATGGAGGACCACCGGGACGCGGTCGTGGTGATCGTCGCGGGCTACACGGCCGAAATGGAGCGTTTCCTGTCGGTCAACCCCGGGGTGGCGTCCCGGTTCTCGCGGACCATCACCTTCAGCGACTACGGCCCCGAGGACCTGCTGCGGATCGTGGAGCAGCAGGCCGAGGAGCACGAGTACCGGCTGGCGCCCGGCGCGGCTGAGGCCCTGCGGACGTACTTCACGAAGCTCCCGAAGGGTCCGGCGTTCGGCAACGGCCGTACCGCGCGGCAGACCTTCGAGGCGATGGTGGAGCGGCACGCGAGCCGGGTCGCCCAGTTCACCGAGCCGAGCACGGACGACCTGACCCTGCTCTACGCGGAGGACCTGCCCGAGTTGCTCTGAGAACCAGGGCCGGCCTCCGCGCCCGGCTCCGCCTCCGGGCCCGGGCAGGGCTGCTCCGCCGTGTGACGGGGTGCCGGCAGGCCCGGCCGCAGCCGGGCGAGCAGTTTGCGGCGCTCCTCGGCGAACACCGGGTCCGCCTGGTAGTCGGAGTGGCCGAGGATCGGCGCCGGCAGCGGGTGCAGGTCGGTGCGGCCGTAGGAGAGGGGGTCCATCAGCGGCACGTGGTCGACCCCGAGGTCGTGGTTGCCGGGCAGGCGCACCGGGCCGCCGATGGGGTCGGTGAGCCGGTACAGGTTGCGCCAGCAGTCGACCTCCCGGTGCAGGGAGCTGAGCGCGGCGGGGCCGAAGTGCGCCGGGAACCAGCGGCCGTAGAGCCGCTCCAGCGGGGAGCCGTACGTCAGCAGCGCCACGCGTCGGCGGGTGGACGGGGAGAGCTGCCAGGCCGCGGCGGCGGCGAGCACGCTGCCCTGTGAGTGCCCGGAGATGACCAGCCGTCCGCCGGTGGCGCGGGTCCAGGTCGCGATCCGCCAGGTCAGGTCGGGCACCGCGCGCTCGGCGTAGCAGGGCGGGGCGAAGGGGTGGGCGGCGCGCGGCCAGAAGGTGCCGACGTCCCACAGGATGCCGATGGTGCGGCGGGCGGCGGCGTCTTTGTAGGCGCGCCTGCCCCAGGTGACGAACAGGATGAAGCCGAGGCCGATCAGCCAGGAGCCGAGGGCCTGGGCGGTCTCCGCGGCGCCGTGGACGACGGGGTAGGTGCCCTGTGCCGCGTCGCCCGGCGTCTCGTCGGTGGTCAGGGCGCCCACGAGGGCTCCGGCGCCGAGCAGCAGGGTGACGCCGGAGGTGACGGCGACGACGCGGGGTCCCCGGTCGGTGAGGGAGGCCATCGCGCGGGTGTAGGCGATGCGGCGGGTGCGGGCGCGGTCCTGGGTCTCGTCCGGGTAGTCGCGGGCCACCGCCTCGCGTTCGGCGCGGGCGAGCTGCCAGGCGCGGTGCGCCAGCCAGCCGAAGAGCACCAGCAGCACCACGATCAGGGGCGGGATCACGGACGCCTGCCAGGTCAGCAGGACCGGCGGGCCGTCGATCGACGTCCCGGTGCCGTCCAGCCAGTCCGCCACGCGCTGCGACACACCGCCGGACATCACCCCGCCCAGGGCGCAGGCCAGCATCGCGACGGCCGGTCCGCCGAGCCCTCGCAGCACGGCCCGCCGGTCGGGGTCGGTGCGGTGCAGTGCGTACGCGACGCCGGCGAGGACGATCACGAGCAGGCCCTGGACCAGGGCGAGGCCGCCGAAGGTGGCATCACCCGGCAGCCGGCCAGCCGACTCCCAGCCGGGGCGTTCCCAGCCCGCGTACAACAGGGCGAGGGCGAGCAGGACGAGGGCGGCGAGCGGCAGGCGCCGTACGAAGCGCTCGTCGAGTTCCCGGTCGATGCGTCTCTCGCTGCGGCCCCGGCGGCACACCACCCACACCACGGCGACGACGCAGGCCGCGAGGGCCGCCTCCAGGAGCAGGCCCAGGATGTTCAGTACGGCGGGGCCGCCGGGCTCCCGGTCGTGCCGGGCGGCGGCGCTGGCGACCGCTGCGGCGACCGTGACCAGTCCGGCGGCGGTGTGCGCGGCGCGCAGCCGGGCCACCAGTCGGCGTCCGTACCAGAAGCCGGGCCGGCCCAGCGCGGTCGGGCCGGCGCCGTCCTCGTCGGGCTCGGGGTCGCGGGCCGGCGGCTGCTGGGACTCGTAGTCGCTCCAGGTGCGCCGGGACAGGTACCACAGCAGCACGGTCAGGGCGGTCGGGACGAAGGACGCCAGGGCGAGCCTGCGGCCGGGGCTGCTCCACCAGCCGCCGTCCGAGACGGTGGGCGAGAGGAAGCCGAGCCAGGAGTGCCGGTCGGCGCACGCGCGCGTGCCCGCGCACTGCCAGGCCGCGAGGTCGAGGGCGACCTCGCAGGCGGCCGCGACGAGCAGCACCGTCAGGGTGAGCCCGGTGAGCCGCACCAGCAGGCCGTACAGGCGCACGGTGCGGCGGCGGCCCCGGGCGCTGGGGCGCATCCAGTGGGCGAGGTTGACGACCATGAACGGCAGCAGCAACAGCCACAGGGCGCGGGTGCCGTTGCCGGAGGTGAGGTTGCACCAGACGTAGGCCTCGGGCACCGGTTTGTCGCGGCGGCGGTCGTCGGGGCTGGTCTCCGCGTCGAGGTCGTCGGCGCGCCGGAAGACGGCCGCGATGCCGTCGCCGGTGATCCGCACCGTGCGCGGATCGTCGAGCATCTCCTGCGGCGTGGTGCCGCCCACGCCGTGGACCAGGAGTTCCAGAGCGGTCCCCGACTCACCGGGCCGCCGGGCGGGCTGGTCCGGCCCGCCGGTCGAGGCCTGTTCCTGCGCACGTTCCACTGATTCGCACTTCCCCCGTGACACGCCGTCGGCTCTGTCCGTGCGGGCACAAGGATCTCCAGTTCCGCGGTACCGCACACCTGCTGTCACGGAATCTCCCCGATCCGTGACCATGCGGAGAGCCACTGGTGACATGTGCGCGGCGAGCGGTCGGTGACACCGCCGGTCCCGCGACATGCGAGGATGAGGCGTCCGCGCACCGGAGCCGGGGGAGAATGTCCTGGTTGGGGCAGGTGTGCTGGGCCTGACGGACGGCATTGAGGCGAAAGGACCGGAGCGTACGTGAGCGAGAATCAGAACCTCCTCGCGGAGCAGCGGCGATCCCTGATCCTCGACGAGGTCCGCCGCCGGGGCGGTGTCCGGGTCAACGAGCTGACCCGCAAGCTCGGCGTGTCGGACATGACGGTCCGCCGCGACCTCGACGCGCTCGCCCGCCAGGGCATGCTGGAGAAGGTCCACGGCGGCGCGGTCCCGGTGGTCGAGGCGAGTACGCACGAACCCGGCTTCGAGGCGAAGTCGGGGCTGGAGCTGACCGCCAAGGAGGACATCGCGCGGGCGGCGGCCAAGCTGGTCGCGCCGGGCGCGGCGATCGCCCTGTCCGGCGGCACGACGACGTACGCGCTGGCGCAGCAGCTGCTGGACGTGCCGGACCTGACGGTGGTCACCAACTCGGTGCGGGTGGCCGACGTCTTCCACGCGGCGCAGCGCACCTCGGGCCCGCGGCAGGGCGCGGCGACGGTCGTGTTGACCGGCGGTGTGCGCACCCCGTCCGACTCGCTGGTGGGACCGGTCGCCGACCAGGCGATCGCGGCGCTCCACTTCGACCTGCTGTTCCTCGGGGTGCACGGCATATCGGTCGAGGCCGGCCTGTCGACGCCGAACCTCGCGGAGGCGGAGACGAACCGGCGGCTCGTGCAGTCGGCCCGGCGGGTCGTGGTGGTCGCCGACCACACCAAGTGGGGCAAGGTGGGCCTGAGTTCGTTCGCCTCGCTGGAGCGGATCGACACTCTCGTGACGGACTCCGGCCTGCCGGACGAGGCGCGCGGGGTCGTCGTGGAGCATCTGCGGCGGCTGGTGGTGGCCGGGGAGCCCGACGAAGAGGCAGACAGCTGACAGGTCGCCAGCTACTGTGACGCTGCCGGTCATCGCCCGCTCCCCTGCCAGGAGGGCTTCGTCCATGGCTCACCGTCTGCGCCCCGTGGGGCTCGACTTCGTCCGGGCCGCGCCCGTACGGCATGTCTCCGAGCGGGAGATCTCCGCTCCGGTGGAGGCGGTCTACCGGGCTCTGGAGGACGTGCCCGGCTGGGCCGACTGGTTTCCGCAGGTGACGGCCGCCCGCCCGATCGACGGCGGGAAGGGGCGCGACATCCGGCTCATCGGCGGCGTCCGGTTCCGGGAGTCGATCATCGCGGCGACGGAACCCGAGGTGTACGCCTATCGCGTCGACGTCACCAACGTGCCCGGGGTGCGCGCGATCGCCGAGGAGTGGCGGCTCGCCCCCGCCGGTACCGGGACCCGGGTGCGGTGGACGTTCGCGACCGACGGGACGGCGGCGTACCGGCTCGCCATGAAGCCGGTACGGGCGGCTCAGGCCAAGGCCTTCCGGGACGCCGTGACGGCGCTGGACGGGAGGCTGACGGCGTAGCGCCGCCGGCCCGGGGCGTCCTCTCAGTCGGGCCAGACGCCCGTCTCCAGCAGCGAGTCGATCGCGGCCGTGTACGGCGCGATGTCCAGGCCCTGGGCCGCCAGCCAGGTGTCGGAGTAGTACTTGTCGAGATACCGGTCCCCCGGGTCGCACAGCAGCGTCACGACGCTCCCCTGCCGCCCCTCGGACACCATCTCCGCGACGATCTTCAGTGCGCTCCACAGGCCCGTACCGGTCGAGCCGCCCGCCTTGCGGCCGATGGCGCGCTCCAGTGCCCGTACCGCGGCGACGCTGGCCGCGTCGGGCACCTTCATCATCCGGTCGATCGCGCCGGGCACGAAGCTCGGTTCCATCCGGGGCCGGCCGACGCCCTCGATCCGGGAGCCGCAGTCGCAGGTGACGTCCGGATCGCCGGTGGTCCAGCCCTCGAAGAAGCACGAGTTCTCGGGGTCGGCCACGCAGACGCGGGTGTCGTACTGCATGTAGTGCACGTAGCGCGCGAGGGTCGCCGAAGTGCCGCCCGTGCCCGCCGTGGCGACGATCCACGCCGGCTCGGGGAACCGCTCCATCCGCAGCTGCCGGAAGATGGACTCGGCGATGTTGTTGTTGCCACGCCAGTCCGTGGCCCGTTCGGCGTAGGTGAACTGGTCCATGTAGTGGCCGCCGGTCTCTGCCGCGAGGCGGGCGGACTCCTCGTACATCGTGCGGGGGTCGTCCACGAAGTGGCACTGCCCGGCGTGGAACTCGATGAGGCGGATCTTCTCCGCGCTGGTCGTGCGCGGCATCACGGCGATGAAGGGCACGCCGACGAGCTTCGCGAAGTACGCCTCGGAGACGGCCGTCGAGCCGCTGGAGGCCTCGATCACCGGGCGGCCCGGCCGGATCCAGCCGTTGCACAGGCCGTAGAGGAAGAGGGAGCGGGCGAGCCGGTGCTTGAGGCTGCCGGTGGGGTGGGTGGACTCGTCCTTCAGGTACAGGTCGACGCCCCACCGCTCGGGCAGGGGGAACTGGAGGAGGTGCGTGTCGGCCGAGCGGTTGGCGTCGGCCTGGACTCTGCGGACGGCTTCTTTCAGCCATGCGCGGTAGGCGGTGTCGCTGTGGTCGACGTCGAGGGTGACGCCGGTCCGGGTCTGCTGGGGGGTGCTCACGAGGGGGCTCCTAACGCTGCGCGCCGACGACGCGTCGCGCGGCCGACACCCCCGATCATAAGCACCTGACACACGCTTCTCACCTGCATAAACGCACCTTTGAGCCCCCCAAAGCGCCCCCTGGGGCAGAGCCGGTGCAAGGGGGCGCGCGGTCCAGGGGGCGCACTTGCGTGTGTGCTCCGGGCGCCCCCTGGAGAGGGGGTCCGCTGTACTGGTGCTCGACGCCGGGTGGGGGCAGACTTCACCGCGGGACCGGGACCCCGGACGGGGTACCGGCAAGGGGTACGACGCACCACCGGAGCAAGCCTCCGGACGGGGGCACACTGGATCAGGACACGAGTCCGTGCCGGGTACCGCGCAGCGGGCGGGCCGGTGCACCGACGCGCACAAGGGGGCGGGTGGCATGGCGGAGCCGGAGTTCAGGGCCACGGGCGTGCGGATCGGGAAGCGGCTGCGTTCGCTCACACGGGCCGGCCAGGTCCGGATCAGTGACGGCCGGCTCGAGCTGCTGACCAGTTACGGCAGTGAGATCGACAGCGCGCCGGTGCAGGCGGTGCGCGCCTCCAAGCCCTGGTTCGGCCCCGATGACCGGGCCACGGCGGATCTCAACGGCAACCGGTACCTGCTCACCCTGGGCGATCACGACCCCGCTCCGGGCGAACCCGGTCCGCCGGCCGCGCGGCGCTTCATCGAGGCCGTGCGCCGGGCGGCGGGGCGCGGCGGCTGAGATGTCCGCGAGTTGCGGTCCCCCACCCCCTGCGTCACTCTGGTCTCACGTCACTCTGGGTTTACCGGCGATAACGCTGCGAACCAGCCCGCCGGCCACGACAGCGGGCGACAGCGTCACCAAGGCGCCCTGCTGGATCCGAACTCCGTGTTCTTCCGGACCTCACGTCGGGGAGTCGCAGCCGTGATCAGCTATCCAAGCAGGCACTGCACGGTGGAGCTCCAAGCCCTGCCGTCGCGGATCGGCCAGGTCCGCAGAATCGTCTCTGCGCAGTTGCGCTACTGGCACCTGGACGCTCTGATCGACCGGGCCTCGCTCGGGGTGACGGAGCTGCTGTCCAACGTCCACCGGCATGCCCAGCCCGACAAGACGTGCACCGTGGAGATAGAGCTGCTGCTCGACCGGCTCACGGTCTCGGTACGCGACCACGACCCGCGGATGCCCGTGGTGGACGACGCCGAACCGCTGGCGACCTGCGGGCGCGGGCTCGCGATGGTGGCCGCCATGAGCGAGAGCTGGGGCGTCCGCCCGGACGGCGAGTGCGGCAAGGTCGTCTGGTTCACCCTCCCGACGTCCTCCGCCGCGGTCGCGGCGCCGTCGCGCCGGGCACGGCGCACGGTCCTGGAGAAACCCGCGCGCAGGTTCGCGGAGGTCGGGCACGCCGCGGACGGACTGCGGCCCGAACATGCTCCCGCCCGGTCCGCCGTTGCCGGTTGACCGGGCGGTGACCACCGTTCGCACGGGGGTCGCGTAGGCGGGCATCCCCCGGGTCACTCGATGGCGATGGCGCGCAGCACGTCCAGGCGTGCCGCGCGCCGGGCCGGGCGCAGCCCCGCGAGGGCGCCGGCCATGAGACCCACGAGGGCCACGACCGCGAGCTGCGCGGGCGGCACGGCGAAGGCGAACTCGCTGTCGCTGCTGCCGTCCGAGGCCCTGACGAGGACCCAGCCGAGGAAGGCGCCGAGAGCGAGCCCGCCGGCCGTGCCGAAGGCGGCGACCAGGATCGACTCCCAGCGGACCATGGCCCGCAACTGGGAGCGGGTCTGGCCGACGGCCCGCAGCAGGCCGAGTTCACGGGTGCGTTCGTGGATGGCCAGGGTCAAGGTGTTGGCGATGCCGAGGAGCGCGATGACCACGGCGAGGGCGAGCAGGGCGTAGACCAGGGTGAGCATCATGTCGATGCCGCCGGCCGAGGACTGCGCGTACTCGTCGCGGGTCTGGACCTCCGGGTTGCCGTACCGGGCGGCGGTCTTCTCCACCGCCGCCTTGCCCGCGTCCGTGCTCACGCCGTCCTCGAACGTGACGGCGACGAGGGTGCGGTGCGGGGCCCAGGCGGCGCGGGTGATGACGTAGTCGCCGGCGAGTTCGGACGGGCCGTAGACCGCGCGGACGGTGAACGTCTCCTTGCTGCCGTCGGTGAAGGCGAGCTGGGCCTTCCCGCCGGTGGTGAGGTGCTGCCTGGCGGCTTCCTTCTCGGTGACGGCGATGCCGTCGGTGCCGAGGCCGCGCATCGAGCCGTCGATCCTGCCGAGGTCGAAGGTGCGTTCCAGGGCGACCGGGTCGGTGACCGTGAGGGCCCGGCCCTCGCCGTCGACCTCGGCGACACCCCGGCCGAGTCCGACCGCCGTGTCCACCTCGGGCAGTTCCTGGACCGCGCCGGCCAGCCCCGGGCTCAGTCCGCTGCCGCCCGCGCCGAACGACGGGGCACTGACGGCGACGTCGCCCGCGAAGGACCGGGACACGGTCTGGTCCATGGTGGCCTTCAGCGAGGCGCCGAACACCGTGAACAGCGACACGACGGCCACGCCGATCATCAGGGCACTGGCGGTGGCCGCGGTGCGCTTCGGACTGCGCAGGGCATTGCGCCGGGCCAGCGCGCCGGTGACGCCGCGCAGCCGGCCGAGCGGGCTGCCGAGGATCCGGACGGCGGTGGTGGAGGCGACCGGGCCGAGCACCACGAACGCGACCAGGGCCAGTGCGGCGCCGGAACCCGCCAGCCAGACGGACGGTGACACGAGGACACCGGCCAGGGCGAGGGCGACGCCCAGCGCGATCAGGCCGGTGCCGGTGACCGCCCGCAGGCGGGACGCGCCGGAGGTGTCGACGGCCGTCTCGCGCAGGGCGGCGAGCGGTGCGGTGCGTCCGGCGCGTACGGCGGGCAGCAGGGCGGAACCCAGGCAGACCACGATGCCGACGGACAGCGGCAGCGCCAGGGAGAGGCCCTTGACGACCAAGTCGCCCTCGGGGAACGGGAAGCCGATGGCCGGGAACAGTGCCTGGAGTCCGGCCGCGATGCCGATGCCGCCCGCCAGGCCGGCCAGGGACGCGGTCACGGCCACGGTGGTGGCCTCCACCAGGGTGGTGACGGTGACCTGGCGGCGAGAGGCGCCCAGCGCCCGCAACAGTGCGTTCTCGCGGGTGCGTTGGGCGACGACGATGGCGAAGGTGTTGTGGATGGAGAAGGTCGCCACCAGCAAGGCGATGCCGGAGAACACCAGCAGGAAGAGCGTGAAGATGTCCAGGAACTGACTGGAGATCATCTCGGTGTTCTCCTCGGCCGACTCCTGGCCGGTGATGGCCTCGACGCCCTTGGGCAGGGCGGGCGTCAGACGCTCGACGAGTTCCTCCTGGCTGACGCCGGGTCCGGCGCGCACCTGGATGCTCGCCGCCTCGCCCGGCCTGGCCGTGAGGTACTTCTCCGCGTCGGCCACGGTCATCCCGGTGAAGGTCACCTGTGCCATGCCGTCCTGACCGCCGAAGGTGGCGAGGCCGACGACGGTCACCCGGACCGGGTCGGGAGTGCGCAGGACGGTCGTGTCGCCGATCTTCAGGCCGCCCTTCTCGGCGGTGCCGCGGTTGACGACGACCTCGCCGGACTTCCGCGGGGCGCGCCCCTCGGCCAGCCGGTACGGATTGAGCTTCGGGTCGGTGATCCAGTTGCCGGCGAGAGTGGGCGGGCCCTGGCCGCCGATCGGGTCGCCGTTCGCGCCCACGAGCTGCCCGGCGCCCTGGATGTTCGGCACGGCGGCCGCGACGCCCGGGACCTTCTCCACGGTCCCGACCAGGCCGGTGGCGACCGGCTGCCGTACGCCCTGGCTCTCGCCGGGCGTGGTGATGGCGTCGGCGCTGCGGACCACGGCGTCGGTGCCGCTGGTCGCGTTGCCGAACATCGAGTCAAAACCGGCGCGCAGTGTGTCGCCCATGACGAGCGTCCCGGCGAGGAACGCCACGCCCAGGAACACGGCGAGGAACGTACCGGCGAAGCGCCGCCGGTGGGCGCGCAGGGAGGACACGCTCAGGCGTACGGAGGCGTTCATGAGGGCACCTCGAAGGCCTTCATCCGGTCCAGGACCCGGTCGGCGGTCGGGGACTCCATGCGGTCGACCAGGCGTCCGTCGGCGAGGAAGACGACCTCGTCGGCGTGCGCGGCGGCCGCGGGGTCGTGAGTGACCATGACGACCGTGCGCCCCGTCTGGCGTACGGCGCGGCCGAGCAGGCCGAGCACCTCCTCGCCGGAGCGCGAGTCGAGGTTGCCGGTCGGCTCGTCCGCGAAGACGACGTCCGGCCGTCCGGCGAACGCCCGGGCCACCGCCACGCGTTGCTGCTGTCCGCCGGAGAGTTCGGCGGGCCGGTGGTGGAGCCGGTCACGCAGTCCGACGACGTCGATCAGCGCGTCGATCCACTCCGGGTCGCCCCGGCCGCCCGCCAGGTCCAGGGGCAGCCTGATGTTCTCGGCGACGGTGAGGGTCGGCACCAGGTTGTACGCCTGGAACACGAAGCCCACGCGGCCGCGGCGCAGGAGCGTGAGGCGGCGGTCGTCGAGGCCGCCCAGGTCGGTGTCGCCGATGCGGGCGGTGCCCGAGGTGAGCGTGTCCAGGCCGGCCGCGCAGTGCATCAGCGTGGACTTGCCGGAGCCCGAGGGCCCCATGATCGCGGTGAAGCGGCCGGCCGGGAAGCTCACGGTCACGCCGTCGAGGGCGCGTACGGCGGTGTCGCCACCGCCGTACACCTTCACCGCGTCGACGACCCGGGCGGCGGGCCGCGTGGTCGTCGTGGCGGTCGTCGTGGTCACGCCGCACCTCCCTTGCGGCCGAACTCCTCGTTCAGCACGGACAGCCGTCGCCAGTACTCGTCCTCGTCGATCTCGCCGGAGGCGAAGCGGTGTCCGAGCACGGTGATGGGCGAGTCGTTCCCGGCCGGGGGCTGCCGCCAGGGGCCGCCGCGGCGGCCGCGCCACACCGTGCGGCGCAGCAGCGCGACGCCGCCGCCGATGACCAGGGCCCAGATCACCGGGAAGAGCAGGATCCAGGGGCCGGGGCCGCCGTCACCGAAGTTCGCCAGGGTCTGCATGTCGTTCAACTCCTCGGACGCGTTGCTGCGATGTCCTGTCTGTCGCTTCCGAGCCTCGCCCCGCGCGGGGTCCCCGGTCGTCGTACGGCCAGCGGCAGTGCGCGTACCTCGCGGGGAGTAGACGGGCGCGGCACGGGTGCTTCCCCTGACCCTCGACTTCTGTACCTACTGGTATGTACAGTGCGCTCATGAGTACCTCGGAGCGGCTGATCGAGTCCACGCGCGAGCTGCTGTGGGAGCGCGGCTACGTGGGCACGAGCCCCAAGGCGATCCTGGAGCGCGCGGGCGCCGGGCAGGGCAGCATGTACCACCACTTCAAGGGCAAGCCGGACCTCGCGCTGGCCGCGATCCGGCGGACCGCCGAGGAGATGCGGGCTACCGCCGCGGGAGTACTCGACGGCCCGGGAACGCCGTACGAGCGCATCGAGGCGTATCTGCGGCGCGAGCGGGACGTGCTGCGGGGCTGCCCGATCGGCCGGCTGACCATGGACCCGGACGTGATCGCCAGCGCCGAACTGCGCGCCCCGGTCGACGAGACACTCGACTGGATCCGGGAGCGGATCGCCGGGATCGTCGAAGAGGGCAAGGAACAGGGGCGGTTCGCGCCCTCGCTGGACGGCGGGGAGATCGCCGCGGCGGTCGTCGCGACCGTCCAGGGCGGATACGTCCTGGCCCGTGCCTCCGGCTCCCCCGCCGCGTTCGACGCGGGCGTACGGGGGCTGCTGTCCCTGCTGGCACCCCGTCCCGCCTGAGGAGGCCCGCGTGCACGCCATGCAGTACGAGATCACCCTGCCCGCCGACTACGACATGGGCGTCATCCGCGACCGTGTCGCCCGCCGGGGGCATCTGCTCGACGGCTGGGACGGGCTCGGCCTCAAGGCCTATCTGACGCGCGAGCGCGGTCTGCGCGGCTCGCCGGTCAGCCAGTACGCGCCCTTCTATCTCTGGAACACCGTCGACGGCATGAACGCCTTCCTGTGGGGCGGCGGGTTCCAGGGGCTCAGTGACGACTTCGGGCGGCCGTCCGTGCGGCAGTGGACGGGGCTCGCGTACGAGGAAGGGGGCGGTGCGCACGCGCGGTTCGCGGTACGGCGGCGCCAACCCGTCCCGGACTCCGGGCCGCCCGCCGGGACGGTGGACGAGGCGGTGCGGGAGGTCCGGCGGCTGACGGCGCAGGACGGGGCCCTGCTCGCCGCGGCGGCCGTCGACACGAGCCGCTGGGAGCTGGTGCACTTCTCCCTCTGGGAGCACGACACCCCGAAGGCCGACGGCGACCTGTTCGAGGTGCTGCACCTGTCGGCACCGGGCCGGGACCGGCTGCCTCGGGGGCGCCGGTGGTGAGTGCGGTCCGCGCGGTGCGGTGATGCCGGCGTATGCGGGACGCCGTACGGGCCGCGCCGACGCCGGGTTCGGCGACCGGCTGCTGCTGGGGCGCGGACACCACGACGGCCGCCGCCCGCTCGGTGGGCGGCGGCCCCGGGTTGCCGTGTCTGACGGCGTGGCCTGCCGGTGTCAGCCCATGGCCTGGTCGTTGTCCTTCATCTCGCCCCAGCCGTGCCAGCGGTCGACCTCGATCCAGGCGCTGACCCGGGGCCGGACGCGGTTCGGGTAGGGCTTGCCGCCGTAGTGCCGGGAGAGCAGGTCGATGTCGGCCAGGTCCTTGTCGTCGTACATCTCGGTGACGCGGCCGATGAGGGTGATGTGGGTGTACCAGTTGTCGTCGGCGAGGACGGTGAGCGTCACGCGCGGGTCGCGGCGCAGGTGCTTCAGGCGGACCCGGCCCGCGTCGAGGTTGATCAGCACCCGGCCGTCCTTCCACGCGTACCACGTGGCGGTGGAGACCGGTGCGCCGTCGGAGCGCACGGTGGCCATGACGCACGGGTTGGGCCGGCTCAGCAGGGCTTCGGCCTCGGGCGGCAGCGGCGGCTTGGACACGGGGGAACCTCCCGGATGATCAGGCGGACGGGTTTTCGTCGAAACTCGCGAAGTAGGCGGCGGCCATGTCCTCGTCGCCGTGACCCTGGGCGGCGGCGCGCTCCATGCGGGCGGCGGCGGCTTCGGCCACGTCCAGGCGGACGCCGTGGCCCGCACCGGCCTCGACGATGAGGCGGGCGTCCTTGGCGGCGGTGGTCACCGCGAACTGGGGCGGGGTGAGCCGGTCTTCGAGGACCAGGCCGGACTTGGCGTGCAGATAGCCCATGTCGAGCGGACCGCCGGCGATGAGGTCGAGGAAACCGCGCGGGTCGACGTCGAGGGCCTTCGCCAGTGCCAGGGCCTCACCGGCGGCGGCCGTCACGGCGAGGACCCAGCTGTTGGCGACCAGCTTCAGCCGGGTGGCGCCGCCGGCCGCCCCGTCCTCGCCGGCCCACACGGTACGGGCGCCGACGGCGTCGAAGACGGGCGTCACCGTGTCCCGGCCCTCGACGGGGCCGGCGGCGAGCACGGTCAGCTGCCCGGCCTCGGCGGGCTGGCGGGTGCCCAGGACTGGCGCGTCGTAGAAGACCAGACCGTGCTCCTGGGCGAAGGCGGCGAGGTCACCGATGGCCTCGACGCCCGCGGTCGTGGACTGCACCCAGGCGGCGCCCTGGCGCAGGGCGGGGGCGGCCTCCCGCATCGTCTCCAGGGCGGCGGGGCCGTCGTGGAGCATGGTCAGCACGACGTCGCTGTCCCGGACCGCCTCCGCGGGAGTACCGGCGACGTGCACGCCCTCGGCGGCCAGCGGCTCGGCCTTGGCGCGGGTGCGGTTCCAGGCGTGGACGGCGTGCCCGGCGCGGGCCAGGTTGCGGGCCATCGCGGCGCCCATGATCCCGGTGCCCAGGACGCTCACAGTGAGCTTGTCGGTCATGACGTCAACTTCCTCGTTCGTACGGTGCGGGCGAGCCGCCTGCGGTCCAGCCTGCCCGCTCAGGCGCGAGCCTTCCCGGAAGCGGCGCGGACAAGCCCGTCGAGCGGTGCCTGATCGCCGACGAGCCCGTCCAGCCGGACACCCGGTTCCTCGTCCGGCTAGGTCAGCGCACCCAGGGGATCGTCCAGCACCGGCTGCCACGCCAGTTCCGCGGCGCCGACCAGGCTGTTGTGGTCGAGGGTGCACGGCAGGATGGGGACGCCGCCGCTCTGGCCCCACAGGCTGCGGTCGGCGACGACCGCGCGGAGCCGGCCGGGGTCGGCGTCGAGGAGGGTGCGGTGCAGGCCGCCGAGGATGATGCGGTCCGGGTTGAGGATGTTGACGAGACCGGCGAGTCCGAGGCCGAGCCGGTCGATGAGGGTCTCGGTGGCGGTGCGGACGCCCGGGTCGTCGTAGTGGTGGCGGACGAGGTCGATGGACTGCTGGAGCAGGGACACCTCGGGGCCCGGTTCGCGGCCCGCCGCCGTGAGGAAGGCCAGCGGGTCGGTCTCCACGTCCAGGCAGCCGCGGCTGCCGCAGTGGCAGGGGCGGCCCTCGGGGTGCACGGTGAGGTGGCCGACCTCCAGCGCGAGGCCCGAACTGCCCCGGTGCAGGCGGCCGTCGAGGACGAGCGCGCCGCCGACGCCCCGGTGGCCGGTGGCCACGCACAGCAGGTCGCGGGAGCCGCGTCCGGCGCCGTGCCGGTGCTCGGCGAGCGCGGCGAGGTTGACGTCGTTCGCGGCGAACGCCGGTCCGTCGAGGCCGGCCGCGCGCACCTGCTCGGCGAAGATGTCGCGTACGCGCGCGCCCGCGGGCCAGGCCAGGTGCAGCGGGTTGAGCGCCAGGCCCTCCGGTTCGGCGACCGCGGACGGTACGGCGAGTCCCGCCCCCACGCACCGGCGTCCGGTCTCGCGCAGCAGCTCGGCGCCCGCCGTGACGACGGAGGCGAGCACCTTCGCCGGGTCGGCGTCGACGACCTCGCAGCCCGGCGCGGTGGCGACGATCCGGCCGCCCAGCCCGACCAGTGCCGCCCGGAAGCCGTCGGCGTGCACCTGCGCGGCGAGCGCGACGGGCCCGTCCTCGGCGACGGCCAGCTTGTGCGAGGGCCGGCCCTGCGAGCCCGCCGCCGCGCCGGGCCGGGCGTCGACCCGGATCAGCCCGAGCGCCTCCAGTTCGGCGGCGACCGCCCCGGCCGTCGCCCGGGTCACGCCGAGCTCGGCGGTGAGTACGGCCCGGGTCGGCGCGCGTCCGGTGTGCACGAGCTCCAGCGCCGGTCCGAGCGCTCCGCGCCCCCGGTCCAGCCGCGTCCTCGTCGAGGTGGTCCCATCCCCCGCCTGCCGGGGGTCCGCCTTCCCGCTCATGAGGGCGAGTCTCCCATGATCCGCAGGGCCCGCGGCCTACAGGCCGCTGACCCGGAGCGTGATGTTGAGCCGTCCGGTCAGGCCGAGACCGGGCGGTGCCGTGCCTGCGTGTACCCGGGGGACTCCGTGGTAGGCGAGGCGGGACGGGCCGCCGAAGACGAACAGGTCGCCGCTGCGCAGCTCGACATCGGTCCAGGGCCGGGTGCGGGTCTCGGTGTTGCCGAAGCGGAACACGCAGGTGTCGCCGAGGCTCAGCGACACCACCGGCGCGTCGGACTTCTCGTCGCTGTCGCGGTGCATGCCCATCCGGGCGTCTGCGTCGTAGAAGTTGATCAGGGCGATGTCGTAGGCCGGTGCCGGTCCCTGGAGCGTGTCGCGGACCGCCCGGCGGCCCAGGTCGCCCAGCCACGCGGGGAACGGCTTCACCGGGGCGCCGTCGCCGTCGACGACCGTGCGGGCGTAGCCGTACGGGTACCAGTGCCGGCCGAGGCAGACCTGCCGGGCGGTCATGGTGCCGCCGCCGGGGGTGCGGACGGTGCGCAGCCCGGCCGGCGGGCGCGCCCAGTCGCGGCAGGCCTCCAGCAACTCGCGCTGCTCCTCGGGATCCAGCCAGTCCGGCACGTGCACCGCGCCCGGCACCACCCGCGTACGGGCTCGGGAGAACAGTTCGCCGTCCATGCCCCCATCCTCTCCTCTCCGCGCCTCTTCTCCCCGACCTGGGCTGAGCTGCGGCTCGGCTAGCCTGGACGCACGATGAACGACCGTATGACGACGCCCTGGGGCGAGCTCGCGCTGACCCGTTTCCCCGAGGACCCGCGCGACAGGCTGCGCGCCTGGGACGCCTCCGACGAGTACCTGCTGAGGTACCTGGCGCAGGAGGGGATCGTGCTGTCGGGCACCGTCGTGGTCGTCGGGGACCGCTGGGGTGCCCTGGTCACGGCGCTCGCGGAGCACCGGCCGGCGCAGATCACGGACTCCCATCTGACCCAGGAGGCGACCCGGGCCAATCTCGCGCGGCACGGTGTGGAGCCCGGCGCGGTCCGGTTGCTCACCACGCAGGATCCGCCGCCCGGCCGTGTCGACGTACTGCTCGTGCGGGTGCCGAAGAGCCTGGCACTGCTGGAGGACCAGTTGCTGCGGCTGGCGCCGGCGGTGCACGCGGGGACGGTCGTCGTGGGCGCGGGCATGGTGAAGGAGATCCACACCTCCACGCTGCGGCTGTTCGAGCGGATCCTCGGCCCGACCCGCACCTCGCTCGCCGAGAAGAAGGCCCGGCTGATCTTCTGCACGCCGGATCCGGCGCTGGAGCGGCCCGCCAGTCCGTGGCCGTACGTCTACACGCTCCCGGACGGCATCGGCCCGGCGTCGGGGCGCACGGTCGTGAATCACGCGGGTGTCTTCTGCGCCGACCGGCTCGACATCGGCACCCGGTTCTTCCTGGAGCATCTGCCGAGCGGCGGGGGCGGCCGGCGGGTGGTGGACCTGGGGTGCGGCAACGGCGTGGTCGGTACGGCGGTGGCGCTGGCCGACCCGGCGGCCGAGGTGCTGTTCGTCGACGAGTCGTTCCAGGCCGTGGCCTCGGCGGAGGCGACGTACAAGGCGAACGGGGTGCCGGGGCACGCCGAGTTCCGGGTCGGGGACGGGCTGGCGGGCGTGCCGGCCGACAGTGTGGACCTGGTCCTGAACAACCCGCCGTTCCACTCCCATCAGGCGACGACGGACGCCACGGCCTGGCGGATGTTCACGGGGGCGCGGCGTGCGCTGCGGCCGGGCGGTGAGCTGTGGGTGATCGGCAACCGGCATCTGGGCTACCACGTCAAGCTGCGGAAGCTGTTCGGCAACAGCCGGCTGGTGGCGAGCGATCCGAAGTTCGTGGTGCTGAAGGCCGTCAAGCGGTAGCCGCGCCGAGGGTGTGGAGGGTCCGCGCCACCGTCCGGGCCATCGCGTCCCGCGCCACTGTCAGGTAGCCGCGCGGGTCGACCGCCTCGGGCCGGTCGGCGAGGAACTCCCGGATCGCGCCGGTCAGCGCGATGTTCAGGGCCGTGCCGATGTTGACTTTGGTGATGCCGCCCGCGACCGCCGCCGTGAGTTCGCCGTCCGGGACGCCGGAGGAGCCGTGCAGGACGAGCGGGACGTCCAGCGCGGCCGACAGTTGTTTGAGCAGGGCGTGGTCGAGGGTGGCGGTGCGGGTCGTCATGGCGTGGGCGCTGCCGATGGCGACGGCCAGGGCGTCCACGCCCGAGTCGGCGACGAAGGCCCGGGCCTCGTCGGGGTCGGTGCGTGCGCCCGGGGCGTGCGCGTCCAGCGGGGGTCTGCCGTTCTTGCCCCCGATCTGCCCCAACTCGGCCTCGATCCACAGTCCTTGCGCGTGTGCCCGGTCGACCGCCGCCCGGGTCGCGGCGAGGTTCTGCTCGTAGGGCAGCCGGGCCGCGTCGTACATCACGGAGCTGAAGCCGGCCTCCGCGGCCTGGTGCAGCAGGGCCTCGCTCTGCACGTGGTCGAGGTGCAACGCGACGGGTACGGCGGCCCGTTCCGCCGCGGCGGCGGCCGCGCGGGCGAGCGGGAGCAGCTGCCCGCCGTGGAACTTGACCGCGTTCTCACTGATCTGGAGCACGACGGGGGCGGGCACGGACTCGGCGCCCGCGAGGACCGCCTCGACGTGTTCCAGCGTGATGACGTTGAAGGAGGCGACGACCGAACGGGCCGCGGCGGCGCGGGTGACGAGCTCGCCGGTGGTGGTCAGGGGCACGGTGGCTCCAGGGTCAGTGGGCGAGGATCACCGAGCGGGTGAGGTGGCGGGGCCGGTCCGGGTCGAGGCCGCGGGCGGCGGCGACGGCGACCGCGAGGCGCTGGGCCCGGACGAGTTCGGCCAGGGGGTCGAGCCGGCCCTCGATCCACAGCCCGCCGGTGGAGCGCACCTGGTCGGCCAGCCCGTCGGGTGCCTCGCCGATCATCCAGGTCGCGGTGCCGCTCGTGGTGACACTGATGGGCCCGTGCCGGTATTCCATCGCCGGGTAGGCCTCCGCCCAGGACAGCGACGCCTCGCGCATCTTCAGCGCGGCCTCGTTGGCCAGGCCGACGGTCCAGCAGCGTCCCAGGAAGGTGAACTGGGCGCAGTCGACGAGGCCTTCGGGCAGGGGTTCGGTCAGGGCCGTGCGCGCGTCGGTGACGGCGGTGTCGGGGTGCAGGCCGAGGTGGGCGCGCAGGAGGGTGAGGGCCGTGGTGGCGAACCGGGTCTGTACGACGGAGCGTTCGTCCGCGAAGTCCAGGACGGCGAGCCGGTCGGCTGCCGCGCGCACGGGCGCGTCCGGGTCGGCGGTGATCGCGGTGGTGCGGGTGCGGCCCTTCAGCCTGCCCAGCAGGTCGAGGACCTCGGTCGTGGTGCCGGAGCGGGTGAGGGCGACGACCCGGTCGTAGGCGCGGCCGTACGGGAACTCCGAGGCGGCGAACGCGTCGGTCTCGCCCTGGCCCGCGCCCTCGCGCAGGGCGGCGGCCGCCTGCGCCATGAAGTACGAGGTGCCGCAGCCGACGATCGCGACCCGCTCCCCCGGCGCCGGCAGCACCTCCGCGTAGCCGGCCGCCCGTGACGCGGCGCCCGCCCAGCACTCGGGCTGGCTGGTGAGCTCGTCCTCGACATGCGTCATGCCGCATCCTCCACTCTGTTTATTCCTGCAAGATATCGCCAACTTTCGAACAATATCAAGCATGCAGGCCGGATCGTTCCCCGCCCGTCCGGCGGGCCGCCCGCCTGGGGCCTGTCGTTTGGATCAGGTCGCAGGGAACCGACAGCGCTGATCAGCGCCGGTGAGCGGGGTCTGGTGCGGGCAGCTGCAAGGCGGAGGAGGG
>NZ_JBEXSR010000063.1:0-4069 GCF_040613735.1 Streptomyces sp. NPDC006235
GGGAGAGACGCGACGACATCCACGAAGCCTTCCTCGGCCTCGCCACCTGCCTCATCACCCACCGCCACGTCCAACGCCTTTGTTAGGACCTCTTAACCCCTGGCGCTCCGGACTCCCTCAATGCGACGTCGTCTCCGACCCCGCTCCACTCTTTAACCAGCTGCGCCGGGTCAGGTACGAGTGGCGGACCGGCCCGGACGTGACCCTCGCAAGCATCGCTGCCGAGGCAGCCGAGCACGACCAGGCCCTCGTCGTGGTCAACGGGACCAAAGACGCCAGCCTGGTCCACCGCACCTGGCTCAGCACGAACCGCGACGAGAACCCAGGCGTCCTCCACCTGTCGACCCGCATGACTGGCGGCCACCGCCGAGAAACCATCCAGGCGACGAAGCAGCGCCTGGAGGAGGGCTTGGACACTCTCCTCGTATCGACCTCGCTCATCGAAGCCGGCGTCAGCCTCGACTTCCCCCGCGGATACCGCGCCAGATCAACACCAGAGTCCGAACAGCAGGCCGCCGGACGGGTCAACCGTGAGGGCAAACGCCCCGCGAAGGACAGCGTCATGACCATCTTCGATCCCCAGGACGGCCTCAACCCGGGAGTGGTCTACAACACGTGCGCAATCGCAGCAGCGTCCCGCCGCTTCGGCGACGGGCTGGCCGATCCCGACGATCTGGAAGTCCTCCGCTCGTACTACCAGCACCGCTACCGCCTCCAGGCAGGACAACACTCCAAGGACCCCAACGGAGCCACCGGAGAAGTCATCGAAGCGCTGCGAGCAAAGCTGCACTACCCGGAGGTCGCGCACAGAATGCGACTCATCGACAACGAACACTCCGTGGCCGTGGTCGCCATCCGCCCCCGCCTCGAAGAAAAAATTCGACAGGCCGCCCAGACGGCCGTCGACCAGCTCCGCCGCGGCCTGCCAACGCCGGCGACCTACCGCACCCTGCAGGAACACATGGCATCCATCCCCGAGCGGGAACTGGAACTGGCGCTCAACACCGGCCACGCCATCGAAATCACTGGTGACCTGTACCAATGGGTCGGCCCTTACCACGCCCAACGAGGCATCGAACCGCCTGCATGACCATTCCGATCCACCGAGCAATGCCTCACCAGTACGCTTGCGGAACTGAAACCGCCAGCCGGCTGCCGAAGTGTGGTGATCTGCTTACAGTGGTCGTCTTCCGTGCGACCGAGGATCGCAACATGTGTTCGTGCTCGTACATGGCGGCGAAGTGGGCGTGGCGGTTGTCCTCTGGGGCGACCGAGGATCGCAACATCACGCCGTAGGTCATGATGATTGCATCTCAGTCGTGGCGGCCGCTGCTCCGCAGCGACCGAGGATCGCAACGGCGTTGGCAATACCTGGATCGCTGGCCGCCTCTGGTTGTGGCGGTCGCCTCTCGGATTGGGCGGCTAGCTTGTCGCGATTGGTGGTCTGTCCGTGCCAGTGGTCTTCCGGGGCAGCGAGGATCGAAACAACCGACGGCACGAACCAGATTTACTATCTGCCGGCGGTTGCCTTTCGGGGACGGCCGAGGATCGCAACGATGTGGAGCCAATCGCGGGGAACGGAACGCGCAGCGTGGTGGTCGTCACGTGAGGCGGCCGAGGATCGCAACAGCCATAGGTAGGGTGCGATGAACCGCACGTCGGTGGTGGCGGTCGCCTTTCGGGGGGACCGGGGATCGCCACGTACCGCGCGGACGTTCCAGCTGGTTTCCCGGCTCCTTACCGGGCGCTCCCCGGATGACCACGGCCGAGGATCACAACAGCCAGGAGCCCCCGGCCGTCTATCGACGGGGTGACTGAGAATCGCAACACCGCGGCAGCGTCGGTGATACGCGAAGGCTCTTGGTAGCGGCCAGGACGGCTGAGGATCGCAACGGCTGTATCGGCGGCCGGCACGGCAGTGTCGGTCTGGAGGCGGCCGCCCTGCGGGGCGATCGAGGATCGCAACTCTTTCGCATCCTTGACCGTAGTGGAGTCCCAACCGTGGCGGTCGTCCTCCGGAGTGACCGAGGATCGCAATAAATCCGGGATGGTCAACAGCGGGGTAGCTCCCCTGTGGCGGTCACCCCTGAGGACGCTTAGTATCCTGCCCGCGCTGGTTGGGCAAATCCGTCCACCAGCGTCGGCCGTCCTTCGTGGTGGCCGAGATTCGCAACATCTCGAGCGCGGGCGCGCTGCGGGGCGAGAACAGGTGGCGGTTGCCCCTCCGGGGCGACCGAGGATCGCAACTTTGCGTATTCGAATCGACTCGACCGCAACCCACAGAAGTGGCGGTCGCCCCTCTGGGGTGACCGAGGATCGCAACATGTGGGGGTCGCGGAAGTGGTGCCGCAGGTCAAGGGGTGGCGGTCGCCCTTCGGGGTGACCGAGGACCGCAACTACACGTCCGACGACGGGTCGACGTGGACTGCCCTGACGGCGGTCAACTTCCGGGGCGACCGAGGATCGCAACTTCGACGAGACCCTGGCCCTGGCCGTCGACATGGCAGTGGCGGTCGCTCTTCGGGGTGACTGAGGATCGCAATTCCCTGCGGCACCTTGACCGGCCGATGCGGGTGCGCGTGGCGGTCGTCCTCAGGAGCGACCGAGGGTCCCAACACCCCGCCACAGGACAGCGCACCGCCAGCAGCGTCGTGGCGGTCGCCTTCCGGGGCAGCCGAGGGTCACAACTCCACGCATGCTGGACACGCGTCCCAGGCCCCGCACGGTGGCGGTCGTCCTCCGGGGCGACCAAGGATCGTAACGCCCATGCCGGATCACCCGGCGGTACGGCTCAATGGTGGCGGTTGTCCTCTGGGTGGCCGCGGATCGCAACGAGTCCCAGGACCTGGGATACACCCCGGTACCTGCGCGTGGCGGTCGTCCTTTCGTGCGGCTGGCATCGCAACGTCGTGAACCCCGGTAGTACGGTGAGGCCGGCCCTCCCGCGATCGAGGATCGCAACATCACCTGGGCCGGGGCAGCCGAGGTCAACCTTGCGGTGGTGGTCGCCCCGCAGGGTGACCGAGGATCGGAACGAGTTCCTGACCCTGCACCAGCTGTGGCACTCGTGGCGTTGCGGTTGCCCTCCGCGGCGGCCGAGGATCGCAACCTGCTGTACGCAGCGGGCACCTTCGTTCACGGCAACGTGGCGGTCGTCCTATTGGGGCGCCCGAGGATCGCAACCCCGCAGTGCTCATGCCAGCGAAGGTCGTGCACGGCTGTGGCGGTCGTCCTCTGGGACGACCGCAATAGCATCGAGTCCACTGGGGTCGAGGCGAGCGGCTGGGATGTGGCGGTCGTCTTCCGGGGCAATGGAGGGTCGCAACTCCGACGCAGCGTCGAACTGCGATGGCCCGAGTCCCACGCTCTCCAGCGTGGTGGCCGCTCTGGGCGGTGCGTCCGAGGACCACAACGACCAGGAAGCACCGCACTGGGCCCTGCCCGCGGGTGCGGCGGAAGCCATCCAAGGCGACGGAGGATCGCAACACGGGCAAGCAGGCTGAGGGCGCCGAAAGGCTGGCAGGCGATGGTCCTCCGGAGGGAAGGGATCGCAACACCACGTCCGGGATGATGGAGTGGCCGACGAGCACGTGTGGCGGTCGTCCTTCGGGGCGAACGAGGATCGCAACGCCCATGGGTCGTAGGGCAGCGCCTGCGACGCGTAGCGGCGGTCGTCCTCGGGGGCGACCGAGGATCGCAACTGACGATGCGAGGGCCGGTGGTGCGCCCGTACGGCAGGCGGCGGTCGCCCTCCGCGGCGACCGGGGATCGCAACGATGTCTGGGTCGGCGGCGAGGTTATGACGGTGAGGTGGCGGTCGCTTTCCAGGGCGACCGAGGATCGCAACCAGTTCCCCAAGGACGAGCGCGCGTACGACCAGCTGTGGCGGTCGCCCTCTGGGGCGACCGTTGATCTCATTGTCGTGGTTCTCGATCAGGCGCTTCAAGACTTCGAGCGTGCGGGGAGGGCGGTACTGTCGGCGGTTCGGGCGCTGCCTACGGGTATTCGGCGGGGGGGGCCCCGCAGAGAGGGCGCGCCCCGCGGGGATTGTGTGAGGCGCCCGGGGTGA
>NZ_JBEXSR010000063.1:4079-34914 GCF_040613735.1 Streptomyces sp. NPDC006235
TACACCTTGGCGACCCCGTACGGGGAACGGGGGTGGAAGGGGGTGCCCTCGTGCTGAGGCGGCGGGGAGGCACCGAACATCTCGGAGCTGGGCCCGCTCATGAGCGGGCGACCCGCGGGGTAATGTTCTCCGGCGCCATTGGTCCGCGACTGGTCCGTGTGGAACTCCACCGGATGCCAGAGATTAACGAGAAGAACCCAACGCATTACATTGGGTAGCTATCGTGGCGGGTTGCCTGGAGCGCAACGATGCCTCCAGGCAACCGACTTCAGTCTCTAGAAGAACCCAAGTTTCTTTGGACTATATGAAACAAGAACGTTCTTCGTCTGCTGGTGGTACAGGCATGGCGCGTCGTTGACCAGCAGAAACAACGGATGAGTGGGAGAGGACGCGGAGGTGGCCCGCGTAGGGTCCGGATCTTGGAGGCAGGAGTCGGCTGCCTGTCTCGGACGGCCGGCGTCACGGTAGGACGACAGGTCCCCGGTGATGGCGACGAACTCGGCGCCGACGTATGGGTCCCATGCCTGGGAGCGACTCGATGATCTCCGCGCGGTCGTCCGGGCGGAACAAGTCCCGGATCTCCTTGTCGTTGGCCATGATCCGCTCGTCGAGTACGAGCAGCTGGTGCGCCAGTTCTCCCAGGAGAGCTGTGGCGCGGGCCTCACCCGGCAGAGCGGTGTGCTGCTGTTCTGATCGCGGACCGCGTCCGGCTGTCAACCGGATGCGCGACCTGCTACGCGGCATGGCTTTCGATTACGCCCGCTCCAGAGGCGCCGTCATCTTGCTGACGCACCGAAGCAAACCGATCCGCCGAATCGCAGCGGTCGACGCGATGGCTACCGCTCTGCTTCTAGGAGTAGCTCTTCCGGCCCACGACAGTCACCTGCAACGTCGGCACCTACAGCGGTAAGACCGACCCCATCCCCGTCGCGCATCCAGTCCGGCACGGTGTGGATCAACTTCCACAGCGGCGTCCACCCCACGAACGCGTTCGGCGGCCTCAAGTTCGGCGTCGTGGGCCTCAGTCCGTCGCCGTTCCGCAAGTCATCAATGGCTCAGTACGACGCATTCCGCAAGGACGGGACAGCGGCCGAGGGCTCGCGTCAGGGACGGCGCGTTGTACCGTCGCGGGCGCGAGTCCGGGCCACCAGCAGGCCTTGGTCCGTCACGCCCTCCCGGCGGCGTTCGTGAGCGTTTTACACGTCCACCGCGATCGCGGTGTGTACGGCGTCTCCGAAGTCGATGATTCCCGTGACGAATCCGGGGTCGTCGTGGTCGACCAGGATGTTGGACTTGCTGAAGTCGGTGTGCAGCACCTGGCTGCGCAGCAGCGGCAGTCGGGGTGCGACGACGTCCATGAAGCGGGCGAGGCCGGCGGTCAGGGCCTGTCTGCGCGCCGGGTCGGTGACGTCTTCGAGCAAGGGCCGGAGCACCGGGAGGTGTCGGACGTCCCAAGCGCACAGTCGGCCGTCCGCGGGGTGCCGGAAGTCGGCGGTGGCGTGGCTCAGCGCGGCCAGGATCCGACGCTCGTACGCTCAGAAAACACCGGGCCTCCCGCAAATGTAGGCACTACCGGCCAGGCTGCGCCCGGCCGGCAACATCTGCGGGTGTTCTTCGAGCACTTCCGCGAGTTGCCGGAGGAAGTCCGCGACGAGATCTCCGGCAAGCGCGACCGCTATTTGCAGATGCTCGTCGACGTCCTCGAACGCGGCGCCGCCGAGGGTGAATTCCGCGTCGCCGATCCCCGTCTGACCGCCCTGGCGGTCCTCGGCATGTGCAACTGGACCTACCAGTGGTTCCGGCCCGGTGGAAAACGCGACGCAGCCGACGTCGCGCGCTACTTCTACGGCACGCTGCTCGGTGGCATCGGCGCCGGGGAGCGGAGCTGACCGGAGAGGCCCCTGCCGCGTCTGCCGCGTCCTGAGCGGCATCGTTCTCCCCGCCGCCCGGTGGCTCGCGGCGGCACGGGGTGGTGCGCTCGGTGATGTCGGCTCAGCCGGGTGGGGAAGAGGTCGCCCGGCCCGGTCGAAGACTGCCGTCCAGGTGGACGAGGAGGCCGCCGGTCAGATCGGCCAGTTGGGCCACCTGCTCCTGCGAGAGGGCGTCGAAGACGAGTCTGCGCACCGCTTCCACATGGCTGGGCGCGGCCTGCGTGATGGCGGTCAGGCCTGTGGGGGTGAGGCGGAAGGTGGCGCCACGCCGGTCGGTCTCGCACTCCTCCCGTTCGACCAGGCCACGCCGCTGCATCCGGGCGAGCTGGTGGGACAGGCGGCTCTGTTCCCAGGCGAGGGAGGCGCCGAGGTCGCGTGCGCGCAGTCGGCGGTCGGGGGCGTCGTGGAGGCGGCCGAGTACTTCGTAGTCGGCGAGGGAGATTCCGTGCTCGTCCTGGAGCTGTCGGCCCAGGATGGACTGGAGATGCGCGGTCAGGTTGACCAGCCCGCGCCATGCCTGCTGTTCCTCGGTGGTCAGCCACTCGGTCATGAGGACAGCCTAGCGGAATAAATGATGAGTCATGTAAATTGCATGATGCGTCATGGAACAACATCGCCCGTCCGGCCCGGAGCCATGAGGAGCAGCCATGAGAGCCGTCACTGTGAGTGAGTTCGGCACTCCGCCCGTGGTGCGCGACGACGTTCCTGAGCCGGTGACGGGGACCAGGCAGGTGATGGTCCGCGTGCGGGCGTCGTCGGTGAACTGGCTCGACGTGGACGTCACCCAGGGGATATTCGCGGAGACGGCACCGGGCAGTCCGCTGATCACCCTGGGGCGCGACTTCGCCGGAATCGTGGAGGCGGTGGGCGAAGACGTCCGTACCGTCGAGGTAGGCGACGAGGTCTTCGGGACGGTTCCGATGGGCGCCTCGGTCCACGACGGTGCCTGGGCCGAGTTCATCGCGACCGGCGAGCACACGCTCATCCGCAGGCCCTCGGCCGTCGACACTGCCACCGCCGGGGTCGCCGCTCTGGCGGCCACGACCGCGGTCATGACGATCGACGCACTTGACCTGGCGCCCGGCGACACCGTCCTGGTGGTCGGCGCGACCGGCGGTGTCGGCGGCATCGCGGTACAACTCGCCCGCGCGGCCGGTGCGACCGTCCTCGCGCCGGGGCTGCCCGAGGACGAGGAGTACCTGAGCGGCCTCGGCGTGAGCGAGGTCCTCCCCCGGGGAGACGGCGTCATCGCAGCCGTACGCAAACAGCACCCCGGCGGGGTGGACGCGCTGCTCGACGCGGTGACCGCCTACGAGATCACCCCGTTCGCGGACGTCGTCCGCGACGGAGGCCGGATCGCCTCCCCTGCCGACGCGGCCGGCTATGGCCCCGGGCGCACCAACGTCACGCACGGCCCGTGCACCGAGATCCTCCAGCGTGTGGCGCGCCACCTCGTGGACGGCACCATCACGATTCCGATCCAGGAGAGCTACGACCTGGCGGACGCGCCCAAGGCGCTCGAGGCACTGACCGCTCACCACACGCGCGGCAAGATCGCCGTGCGTGTCGCCTGACCCCCTGCCAACTTTTGAAGGAGTGATTGTGACCGCACAGTTGACGGGTCCGCGGACGCTGACCCGCATCACCGCCAAGCAGCAGCTGGGCCCCGACGCGCAGGTCGACGACAAGGCGCTCGTCTTCGTGCCGACCGACCCGGCCCTGACCGACCCCTTCCTCGCCCTCGTCGAGGACTGGTTCTCCACCCCCGGTTTCGAATGGCACCCCCACCGCGGCCTGGAGACCGTCACCACCGTCGTCGATGGCGTCCTCGAACACGGCGACAACCTCGGTCACGCCGGGGCCCTGGAACCGGGTGAGGTGCAGTGGATGACCGCCGGGCACGGCATTATCCACCGCGAACTCGCCTACCGCAACGAACACGCGCACGTGCTGCAGATGTGGCTCAACCTGCCCGCCGAGAAGAAGCTGACACCGTCGCGCTACCAGGACCTCACCCGCGCCGCCATGCCCCGCGTGCACGCCCCCGGCCTCACCGTCGACGTCCACGCGGGTACCGTCGACGGCGTCAAGGGCGCGGCCCAGACCCATCACCCCGTCCAGGGCGTCGTCGCCACCTTCGATCCCGGCTCCTCCTACGTACTCCAAGTCCCCGCTGAGCACCGCCTGTTCGCGCACGTCATGGACGGACGCCTGCTGGTCGCCGGCCGGGAACTGCGCGCCGGACAGACCGGCTGGTCCGACCCCGTCACCGCGGAAGCCGGCGGTACGACGACCACGACGCTGCATCTGGCGGCCGTGGACCCCGAGAAGCGCGCCCGAGTGATGGTCTACAGCGGTACCCCGTTGCGCGAACCGGTCGCCGTCGGTGGGCCGTTCGTGATGAACACCAAGGTGGAGATCACGAAGGCGTTCACCGAATTCCACGCCGGAGCCTTCGGCCCGGCGCCCCGGATGGCCCGCCTCGCCTACGACCGATGACCGGTGGCCCTCGGCCGCCCGGAGACGAGCGAATCCACCGCACGGGTCGGTGACGCCGGAGACGGCGGACGCGCAAGCTCGACTTCAGGCGCCAAGGGCGGGGCACGTCCTGCACGCCGCCACCGGCACCCCGTCCGCCCCCAGCTCTGCCGTTTCACCTGGTTCGGCTGCGCTGGGTGCCGCGGCGCGCCGGAATGGGGGCGGCGGCGAACGGGAGGTCACCATGCGGCGGGCTCGCACCACGAGCTTCAACATTCGCCCTGAGCCCACGAGTTTCATGGCGGTTGGAGGACGCCGGGCGCTGCCAGTCTTTCAATAGGCATCACCGTGCCGAAGAGGGTTCGGAGTCATCGCGACGGAGACGGCGCAAGTTTTTAGGAGGACCTCAGCGGTCAGAAGGATCCAAGTCGTCTGCTCCGAACTGCATGAGAGGGTGGGCCGCCAGGAGTTCCTCGATCCGTCCGGCCGGCAGCTTGCGCTGGCCGAGCACGGCAGTCAGGGATGCAGTCAGGCTTGGGACGATCAACCTGGCTGCCTCGGTCCCCGGGCCGTCACGGTCTGCTCGTCCAGGGCGGCGAACATCTCCTCGACCAGCCGCTCGGCCATCCTCGGCGCCTTGGGCCGCAGCAGCGTGACCAGCCGCCAGCGGCCGGCCTTGCCAGGGCACGGGCCGGTGACCCGAAGCGTTCCAGCAGCATGAGGACGGCCGGGTGCTGCAACCGCGGCCCCAGCGCCCGTTCCAGCGAGGGGGATCTGGGTCAGCAGGCCGGGCGGCCGGTTGCCGACCCCGGTGGCCTCGCCGGCCAGGCCGTCGCTGAAGCCGACGACCATCTCCGGCTCGGCGATCGTCTCGACCTCGCCGTCGATGGCCCGCAGCGTGTAGGGCATTGCTCGGGCCGCGTCCGCGATGATGAACGCGTCCTTCGCGTCCGTCTTGGCCTCGCCCGGGTAGAGGTCGGCCGGGGTGACGGCGATGGCGGGGTGTTCGCCCTTGCCGGCGTCCAGGCCGAGGAAGCCCCCGAGGGTAACCGCAAACGTATTGAGCTCACGCCCCAGGCGTGATGTGAGCGTGGTTGCGATCCTCGGCCGCACTGAGGGCGACCGCCGGCGTTGCGTCTTGTCATCGCCGCTCAACCCATTGCGATCTTCGACCGCCCGTGGCGGGCGACCATGTCGTCGACGGCCTGGACACACGCGCTCGTGTCGGCAAGGTCGAACTGGTGGGCCTCGGCCGTTCCACCCTCTCCCGCGATCTCCCCGGCGACCTTGCCCACCGCGGCGCAGATCACGACGGCGGCCCCTTCGCGTGCCAGA
The DNA here is from genome assembly GCF_040613735.1 of Streptomyces sp. NPDC006235. NCBI lineage: Bacteria > Bacillati > Actinomycetota > Actinomycetes > Kitasatosporales > Streptomycetaceae > Streptomyces > Streptomyces sp. NPDC006235. Next base: position 9,824 of record NZ_JBEXSR010000063.1, read on the forward strand.
CGGCGCGCGAAGACGGATTTCCGATACCGCCCCTGCCAGGGTGGCGACACTGACCTTCTCCGCGAAGCCGGAGCGTCGGGAGCAGCAATGGTCGAGCTGATCATGATGCTCTTTCTGGGCGGCTCAGCGACTGGTGAAGATCACGTCGTGCCATCCCTTGTGCGCGGCGCCGGTGATGTCTGCCATGACGTGCTTGACGTTGGTGTACTCGTCGAACGAGTAAGCCGACATGTCCTTGCCGAATCCGGATGCCTTGTAACCGCCGTGCGGCATCTCGCTGATGATCGGGATGTGGTCGTTGATCCAGACGCAGCCGGCCTGGATCTCACGGGTGGCGCGTCCGGCGCGGTAGACGTTGGTGGTCCAGGCGGAGGCGGCGAGCCCGTAGGGGGTGTCGTTGGCGAGCCGGAGCGCGTCGTCATCGCTGTCGAAGGGCAGGCAGACGAGGACCGGGCCGAAGATCTCCTGCTGGACGATCGCGGAGTCCTGGGCCGCGTCGGTGATGAGGGTGGGTTCGTAGTAGGCGGCCCGGCCGAGCGGTCCGTCGGGGAGCTTCCCGCCGCGTACGACGGTGGCTCCGGCGCGGCGGGCGTCCTCGACCATGGCGGCGACCTTGTCGCGCTGGCGGAACGAGATCAGGGAGCCCATGTCCGTGGCCGGGTCGTCCACCGGACCCAGGCGTACGCCGTCCATCAGCTCGGCGACGCGGGCCACGAACCGTTCGTACAGGGGGCGTTGGACGTAGGCGCGCGTGGCGGCCGTGCAGTCCTGGCCGGCGTTGATGAGGGCGCCGGCCACGGCGCCGCGGGCGGCGGCTTCCAGGTCGGCGTCGTCGAAGACGACGAAGGGTGCCTTGCCGCCGAGTTCGAGGTGGACGCGCTTGACCGTACCGGCGGCCTGTGCGGCGACCTGGCGGCCGACCGCCGTGGAGCCGGTGAAGGAGACCATGGCGACGTCGGGGTGGGTGACCAGGGCCTGTCCGGCGACGGGTCCGGTGCCGGTGACGATGTTGATGACACCATCCGGGACACCGGCCTCCTGAGCCGCCTCGGCGAACATCACCGACGTCAGCGGGGTGAGTTCGGACGGCTTGAGGACGATCGTGTTGCCGGCGGCGACCGCGGGGAGGATCTTCCAGGCGGCCATCTGAAGCGGGTAGTTCCAGGGGGCGATGGAGCCGACGACGCCGACGGGTTCGCGGCGGATCGTCGAGGTGTGGTCGCCGGAGTACTCGCCCGAGGCGCGGCCCTCCAGGTTGCGGGCCGCAGCGGCGAAGAAGCGGACGTTGTCGATGGTGCCGGGGACGTCGAAGCCGGTCGTCAGCTTGATCGGCTTGCCGCAGTTGAGGCTCTCGGTGCGGGCGAACTCCGCTTCGCGGGCCTGGAGTCGGTCGGCCCAGCGCAGCAGGGCTTCGGAGCGTTCGGCGGGGGTGGTGCGCGACCACTCGGCGAAGGCGGCGCGGGCGGCGGCGACCGCCTCAGCGACATCCTCGGGACCGGCCAGGGTGTCGGTGGCCAGGACCTCGCCGGTGGCCGGGTTGGTCACCGAGAACTCCTCGCCGGACGTGCCGGGGCGGCGCTTGCCCGCGATGAACTGGGTTCCGGTGATCTCCATCAGCGCTCCTGTTCGGTGGCGCCCCATAGGTCGCCGAGGGTGTAGCCGTACGGGAAGGGGTCGGTGTCGTCCAGGACGTACTGGTTGAATCCGGTGATCCAGCCGCGTCCGCTGATCGTCGGCGTCACCGCCGCGTACGGCCCGACCCGGGTGGTGTCGAGCAGCGTGCCGGTGAAGGTCGTCCCGATGATCGACTCGTGGACGAACGGGGTGTTCAGGGGGAGTTCGCCGCGGGCGTGCAGGGCGGCCATGCGGCCGCAGGTGCCGGTGCCGCACGGGGAGCGGTCCAGCGAGCCGGTCCAGGTCGCCGGGTTGGCCAGGTCGACCTCGCCGTTGGGCAAAACGACCGTGTTGCGGCCGGTGACGCCGGGCGTGGGTGACGCGCCGTGGATCATCACCAGGGCGATCTCGTTGATCCCGGGGTTCAGCGGGTGGCTCACCGGGAACTGCTGCTGGGCCGCTGTGCGCAACACCGCGCCGACGCGCACGAGTTGCTTGGCGGCGCCCCGCTCCAGGGTGACGCCGAGGTCCTCGGCCCGTGCCTGGACGTAGAACTGCCCGCCGAAGACGATGTCGACCGGCACCCGCCCGTACTCGGGCAGGTCCAGCACGTGGTCGAGGGCCACGGCGAAGGCGGGGACGTTGGCGAAGGTGACCCGGGTGGCCTTGCCCCCGGACACGTCCACCCGGACTCTGACCAGCCCGACCGCGGTGTCCACGGTCAGGTCGGTGACCGGTTCGCTCACCGCCACCGCGCCCGTCTCCACCAGCGCGGTGACCGCGCAGATCAGGTTGGAGCCGGACATGGGGCGGAAGCCGCCCTGCTCCAGCACCACCAGGCCGAAGTCGGCGGTGGGGTCGGCCGGGGGCAGCACCAGGATGCCGCACAGGGCGGGGTAGCCGCGCGGCTCCCGGAGCAGGAGCCGGCGCAGATCGTCCAGATGCTTCTCGCAGTACTGGAGTCGCTCGGCCATCGTGGCGCCCTTGACGTGCAGATGGCTGCCGATCAGCACACGCCCCGGCTCGCCCTCGGCGTGGACGTCGATCGCGTGGATGCGGCTGTACGACGGCATCACGCGGCCGCGCTGTTCTCGGTGACGGCGACACCGGCCGCGAGGAGCAGGTCGCGGAACTCGGCGACGTACTGCGGCGCGAGCGGCAGGACCGGCCGACGGGTGGGACCGGCGCTGACACCGACCAGGTCGAGGCCGGTCTTGATGCCGCAGGCGTAGTTGTGGGACTCCAGGAACTGGCAGATCGGGAAGATCTTCGCCCACAGTTCGCGCCCGGCCTTGAGGTCGCCGCGGACGGCGAGGGCGTCGTACAGCTCGGCGCAGAGCTGGGGGATCACGCTGGCGGTGCCCCACACGCCGGCCTTGGCGCCGGTGGCCAGGGCGGCGAACGTGAGGGTGTCCCAGCCGTTGAGGGCGGTGATGTCCGCCGCGTGCTGCTGCTGGACGGCGGAGAACCAGGCGAAGTCGCCTCCGGTGTCCTTGTAGGAGGTGATCCCGGTCTCCCGGGCCAGCTTCGCCAGCTCCTCGGGGGCGAGGCTGACGCCCGTCGCCGACGGGATGTTGTAGTACATGATCGGGATGTCGATGGCGTCGGACACGGTGCCGAAGAAGCCCAGCAGTTCGTCGAAGCCGGGGGCGTCGTAGAACGGCGGCACGATCATCACGGCCGCCGCGCCCGCCTTCTCCGCGTGCACGCTCAGCTCCACGGTGTCCGCCGTGCTGAGCGCGCCCGTCCCGGCGACGACCGGGACGCGGCCGTCGGCGGCCTCGACGTACAGCTCGGTGACCTGCTTGCGCTCGTCGAGGCTCAGCGTGGTGAACTCGCCGGTGCTGCCGCCGGGCACGAGGCCGTGGATGCCGCCGCCGATGATGTGGTCGGCCTGGCGCCTGACGCCCTCGGCGTCGACGGCCGAGCCGTCGGCGGTCAGCGGGGTGACGACGGCGGCGAGGATGCCGGTGAACTGGGGGGCGCTCATGAAGGGACTCCTGGGGTCAGCATGCGGGAAAAGGGGGTGGTGGGGCGAGGCTGGTGCGGGTGTGGGCTTCGGCCATGGGAGGCCTGCCGGGCTTGCGGGTCACCGCCGGGTGAAGCGCCGTGGTGAGACGGCCTCGGCGACGGCCGGAAGGCGGCGCGTGGTGATGGCCTCGGTGACGATCTCGGCGGTGGCCGGGGCGAGGGTGAGCCCGAGCATGCCGTGGCCCGAGGCGACGTAGACGTTCGGCAGGGGATCGAGGCGGCCGATGACCGGCAGCCCGTCCGGGGTCATGGGGCGCAGCCCTGCCCAGGGGGCGGCCTCGCCCGGCGGGTTGTCCCAGCCGGTGAGGGAGTCGGCGGCCGCCTGCTTGATCGCGGCGACGCGCCGGGGGGTGATGTTCTCCTCCAGACCGCCGAACTCCATCGTCCCCGCCAGCCGCAGGAAGCCGTTCAGCGGGGTCACCGCGACCCGGGCGTCCTCCAGCGTGAGGGGCGTGCGCAGCGGCACCGGGGACGGGGAGTAGTCGACGCTGTAGCCCTTGCCCGGCCGGATCGGCAGCGGGGCACCGAGCTGGGCGGCCATACGCGCGGTCCACACACCACCGGCCAGCAGCAGGGTGTCGCCGTGGTACTCGCCCTTGTCGCTGAGTACACCGGTGACGGCGTCACCCTGGCGCAGGAAGCGACGTACGGGGGTGTGCTCGTGTATGTCGACGCCGAGCTCCGTACAGCGCTTGAGCAGGCCCTGGGTGAGGGAGTCGGGCTCGACCTGGCGGTCGTCCGGGAAGAACAGGCCGTGCTTGATACGGCTGTTCAGCACCGGTTCCCTGGCCTGTACGGCGTCGCCGTGCAGGTGTTCGGGGACCATGCCGAAGCTCTCGAAGATGTCGAGGGAGGCGAGCTGCTCCTCGTAGCGCTCGCGGGTCTCGAAGGCGAGCAGGACGCCCGCCTTGTGCATCTCGAAGGAGATGCCGTCGCGGGTCCAGTCGTCGAGGAGGTCCATGGTGCCCTCGGCGAGACGCAGGGTAGTTTCCAGGCCGGCGCGGAAATCCCGCGTCGTGCAGTGCCGCGCCATGGTGAGCATGAACTTCACGAAGGAGGGGTGGAGCGAGGGCTTGACGTAGAGCGGGCTGTCCGGCTTCAGCATCCACTTCAGGGACTGCAGGATCACGCCGGGCGCCGGCACCGGGCCGCTTTCCGCGAGGGCGATCTTGGCCGCGTTGCCGTGCGAGGCGGCGGAGCCGGCACGCCGGGCATCGAGAACGGTGACCTCGCAGCCGGCCTTGGCCAGCCGGTAGGCGGCGGCAAGACCGACGGCCCCGGCACCCACAACGATGGTCCGCATGGCGTCGTGTACCTCCTTACAAGGCGCTTCGAGCGCCTCTCGGGTCGCTGCACCGCGCACGGTTGAAGATCGTCAAATGCTTGACGCCGCGTTGGCGTCGTCCGGCGGTCAGACCTCCGGCTCCCACGGCCGTCCCACCACGAAACCGCTCTGGAACGGGTCCGTCGGATCGAGGACCAGCTGGTTGAACGAAGTGATCCAGGCACGCCCGGAGATGCTCGGAACGACGGCGTCGTACGGCCCCACCGTGGTCGTGGCCTCGATACGGGCGTCGAACCAACTGCCGATGAGCGACTCGTGCCGGAAGAGCTGTCCCGGTTCCAGCAGGCCGTAGGCGTGCAGGACGGCGAGGCGGGCGGAGGTGCCCGTGCCGCACGGGGAGCGGTCGATCCGGCCGGGGGAGACGATGGTCGCGTTCCGGGAGCGAATCATCTCGGTGCCGTCCTCGTCCCGCTCGTGGTGGAGCGGGCCGGTGAACACCGTGTTGGTGATGCCGGGGATCAGCGGATTCTCCGGGTGGCTCACCTCCAACTGGTGCACGGCGGCCTTCTTGAGGCGTTGTCCGAGTTCGCACAGCGCCGCCTCCTCGCTCACGTCGAGCTTGAACCCGAGTGACTCGGCATCCACGAAGACGAAGGTCATCCCGCCGTACGCGATGTCGACGGTCACCCGGCCGAGACCGTCGACGTCCAGGTCGGCGTAGTGGTGGTAGACGAACGCGGGCCGGTTGACCAGCTTCACCCGCCGTACCTTGCCGTCGGCGCACTCGCACTCCACCCGGATCAGGCCGGCCGGAGACTCGAGCGTGAGGTGCGTGACCGGTTCGGTCATGGGGAGCATGCCGGTTTCCAGCAGCACCGTGGCCACGCACATGGTGTTGGAGCCGGACATCACCGGATACTCCGTCGACTCCAGGATGACGTAGCCCATGTCGGCCTGCGGATTGTTGGAGGGCAGGACGACGTTGGCGTTGCGCCACATCGCTCCGCGCGGCTCCTGGAGCAGCAGTCTGCGCAGTTGGTCGTGGTGCTCCTCGAAGTAGCGCATCTTGTCGAAGAGGCTCTCGCCCGGCACCTGCCCGACCCCGCCGACGACGACCTTGCCGCACTCGCCCTCGGCATGCGCGTCCACCACGTTCAAGGCGCGACTGAACCTCATGGGCGGCCTCCCTTTCGAGATCGCAGATTGTCAAACAATCGGCGCTTCATGGGGACGCTAGACGGGACAGCCCGGGGTGGTCAATGCCTGGAAGTCAAAACTCAGGCGACCCGGCTGGAGGCACGGGTGTTTCGCGGCCCGTTCGCATGTGCCGGGTCGTGTCGCCCGACGCGGGAGCGGCTTCGGTTCGTTCCTTACGGCAGGTCAACGTCACTGTCCGTCGGATGTGTGCCCGTTGTCGCGGGCTGCCGGGCGGGCTGATCGCCGTATCGGAACATCACGATTTCGGCTATTGACACGGTGGTGGCGCGTCCCTAGCCTTCCGGCATCTCGCCGCTTGTCAGACAATCTCCGGACGGCTCTCTGAGGGAGCGTCCTGACTCAAGCGGCGCCGATCGCGGGGGCGCTACCGCGTCACCCAAGTCCGCTCATTCACTGCGGAGCACGAACCCGCAGATCCCGCATCGCGCAAATCCCCCATGCCGCATGTCGCGCCACCCACTCCCTAGCACTGGAGCACCAGCCATGGCCCTCACCAAACAGAGCAGATACACCTTCTACGTGGTCGGAGTTCTCATCCTGGCCTGGCTGGCTGGCTACTTCGGCGGGAAGGCCGGCTCGGACGGTGGCTCGACCCAGACCGTCGCCAGTTCCGGTGACACCGGCAAGGCCGCCTGGGTCGACAAGATCAAGAAGGCGGGCGTGCTGCGGGTCGGCTGCGCCGACGCCCCGCCCACCATCGTCGTCAAGTCGGACGGCACATGCAGCGGACCCGACCTGATTCCCCTGGAGAACTTCGCGGACGGCATCGGCGTGAAGGTCAAGACGGTGGCGACCACCTGGCAGAACATCGTCGCCGGGCTCCAGGCCGACAAGTACGACGTCGCCGCCGACCTCGACCAGACCGTCGAGCGCAGCCTCGCGATCCGCTTCACCCATGGCTCGTGGTCCTACCCGGGTGTGTTCCTGGTGCAGCGGGACAGCGACTACACGAGCAGCAAGCAGATCCTCGACGCGAACAAGCCCATCGCCACCACGCAGGGTTCCGCGCTGGACGCGGCGCTTCAGAAGGCCGAGGCCAAGGAACTGCGCGTGGACACCTACCAGAACGCGGCCGCGGGCGTGAAGGCGGGCAAGGCCATCGGCATCTTCGCCGACCTGGGCAGCGCCGTGGACATGGCGACCAAGGATAAGTCGCTGGGCATCGTCGTCCCCGACCCGGCGATCTTCGTGCACCACGTGGCCTACGGTGTTCCCTCCGGCATCGACACCCGCTCCATGGAGATCCTCAACGTCGCGGTCGACAACTCGGTGGCCAGTGGTGAGATCGACCGGGCCTTCGCGGAGGCCGGATACCGTGACGTGGACGCCCTGGGCGACCTCGAGATCAAGTCCTGACCGGGTCTCGCGTCCTCCCGGAGGTAGTCCGTGACGAATTCCGTGAACCTCGCCTATGAATTCGATCTGAGCGTCATCGGCCCCGCGCTGCCCACTCTGCTCGACGGGCTGTGGCTGACCCTGAAGATCTCGACGATCGTGATCGTCGCGAGCGCCGTCCTCGGTTTCCCGCTCGCCGTGGCCCGCATGTCGAAGATCGAGGTCATCCGCTGGCCCGCGCAGCTCTACATCGAGGTGTTCCGCTGTACGCCACTGCTGATCCAGCTGATATGGGTGTTCTACGCCCTTCCCGCACTCCTCGGCGTCGACCTGCCCGGTGAACTCTCGATCACCATCGCGCTCACCGCGCACCTGACCGCGTTCATGTCGGAGACCTACCGCGCCGGCATGCAGTCCGTGCCCGTCGAGCAGATCGAGGCGGCACACATGCTGCGCATGAACCGGGCGCAGATCCTGCGGCACATCATCGTGCCGCAAGTCTTCCGCCAGCAGATCCCCACCATCCTGTCCCTGAACGTGAGCATGTTCAAGGACACCTCCCTGATCTCCGCACTCGGCCAGGCGGACCTGACCTTCCAGGGCAACATCCTCGCCAGCCAGACCTACCGGCCCATGGAGATCTTCACCCTGGTCGCCCTCATCTACTTCTCGATCGCCTTCCCGGCCACCCTATTCACCAGCTATATCGAGCGGCGTCTGCTCACCAGCGGCTCGCGGGGCGCACCGCCACCCGCGTCGGGGCTGCGCGGCACCCTCGCCCGGCTGCGCCCCGGACAGCGGCCGCCCGCCCTGGCCAACCCCGCTCTCAAGTCCCTGCTCAAGCCGGAAGGTGTCTGATCACGATGACAGAGACCAGCCCGACCCTCGACACAACATCGGACACGGTCACGGACGCGTACACCGATGCAGGGCCCGACGGTGCGTTCGTACGCACCCGCGGGGTGTGCAAGTCCTTCCACGGCCGCCCTGTCCTCAAGGAGGCCGACTTCCGCATCGGAAGCGGCGAGATCGCCGTCCTCATCGGCAAGAGCGGCTCCGGCAAGAGCACCCTGCTGCGGGTGATCGCCGGCCTGGAGGAGCCGGACGCCGGGGACATTGACCTCGCCGGGCAGGCCGTCGTACGCGACGGTGAGTACCAGGAGGCGTGGAACGAACTCCGCAACCAGGTCGGGATGATCTTCCAGAGCTACACCCTGTGGCCCCATATGAACGTCCTGGACAACCTCACCATCGCTCCCCGCCTGGCTCTCGGTGAGTCCAAGGCCCAACTGCTGGAACGGGCCGAACAGGCGCTGACCGACGTGGGCATGGCCCACCATCTGCGCAGCCGCTGCACCCAGTTGTCCGGTGGTGAGCGTCAACGTGTCGCCATCGCCCGGGCGTTGATGATGCGACCGCGCCTGCTGCTGTGCGACGAGATCACCTCCGCGCTCGACCCGCCCGTGGCGGCTGAGGTGCTGGGCGTGCTGACCAAGCTCAAAGAGGAGGACGGCATCGCCTGCGGCATCGTCACTCATGACATGGCCTTCGCCTCCAAGGCCGCCGACCGCATCTGCTTCTTCGAGGACGGCCTGATCAAGGAGGACGTGCCACCGGAGCAGGCCTTCAACGACCCGCAGACACCAGGGCTTCAGGCGTTCATCGACGCTGTTCGCTTCTGATCACCCTGCTGGAACGGCAGCCCCGCTCACCGCACCGGACCGGATTCCGCCGCGCCGGTCCGAGCGGGGCTGCGTCCGCGTCCTCGCCCCCATCCCCCACCTGAAAGGCTCTCGCACATGTCCCGGCTCACCGAGTTCGCACGCAATCTGGCCTCCGGACCGAACTACGCGACGATCGCCACGATCGGCAAGGACGGTCTGCTCCAGCAGAGCGTGGTGTGGGTGAAGGCCACCGACGACGGCATCGCCTTCTCCACCGTCGAGGGCCGCGTCAAACACCTCAACCTGCTGCGCGATCCGCGGGCCAGTGTCCTGATCGCCGACCAAGGCAATCCGTACGCCTATGTTGTGGTCCGCGGTCCGGCCACCATGACCCGGGACGGCGGGCCGGAGCTGATCGACGAGCTCTCCCACAAGTACGAGGGCCGGCCCTGGCAGGAGACCGCTACGACACCCCGGGTGGTCGTCACCATCAGGGCCGAGCGCGTCACCGAGTACGGTGCCTGAAACCCGCAGTGGCAGCCGCCCGCCGGGCGCGGGCCTCCGCGCCTGACCTCCCTCTAGAATGCAGTCTGACAATCTGCGGAGGACTTATGAGCGAGCACGCTGCCCAGGCCGCCGGCCCCAGGCCGGTCAGCACCCAGACGCGCCGGGACGCGGTGGTGGACGAGCTGCGCCGGGCGATCATGGCCGGCGAGCTCAAGGCCGGGCAGCCACTGCGCGAGGTCCACATCGCGTCGCAACTGGGCGTCAGCCGGCCCACCCTGCGCGAGGCCATCTACCAGCTCATCCACGAAGGGCTCCTCGAACAGCAGCCCTACCGCGGCGTCATCGTCACCGCCATCGACGAGAAGTTCATCGCCGACACCGCCGCAGTCCGGGTCGCCCTGGAGACCCTCGCCGCGCGCGCCCTCGCCGACGACCCGGACGGGTCCCGCCGGGGGCAGCTGCGGAGTGTCTGGGACGAGTACCGGGCAGCACACCGGGCGCAGGACTCCGGACGTCTCCACCAGGCCCATATCGCCCTGCACCGCACCATCTGGGACGCCTCCGACAACGCCATGCTGAAGCGGATCTGGCCCACTGTGGAGGCCCAGATCAACCTCGCCATCACGGTCGACGAGAGCACCCGCTCCGATCCCGACCGCGCCCTGCACGTCCACGAACGCCTCATCGACGCCATCCTCGGCGGCGACCCCGACACCATCGCGGCCGAAGTCGAGCGCCACACCCGGGCGAGCGCCGACGAGCTGTTGGAGATGATCGCCGAGCGGCAGCGCACCGCCGACGAGGGGTAGGGGGATGCCGCCACCGGCATCCCCCTGAACGGTGCGTTCACCCGGGCTCGATCAGAGGAAGCTGACCCCCTGGGCGAGAGCCAGCTCGCTGGAGTAGTTGATGGTGTTGGTGGCCGGGCGCATGTAGGCCTTCCAGGCGTCGGAGCCGGACTCACGGCCGCCGCCGGTGTCCTTCTCACCGCCGAACGCGCCCCCGATCTCGGCCCCGGAAGTGCCGATGTTGACGTTGGCGATGCCGCAGTCCGAGCCGGCCGCGGACAGGAAGATCTCGGCCTCCTGCTGGTCGCGGGTGAAGATGCTGGAGGACAGGCCCTGCGGGACGTCGTTGTGCAGGGCGATCGCCTCGTCGAGGGTGTCGTAGGTGAGGACGTACAGGATCGGCGCGAAGGTCTCCTCCCGTACGACGTCGGTCTGCTCGTCGACGCGGACGAGAACCGGCTCGGTGTAGGCGGCCGAGGGCGCGGCCTCGGTCAGGCGCCGGTTGCCGCCGGCCAGGACCTTGCCGCCCTGGGCCTGGACGCGGGTGACGGCGTCGGTCATGGAGTCGAGGGCGGTGGTGGAGACGAGCGGGCCGACCAGGGTGGTGTCGTCGAACGGGTCGCCGATGGGGAGCTTGCGGTACGCGGAGGTCAGCCGCTCGATGAGCGTGTCGGCGATGTCGCGGTGGACGATGAGGCGGCGCAGGGTGGTGCAGCGCTGCCCCGCCGTGCCGGCCGCGGCGAAGACGATGCCCTGGACGGCGAGGTCCAGATCGGCGGACGGAGCGACGATCGCGGCGTTGTTGCCGCCGAGTTCGAGCAGGCTGCGGCCGAAGCGCGCGGCGACCCGGGGGCCGACCTCGCGGCCCATGCGGGTGGAGCCGGTGGCGCTGACGAGGGCGACGCGGGGATCGTCGACGAGCTTCTCGCCGACCGCGCGGTCGCCGAGCAGGAGGCGGTGCACGTCGCGGGGCGCGCCGACCTCGTCGGCGGCCCGGGCGAGCAGGTGGTCGCAGGCGAGGGAGATCAGCGGGGTCAGCTCGGAGGGCTTCCAGACCACGGTGTCGCCGCAGACGAGGGCGACGGCGGTGTTCCAGGACCACACGGCGGCCGGGAAGTTGAAGGCGGAGATGACACCGACCACGCCGAGGGGGTGCCAGGTCTCGGCGAGACGGTGGCCGGGGCGTTCGGAGGCGATCGTACGGCCGTAGAGCTGCCGGGACAGACCGACCGCGAACTCGCAGATGTCGATCATCTCCTGGATCTCACCGAGCGCCTCGGAGCGGATCTTGCCCGCCTCGATGGTGACCAGGTCCGCTAGGTCGCTCTTGTGCTGCCGCAGCAACTCACCGAGGCGGCGCACGAGTTCACCGCGGCGCGGCGCGGGCGTGGTGCGCCAGGTGAGGAAGGCCGTACGGGTGGCCGCGATGGCGTCTTCGGCTTCGGTCGTGGTGGCGGCCTTCACTCCGAAGAGGTTCTCGCCGGTGATGGGAGTGCGGGCATGGAGGCCGGCGCCCTCGATGACGTCGACTCCGATGTTCTGCAGGGCGGTGCGGGCGCGGGCACGCAGGTCGTCGGTGGTGGGCAGTGCGGTGCTGGTCATGGTGGTCCTTGAAGGGTGTGAGGGTCAGCCGAGGGCGTGGGTGAGGTCGAGTGCGCGGGCGACCTGGGCGAGGGAGCGGTCCTGCTGCTGTGCGTAGAGCGCGTAGGGGTCCAGCACGTCGCGGCCGATGGCGCCGGACAACCAGGCCGCGTCGTACGCGGTGCCTTCCTGGTCGTTGTCGCGGGTGCCCTCGCCGCTGAGGTTGGACTGGAAGATGCCGGCGGCGGAGCGGGGCAGGAAGTCCTCGTAGACGATCGGCTCGGCGCGCACCCAGCCCTGCCGCACCAGTTCGGTGAGACCTGCGGGCGGCCCGCCGCCGTCGCGGGGCCGGCCTTCCGCGCGTACGTAGGTGAAGTAGGCCAGTCCCTGGGCGGCCAGTTCCTCCTCGCTGCCCGGCATGTGCTGCTCCCAGACGGCCCGCGCGATCTCGCCGCGGTCCTCGGCGGAATTCCTCGACGCCTGGTCGACGCGGCCGAGGAGGTCGTCGTAGAGGGCGCGGCCCTTGCGGGTGAGGGCGATGCCGCGCGCTTCCACCTCACCGAAGCGGACCCGCAGCGCGCCGCTTTCGACGCTGCCGTCCGCGAGGCGCATCGCGCGGGGTTCGGCCAGGGCGCGGAACGAGGTCTGCCGCAGCAGGACGTCGGGGCCCTTCCAGGCCGGCGGTCCCTGGATGGTGTCGATCATCTCGATGCCGCGGTCCGTCATACGGCGGTACAGATCGTCGATGTCCAGGACGCGCGGGGTGAGGTGGTTGATGTGGGTGCTGCGGACGCCGCCGATGTCGGCGGCGACGGCGGAGACCCGCTCCAACTCCTGGTACCAGGCGCGGTCGACGGGCTCCGCGGACAGTTCGAAGGCCTGCACGGCGAGCCGCAGGAACCGGTCGGCCTCCTGCTGCGGCAGTTCCCGCTCGGCGGCGGCCCGGTCGGCCAGGGCGAGCAGTTCCGGCGGGAAGAGTTCGCGGCCGGCGAGGAAGGTCTCCAGGCGTGCGCGCAGGTCGGGGGTGAAGAAGCGGGGGTCGGCCGAGGTGAGCATGGAGGTGAACACGCGGAAGGGGTTGCGGGCCAGTTCCTCGCCGTCGACCGGCCGGAAGGCGGTGGAGACGACGGGGACCGCACTGGCGGCGGCCTCCCGCAGGTCGTAGAAGCCGACCGGGTACATGCCGAGTGCGGCGAAGACGCGGGCGACCTGTTCCAGTTCCCGCGGTGTGCCGACCCGGATGGCGCCGTGCCGCTCGGCGGTCACCCGGCTGATGGACCCCAGACGTTCGGCGTCGGCTCCCCGCGCGCGCAGGACGTCCTCGTTGACCTCCCGCGAGACGTCCACGAGCGTGGTGTAGGCGGGCACCTCCTGCCCGTACATCTGCGACAGCCGAGCCGCGAACGCGGCCCGCAGCTGCCACTGGCTGATCGTCGACATGGTTCGGCCTTTCGGTCGGAGGTCGGGGTTCAGACCACGTGGGCTTCGGGGCGGATCTCGGCGCCGTGGCGGAACCGGTCGGCACTGAGTGGGGAGATGTCCGTGTACGGCTCGCGCTCCAGGTACAGATCGCGCAGCACTTCGCCGACGGCGGGTGCTTGCAGGAAGCCGTGCCCGGAGAACCCGGCGGCGTAAAGGAAGTTGGGCAGCTCGCCGGAGCGGCCGATCAGCGCGTTGTGGTCGGGCGTGATCTCGTAGAGGCCGGCCCAGCCGCCGACCGTCTTCATGCCGGCCAGGGCCGGGGCGCGGCGACGGGCGACGGTGCGGAACAGCTCCAGCCACTGCGGGGTCCAGGTGGTGTCGAAGCCGTCCTTCTCGTCGGGGTCGGCCAGCCCGAACAGCAGCCCGTCGTCGCTGTTGTGGAAATAGGCGGACGACGAGAAGTCGATGGTGAACGGGATGCGCGGCGCGGGCGGCGTGAGCGGCGCGGTGAACGCCAGCTGCCGCCTCACGGGCCGGATGGGAAGGTTGACGCCGACCATCTCGCCGATCAGGCCCGACCAGGCGCCCGCCGTACAGATGACGGCGCCGCAGGCGATACGCCCGTGGCTGGTGTGCACACCGGTGATGCGGTCCCCGGCCGTGTCGATGCCCGCGACCGCGGTCTGGGTGACGATGGTGACGCCGGCCCGGGCAGCGGCCCGCGCATAGCCCTCCACCACGAGGGCGGGGCGGGCGTGTCCGTCGGCAGGGGAGTAAGCGGCGGCCAGGAGGCCGTCGGTGCTGATGTAGGGACACAGGCGCTGCGCTTCGTCGGGGCCGACCATGCGGTTGGCCACGCCCAGGCTGTTCTGGAGCTCGACGCCTGCCTCGAAGTCGGCCACCTGATGTTCGCTGTCGAGCAGGAAGAGATAGCCGACGTTGTCGAGCTGGATATCGGTGCCGGGCCGGTGGGGGAAGTCCTGGTAGGCGCGCAGGCTGCGGCTGCCGAGTTCGATGTTGAGCGGGTCGGAGAACTGGGCGCGCACACCACCGATCGGCTTGCCGGAGCTGCCGCAGCAGAGCTCACCGCGCTCGATGACGACGATGTTCCGCACACCGGCCTCGGCGAGGTGGAACGCGACGCTCGCACCCATCACACCGCCACCGATGATCACGACGTCGGCGGTGTGCGGAACCGTACGGAAGACGGAGGAGGACAACAGGCCACTCCCTTCCAGGAGCCGCCCCTGTGCGGAGCGGAGGGGCTGTCAGTGCATTGCGATGCCGATCAGCTGTCTGTGCCTCATCGTGTAGTAAGCCAACCGTTGACGTCTATCAACGGTTATTGCTTCTGATCTTTTAGGGTTCCTATATGGACTGGACGAGTGCGCAGCTGCGTTCGCTGGTGGAACTGACCAGGCGCGGCACCGTCACCGCGGTCGCGGAGGCGCTGGGCTACACCCCCGGAGGGGTGTCGCAGCAGATCGCCGCGCTGGAGAAGGCCACCGGGATGCAGCTGCTGCGGCGGGTGGGCCGCCGCGTGGAACTCACCGATGCCGGGACGACGCTGGCCCTGCACGCCGAACGCATCCTCACCACCGAGGCCGAGGCCGTCGAAGCGCTGGAGCGCACCCGCAACGAGATCTCCGGGACGCTGCGGGTTGGGCTGTTCGCCACGGCCGCCGCCGAGATCCTGCCGCCCGCCCTGCGGCAGGTACGCGAGAAGCATCCCGATGTCACCGTGCGCAGCCGGGACATGGACGTGGACGAGGTGTACGACGCGGTCGCGGGTGGAACCGTGGATCTGGCGCTGGGCCTCGACTACCCGGACGTGCCCATCCCGCGCGATCCGTCCCTGCGCGTGCGGGAGCTGTCCCGGGAGCGCTTCTCGCTCGCGGTGCCCGTCGGTGCCCTGCCGGGGCGGCGGAGTATCTCCCTCGCAGACGCCGGCGACCAGGGGTGGATCATGCCGTCCACCGGCAGCTACTACGGCCGCGCGGTGCTCACCGCGTGCCGCCGGGCCGGCTTCGAGCCCCAGGTCCTGCACGAGGTGACGGACACGGCCGCCACCCTTGCCCTGGTCGAGGCCGGCGTCGGGGTCAGTGTGGTGACGGATCTGATGCTGCGACTGCGGCCGTCCCGCCTCGATGTGCTCGATCTGCACGAGACCATGGAGCGGCACATCGTGGTGGTGTTCCGTTCCTTCGCCGCGCAACGGCCGACGGTGGCCGCCTTCGTCGACATCCTGAGTGCCTCCGCGGGAGCGGGCTCCGCACACTGAGATCAGCGACACTTGGTCGTCTGACAATCTGCAACAGATTCTGCCGCACCTGTTGACCCGGACCTGCCTGGGGCGTAATTTCCCGCAAGATTGTCCGACAATCTGCGCGCCATGGATGGGTGCTGCCGACCTTCGCTGCCCTGGCGTCGACAAGGCAATCGACTCGCGCAATGGACAAAGGAGTCATCGTGAGAGACACACAGCCACCGATGCCGGTCGAGGGTGCGTACGAGGCCAGTGATGCGCACCTGAAGAAGCAGATCAGCCTCGTCGGGCTGATCGCCCTGGCCGTGAGCGTCCAGATCGGGTCCGGCTGGCTGCTAGCGACGCTCGCCGCCGCCAGCATCGCCGGGCCGGCCTCGATCATCACCTGGGTTCTCGGCGCGGTCTTCTTCGCCGTCATCGGTGTCACCTGGATGGAACTCGGCACGATGATGCCGAGGTCGGGCGCCGGAGTCCGCTACCCGCGGCTCACGCACGGCGCCTTCCTCTCCTTCTTCAACGGCTGGGGTTATCTGATAGCCACGCTGGCGCTGCCGGTGATAGAGGTGCAGGCGGTCATCACCTACGTCGGCGGCCACTGGCCCGAACTGGGCTGGCTCACCGAGAGCGGCGGCACGATGGTGCTGTCGTGGCCGACGGGCATCTTCGTCGGGTTCGGCCTGCTGTTCGTGTTCTTCTTCCTCAACTCGATGGGCGCCAAGCTGCTCAGCGAGTCGAACAAGTGGGTCACGGTGTGGAAGCTCGTCATCCCGATCGTGACCGCCGTGCTGATGTTCACGGCCTTCTCGTCGGCCAACTTCACGATCGGCGGCGGCTTCGCGCCGCAGGGGTCCGGCGCGATCTTCGGGGCCCTGGCGAGCGGTGGCATCGTGTTCGCCTACTCGGGACTGCGGCAGATCCTCGACTTCGGCGGTGAGGCGGTCAACCCGCAGCGCAACATCCCGATCGCGATGATCGTCGGCGGCCTGCTCATTCCACTCGTGATCTACGTCGTGCTGCAGGTCGGCTTCCTCGGGGCCCTCAACTGGAACGACGCGGGAGTCGCCCCCGGCGACTGGACCGGCCTGATGGCCGGCGACTGGGCGTCCTCCCCGCTGCTCAACGCCGTCACGGCAGCCGGCTTCGCCTGGTTCGCGACGATTCTGCTGACTGACGCGGCGCTCTCACCGGCGGCGACCGGCTGGGTGTGGCTGGGCATCGGCGCTCGCTCGGTGTACTCGATGTCGGTCAACGGTGAGCTGCCCAAGGGCGCGCAGAAGATCAACAAGTACGGCACGCCGATCGTCGGACTCCTGGTGTGCACGGTGCTCGGCTTCTTCTTTTTCTTCCCGGCGCCGAGCTGGTACTCGTTCGTCTCCCAGGTGTCGGTCGCGCTCACGCTGTCCTACGTCATGGGAGGCCCGGTGATGATGGTTCTCCGGCGCACCGCACCTGACATGCACCGCCCGGTCCGCGTCAAGTGGGCGTACTTCTGGGCGATCGCGGGTTTCGTCGCGAGCCTGATGCTCATCTACTTCGCGGGTTGGGTCTCCCTGATCAACCTGTTCACGATCGTGTTCCTCGCCCTGCCGGTCTACGGCGCGTACAACAGCGTGCAGCACGGCTGGAGCAAGGCCGTGGGCAGCTGGGTGGTGTCCGGGGTGTTCAGCGTCGCCTGGATCTTCATCGCGGTCGGTGGTGGCTGGCTGTTCAACCGTGATCAGAAGCAGGCCGCCGACGGGTGGAGCTTCCCCGTGTACTTCACCGCGATGACCGTGGCCGTCGCCGCCTTCCTGGCCGGGCTCTACGCCGTGAGCACGGCCGAGGGCCGGCGACATGTGCGCAGCGGCCTCTGGATCGTCGGCACCTTCCTCGCGATGCTGCTCGTTTCGTACCTCGGCGAGTACGGCCCGATGGAGAGTCCCGCGATCGACGGTCCGACCGACCTGATCGTGATGGCCCTCATCGCCGCCGGCAGCTTCGTCTGGGCGGTGCGATCGGGCGGCCCGACGGAGGAACTCAGCCATGTTCTGGCCCATCAGCGGGCGGAGCAGGAGGCCGCCGCCATGGCGTGAACGGCGTCGCTCCCGATCAGCACTCCCCGTCGGTGAGGCGGCCCCGCGATCCCGTGGGGCCGCCCGGTCGTCGATCTCCCGTCGCCCGTTCGTTCCGAGGAGCCCACGATGAATCCCGCCCATCCGGTCGATGTCCGCTCGCTGGTGGAGTTCCTGAGACTCTGCCCGCCGCTCGACACCCTCGACACGGAGCGCCTCGCCCGTGCGGCCGAGCGTGCCACGGTGACGTCCTACGGCACGGGCGAAGTGATCATCGACGCCTTCGCCCGGCCCGAGCGCGGTCTCCACGTCGTGTGGCACGGCCGGGTCTCCGTCTGGACGAACCCCGACCGCATCCGGGAGCTGCCCGCCTACCACCTCGGCCCGACCGAGATGTTCGGGTACGTGGCGACCCTGCTCGGTGAGGCGGTGGGCCCGCGCGTCGAGGCGTCCGGGGAGACCGTCGTCGTACGCCTCGACCCCGACCTGGTCGATCCGGTGTTCGCGACGCGTCACGGTGCCCAACTGCTCGCGCGGGAAGTCGACATGAGCCGTCGGATGATGGCGCACGGATCGATCCCGACCTACACCCTCGTCGACGACCTGATCGGGACGCCGCCCCTGCTGGTCGAACCGACCACGTCCATCGCGCAGGCGGCGGCCCGGATGGAGGAAACGGGGCTGCCCTATGTCGCCGTCCGGCAGGAGAACGGCGGCCACAGCATCCTCACCGATGCCGGTATCCGGCGTGCGGTGGCCTCGGCGTCGCCGGTCACCGAAGCGGTGAGCACCGTGATGCAGGTCGACGCACCGTCGATCCGGCTGGGCGCCTCCGCCGCCGAGGCCCTCATCACCGTGCTGGAGTCCGACGGCGACGTCGTGCTCGTCACCGACCGTGCCGGCCAGCTCCGGGGCGCCGTCGCCGCACGCGACTTCGTCGTCTCGTCGACCACTGCCGGAGCCTCGCTGCACGAGCAGATCCACCGGGCCGAAACGGTCGACGACCTGAAGGACCGCTACCGAAGCGTGCCGGGCATGCTGACCGGCCTCATGGCCAAGGGACTGGCTCCGAGCCGTATCATCACCGTCCACTCGGCCATCATCGACGCCGCGGTACGACGGACCATCGAGCTCATCTCGGAGCAGTATCCGCATCTGCGGCCCGACGCGTTCACCTGGCTCTCGTTGGGCAGCAACGGGCGTCGGGAGGCCCTGCTGTCGTCGGACCTCGACGCGGCGGCATCCTTCGACAACGCTCTCGACGCTGCAGAGATCGCCAAGTACCAGCCCATGTTCCTGAAGGTCGCCGAAGTGCTGGAGCAGGCCGGCCTCTCGCACGACCGACACGGGGTCAGCCCGGTGAACCCGAAGTTCGCCCGGACCCACGGGGACTGGGCCCGTGCGGGCCGGGAGTGGATCACCGCACCCGAAGCCGGCGACGCCGTCATCATGACCTGCCTGCTCATCGACGGCCGGCCAATCCACGGCGATCGCGGACTGCCCGAAGTCGCCCGGGTCTTCGGAGACCTCCGGATGCATCCGCGAACGATGTCCATGCTGCTGGCGGCATCGATCGCGCAGAGCAGCCGCCCGGCCCCGTGGCGCAGGAAGAAGGTCGATCTGAAGGCCCAGTTCCTCGTTCCGATCGCCAACATCGCGCGCTGGGCCGCCCTGAGCGTGGGCTCGACGGCGCTGCCGACGGACCAGCGGCTTCTGGCAGCCGGCGGATCCGCCATGCTCAGCGAGTCCGACGCCGTCGCACTCGCCGATGCCTTCGACGCCGTTCAGGGCATCAGACTCGCGTGGCAGATGGAGCAGACGACGGCCGGCCGGACTCCGACCGACGTCGTCCGTCTGGAACGCGTCCCGCCGGTCGACCGTGCGATCCTCGCGGAGGCGACCCGCGTGGTCACCAACAGCCAGCGCCGCATGGGCAACATGGCACGGTTTGCCATGCCAGAGTCCTGACGGCACCCACGGAACTCTGGGTCCACCGGGCGCAGACCGGTCCGAGTGCGAGCGAGCGACCCGTCCTCGCTCAAGGTCCCCCCCTTCCCGGGGCTCCGCGCTGCTCGCCGGCCTGTCCGGGGCGGCCGTCGGCGGTGCATCCCAGCGGTCCGCCTGGAGGTGCATCCGGAGAATTCGGGCCGGGTTGACACCGCGGCGATGCCGGGCGTGGCCGGCGAGCCACGTCCGCCGCTGCCGGCTACCCCGCCTGTTCGTCCTGGGCCGGGTGAACAAACGGTTCCGCGACCGGCGCCGCACTGCGCAGGGAGCGGATGGCCGTGCCGAGCAGCGGGTTGCTGTTCTCGCTGCGGTGCAGAACCATCACGCGGCGGAAGGCCGAGCGCTGCGGAAGCCGTGTCGCCTCCACCGCCTCGCTGGGCGAATGAGCGAGCCCCGGCACGACGGCCACGCCGAGACCGGCGGACACCAACTCCCGTACGACGTCGTAGTTGTTGCTGCGAAAGGCGACCGCGGCCTCGAAGCCGGCCGTCGCGCACAGCCGGGTGAGTGAAAGGTCACCGGCGGTGCCCTCCCTGCTGGTGATCCAGCGGGCCTGCGACAGCCCGGCCAGGCGTGCGCTCAGGCCGCTGTCGCGGGCCCTGAGCAGGACGAGGTCCTCGCGTACGAGATGGTGGAGGGCCAGACCGTCCGGCCACTGCCGGGGGCTGAGCCCGTACTCGTAGACCAGCGCCACATCGAGATCGCCGTCATTCACCGCGGCGACGAGTTCCTCCGGCTCGCCCTCCTCCAACTGGACCTGCGCCCGTGGGTGGGCTGCCGTCAGAGCCGACAGCGCCGGCGGTATGAGCCGGACACCAGCCGTGGCGAAGCTGCCCAGTCTCAGTCGGCCGGTGGCACCGGTGGCGAGCTGGTGCACCTGGTGGCCGAGGTCGTCCATGGCGGCGAGCACCGGCACGCTGAACTCGACCAGGCGGTGGGCTGCCGCGGTCGGTCGGATGCCGTGCGCCTCCCGCTCGAAGAGCACCAGCCCCGTGTCCTTCTCCAGGGCCGAGATCTGCTGGGAGATCGCGGAAGCGGTGTAGCCGAGATCGCGGGCCGCGAGGGCGAACGAGCCGGTGCGTACGACGGTCCTCAAGGTGAGCAGATGCTGCGGTCTGAGCAAGAGACTCCTTCTGCCGGACATCGAGTCACAGCATAAGCATTGCTTGCCCTGCATGGCTCTTTTTGTCGTGCTGCTGGGTCTTGTGGGAGGGGCGTGCCGGCACAGATCGTGGCTCTCGCGAGGTAGCCGAGTGAGAGGGAGCGAACCGCGGTGATAGCGACAGCGCAGGGCCAGGAACGACTCGACGCGGCTGCCGTGACCGAGGCGCTCACCCGAGGCGACTGCGGCGAGGTGCACGGTGACGCGGGACGCCGGGCCCAGTACTCGGCCGACGCCTCCAACTACCGTCGGACACCGCTGGCCGTGGTCTTCCCCCGCGAGCGCCGGCACGTGCTCAACACGCTCGCCGTCTGCCGCCGCCTGGGCGTTCCGATCACCTCGCGCGGCGCGGGCACCAGCACCTCCGGCCAGGCCGTCGGTTCCGGCGTGGTCATGGACTTCTCCCGCCACTTCAACCGCCTGCTCGCACTGGACCCCGACGCGCGAACGGCGACGGTACAGCCCGGCATCGTCCTGGACGAACTGCAGAAGGCCGCCGGTGAACACGGCCTGCTCTTCGGCGCGGACCCCTCCACCCACAGCCGCTGCACCCTCGGCGGAATGATCGGCAACAACGCCTGCGGCTCGCACTCCCTCGCCTGGGGACGCACCGCGGAGAACGTGCTGGAACTCGAAGTGGTCACCTACCGCGGCACGGTACTGAGGCTCGGCGAGATGACCCGGGCAGAGATCGACGAGGCCGTGGCCGCCGACGACGAACGCGGCGAACTCATCGCGGCCCTGCACGAGTTGACCGAGCGAAACCTGGCGACCCTGCGGACGAAACTGGGCCGGTTCCCCCGGCAGGTCTCGGGCTACGCGCTCGAACACCTTTTGCCGGAGAGGCGTTTCAACCTCGCCCGGGCCCTGGTCGGCAGCGAGGGCACCTTGGCCGTCGTCCTCTCCGCCACCGTCCGGCTCGTGGCGCCCCCTCCCGCCCGGGCTCTCGTCGTGCTCGGCTACCCCGACGCCGTCGCCGCGGCCGACGCCGTCCCCGCCCTCCTCAAGCACCAGCTGCTGGCGCTGGAAGGGCTCGACCGGTCCCTGACCGACATCGTCACCCGGCCGGAGACACGTCGGACGATCGACACCCTGCCCCGCACCCAGGCGTGGCTGTTCGCCGAGCTGGGCGGGCAGGAGGACGAACTGCCCCGGCTGGCCGAGGAACTCGTGGCGGCAGCGGGGTGCGGCGGCCACGAGATCGTCACCGATCCCGTACGGGCCCGGCAGCTGTGGCGGATCAGGGAGGACGGGGCCGGTCTGGCCACCCGCCTGCCCGACTCCTCCGAGGCATGGCCCGGCTGGGAGGACGCGGCCGTCCCACCGGACCGGCTCGGCTCCTACCTACGGCAGTTCACCGAACTCCTCGCCCGCCACGGGCTTCAGGGCGCCGTCTACGGCCACTTCGGCGAGGGCTGCCTCCATGTCCGTATCGACTTCGACTTCACCACCGAACACGGCACCGCCGTATTCCGCGCCTTCCTGACCGAAGCCGCCGAACTCGTCGCGGCCCACGACGGCTCCCTCTCGGGCGAGCACGGCGACGGACAGGCCCGTTCCGAGCTGCTGCCCCTGATGTACGGCCCCGACGTCATCGCCCTGTTCGAGCAGTTCAAGAGCGCCTGGGACCCTGACAACGGCCTGAACCCGGGGATGATCGTCGACCCGCTGCCCATCGACGGCAACCTCCGCATCAGCCCCCACCGCACCCCCCTTCCCCTGGCCACGGTCTTCCCCTTCCACGCCGACGACGGCGACTTCGCCAAGGCCACCCGCCGCTGCGTCGGCGTCGGCAAATGCCGAACGGCCACCCTGAGCGGCGGCGTCATGTGCCCCAGCTACCGCGTCACCCGGGACGAGAAGGACTCCACCCGCGGCCGTGCCCGCCTGCTGTACGAGATGACGCAGGGCGAGGTCATCACCGACGGCTGGCGGTCGTCCGAGGTGCGGGACGCGCTCGATCTGTGTCTGTCGTGCAAGGGGTGCAGCGCCGACTGCCCGGTCGGCGTGGACCTGGCGACGTACAAGTCGGAGTTCCTGCACCACCATTACAAGGGACGCCTCAGGCCCGCCTCCCACTACTCCATGGGCTGGCTGCCCCTGCTGTCCCGGCTCGCCGCCCGTATGCCCCGGCTGGTCAACGCGCTCACCGCCTCCCGCCTCGCACCGGCGATCAAGCGACTGGGCGGCATCGCCGCCGAACGCGACGTCCCCCGCTTCGCCGACCGCACCTTCCTGACCTGGTTCCGCGAGCGCACCCCGGAGGGCGACGGACACCGAGGCCCGGCCGTGCTGTGGGTGGACTCCTTCAACAACCACTTCACGCCCGACGTCCTCAAGGCCGGTGTGACGGTTCTGGAAGACGCCGGATACCGGGTCCAGGTCCCGGACGGCACCCAGTGCTGCGGCCTCACCTGGATCACCACCGGACAACTCGGCATCGCCCGGCGTATCGCCCGCCGTACCACCAGAGCGCTCGCTCCGGCCGTACGCGCGGGCATTCCGGTCGTGGGCCTCGAACCGAGCTGTACCGCGGCGTTGACATCCGATCTGCCGGAACTCCTGGACGGCGACACCGACGCGCGTGCGCTCGCCAGGTCCACCCTCACCCTCGCCGAACTCCTCGTCCACCAGACCCCGGGCTGGCAGCCCCCGCGTCTCGACGCCCGCTCCCTCAGCCAGACCCACTGCCATCAGCACGCCACCAGCGGCTTCACGGCCGACAGTGCGCTGCTGGCGGCGATGGGTGTCGACAACAGCGTGCTGAATTCCGGCTGTTGCGGCCTGGCGGGGAACTTCGGCTTCGAACGCGGCCACTACGACGTGTCCGTCGCGGCGGGCGAACAGGCCCTGCTGCCCGCCGTGCGTGCCGCCGGACCGGACACGGTCGTCCTGGCCGACGGCTTCAGCTGCCGCACCCAGATCAGCCAGCAAACCGACCGCGGCGGCACCCACCTCGCCCAACTCATCGCCCGCGCCCTACAGGAGGAACACACCCGTGACTGACGCACTCTCCCTCGTCGACGACTGGGGCCCCGAGAAGATCGTCGTCGTCTCCCACCGGCGCACCGGCATGAAGGGCGTCCTGGTCATCGACAACACGGCCCGCGGAGTCGGCAAGGGCGGCACCCGTATGAGCCCCACGGTCTCCGTCGGCGAAGTGGCCCGGCTGGCCCGCGTCATGACCTGGAAATGGGCGAGCGTCGACCTCTTCTACGGCGGCGCGAAGGCCGGCGTCGTAGCGGACCCGGCCTCGCCCGACAAGGAGGCGATCCTGCGCGCCTTCGCCCGCGCGCTGTCCAACGAGGTGCCCCGCGAGTACGTCATGGGCCTCGACATGGGGCTGACCGAGGACGACGCGGCGATCATCCAGGACGAACTCGGCGACCGCGGCGCGGCCGTCGGCACCCCGGACCACCTCGGCGGAGTCGCCTACGACAAGCTCGGCGTCACGGGATTCGGAGTCGCCGAGGCCGCCGACGCGGCCGCCCAGTACCTCCAACTCCCCCTGAACGGCGCCAGGGTCGCCCTCCAGGGATTCGGAGCCGTCGGCCTCGCCGCTGCCCTCCGGTTCGCCGAACTCGGCGCCACCGTCGTCGCCGTGTCCACCGCGAGGGGTGCCCTCCACGACCCCTCCGGACTGGACGTGCGTGGCCTGCAGGCGGCGAGGGAGGAGCACGGCGACGACTTCGTCACCCGCCACCGTCAGGGGACCCACATACCGCCTGGCCAGGAACTCGCCGTCGACTGCGACGTGCTCGTCCCGGCGGCGCTGCAGGACGTCATCGACGACGCCACCGCACACCGGATCAAGGCCAGGCTGGTGGTGGAAGGCGCCAACCTGCCCACCTCGCCCCTGGCACAGTCCATCCTCGCGGAACGCGGAATCGCCGTGCTGCCCGACTTCGTCGCCAACGCCGGCGGCGTCGTCGCCGCCGCCTTCGCCATGGACGCCCGCTACTCCGGCTTCCGGCCCGAAACCCCCACCATCTTCGAGACGATCTCCAAGCGGCTGCGCGCCAACGCCGTCACCGTTCTCGAAGAAGCCCGGCGCTGCGCTACCACGCCGCACATCGCAGGCCGCGGTCTGGCCGAGGAACGCGTCCGTGCCGCCATGCGCAGCAAGGGCCGACTGCCCGCCTGATCCAAGGACCGCTCGG